>JAUUWG010000217.1 GCA_030589165.1 Desulfobacterales bacterium
CGTGTGGATCGGCAACAATAAACTGGGGAGTATCGGAATCGCTATTCGGCGGGGTATTTGCTTTCATGGCATGGCATTAAACGTCAACACCTCACTGGAACCTTTCCAGTGGATAAATCCCTGCGGTCTTCGGAATACCGGGATAACCTCTATGGAACGCGAGCTTTCACGTAAATTATCCATGAGTCAAGTACGCAAAACGGTAAAACATCATCTGGAAGCTGTTTTCGAGGTTACACTTATTATGACAAACCTTAAGGAATTGCAAATTGACTATTTGTGATTGAAAACTGATGAATCATAATCAGCAACATAAACAGCTGCTTTCAAAACCCCACTGGCTTAAACGGCGTCTTCCAACAGGACCCGCCTATGAAAAAGTAAGGACTCTGCTGAGTAAAAGCCGGCTTCACACCGTTTGCCAGGAGGCCCGATGCCCCAACCTCTGGGAATGCTTTTCCCGACAAACGGCAACCTTCCTGATTATGGGGCCCTGCTGCACGAGGAACTGCCGTTTCTGCAACGTAGCCCACGCACGACCGTCAGGACCGCCCGACTCCAGAGAACCATCCAGGGTGGCCGAAGCCACACAAAGCCTGAGATTGAGCTATGTGGTCATAACTTCTGTCACCAGGGACGATCTTCCTGACGGCGGAGCCGGTCTTTTTGCAAAAACAATTAAAGAAATCCGCGAAAGAATGCCCCATACGCTTATGGAGGTTTTGATCCCGGATTTTCAAGGGAATGAAGATGCGCTTCAGACGGTTCTGGAGGCTCATCCCCATGTTTTGAATCATAATCTTGAAACTGTTCCGCGTCTTTACCCTCTGGTTCGGCCAGAGGCCGACTACCGTCGCTCGCTTGGACTACTAAAGCGGGTTAAGCAATACGACTCTTTCATTCCCACTAAATCAGGTCTTATGTTAGGATTAGGAGAATTTCCCGAAGAAGTCGAAAAGACACTGCGGAACCTTCTTGACGCGAAGTGTAGCATCCTGACACTTGGCCAATATCTTCAGCCCACAAGGGAACACCTGAAAGTTGAACGCTTTATTCCTCCCGAAGAATTCGATTACTGGAAGAAGGTGGCTCTTAAAATGGGATTTTCCGAAGTTGCCAGCGGACCGCTGGTGCGCAGTTCTTATCGTGCCAAAGATCTCTACCAGAGCCTGAAATACTGTAACAGTTCACGGGCTCTACTGGTTTCATAATTTTTTTGTATCCGTTCACAGAGTTGTTTAATTAGTGGAAATTCCAAATAACAAATCCCAAAAAACAAACAAATAACAATGACCGAAATTCAAAATCCCAAACAAAAAAACAATTGCTTTGAACCGGTTTGGAATTTGGAGTTTGAGATTTATTTGGAATTTGGTGCTTGGAATTTGTGATTTTAGACACAAAACTCCAAGGCAGAGCCATCTACCTCTGACCTGGCCCAAATGACCAGGTTTTTCAGAGCAAAACAAAGGATGCCAAAATATCCTATCGTTTTATATCCGCAACCATTTCTTTTATAATCGACATTACGTTGCGGCCCCTTTCACGGGCTATTCGATGGGCATCCTCAACGATCCCTGCCGCATGTCTTTCAAGTTCAATCCGTGACGGGACGGGCAGATTTCTTTTCTCGTATTGCCAGCTTAAAAACCGTATGGCCAGCCGTTTTTGTTGTTCTTTTATAAACCCCATTTTAAAAACCCTTATCCGTACGAGCCGGCCTCCTCCAGGCAGAGCCAACGGCGAGGCGTTTGCGCTTTAGTTAACTTTATTTTGATGTTGACAAATAAAAAATATCAATTTTTCCAATATCAATCTGGGCTTCTTGCCGGTGGATTTAAGGTGCAAATCAGCTTGACCCAGTGACTCAAAAACAGCAATAAGTTCATCCGTGGTAAATATTTCAGACTTCAAGAACATCTGGTAAACAGGATAAGGATTTTTCGAACTTTTTGCAATAACAAGATCTGTAACCGGTCGACTTTTCTTTTTTGCATTCTTGCTTTTTGATCGTTGATTGTCTTTTCCCGTCTGTTTTGAAAGCATTTGGTCCCACGTTTCAAACTGTCCCAAAAGATCAGCGTCATAAGCCTGGATAGCGGGCATAATCCTGTTTTTAAATTCATGGAACTGAATGCCGCCATGCCATTCCCGGCCATGAGGACTTTCAACAAAACCCTTGACGAGCAATAGCCTTCTCATCTGATTTGTTATTGCAGCAATAATTTGAAGCGGATGAAGATTATCGGCAAGAAGTGTATCCAGAAAAAAGAGCGATTTTTCGATGTCTCTTTCTGCAACGGCATTTGTTAAATCGTATATGGGGTCCTTTTTTGTACGGTTTAAAACAGACACAA
>JAUUWG010000091.1 GCA_030589165.1 Desulfobacterales bacterium
CAGGTCAGATTTATTCGATCCGAAATCTAATCGCCACAGGAATAGTCGTTCTATTTCGAGGACGATTTGATTGAGTATCGAATAAAGATGGCCTGAAGAGGAGATGCTAAATGGGATAATTTATTTGTGCCGAGTCCCTTAGTTCACTTTAGCTCACTTTTCAGGGTAGAAACCGGCTGATAACTGCACAGGGGTTCTTCGGCCAGATAATCACCCGTTGCCTCATAAGCTCTTGCCCTGCAGCCGCCGCAGACCCTTTTGAATTCGCACTTTCCGCATTTTCCTTTCAGATTGTCATAATTGCGCAGGGATAAAAAGACTTCGGAATGGTTCCAGATATCTTCAAATGATTTTTTTGTGACATCTCCGCAATTCAAGTCGAGAAAACCGCACGGTTGTACAGTTCCGGTATGGGAAATGAAACAGAAGCCCGTTCCCCCCAAACAACCTCTTGTGACGGCATCCAGGCCGTGTGTTTTGTAGGAAACGGTTTGTCCCTCTTGTTTTGCTCTTTGTCTGAGTATGCGGTAGTAATGCGGTGCACAGGTTGCCTTGAGTTGCAACGGGGTCTTTCCTCTTTGGTCATAAAACCAGTTTAACGTGCTTTCATATTCATCCGACGTTATCTCCTGGTCTACAATATATTTGCCGCGGCCCGTCGGAACCAGGAGAAAAATATGATGGGCGACGGCGCCTAATTCTATGGCAAGATCCTGGATTTTCGGGATCTGGTCGAGATTCGTTTTGGTAATGGTGGTGTTGACTTGAAATTCTATTCCGGCTTCCTTTGCCAGTTGAATGCCGCGAAGTGCACCCTCAAAGGCCCCCTTAACGCCCCTGAAGCCGTCATGACTCTCTTTTTCGGCACCGTCTATGCTGATACTTATCCTTTTAATACCGGCATCAGCCATTTGTTTTGCGTTGCTCTCCGTGATCATTGTCCCGTTAGGGGCCATAACCATTTTAAGGCCTTTTTTTGTTCCGTAGGCTGAGATTTCAAAAATATCTTGCCGAAGCAGAGGCTCTCCGCCCGTCAGGATAATAATCGGTTGACCGACCTGGGCAATCTGGTCCAGAAGGCGAAAAGAACTTTCCGTATCAAGTTCGCCGGAGTATGGACCCTGGGTTGCGGCTGCCCGGCAGTGTATGCAGGAAAGGTTGCAGTTGCGGGTGGTCTCCCATGCAACGAGCCGTAAAGTGGAATTGACTTTTCCCTTGTGTGGATGGGAAGTTTTGTTTGTTTCGATTGGTTTCATTTTCTTAATTCTTCCGCTGCTTCAAGAGCAAAATAAGTCAGGATCATGTCGGCTCCGGCCCGCTTGATTGACGTCAAGCTTTCCATCATGACCTTTTTTCCGTCTATCCATCCCATTTTTTCGGCCGCCTTGATCATGGAATATTCACCGCTTACATTATATGCCGCAACAGGAAGATCAATCTCATTACGGATGCTGTGAATAATATCAAGATAGGGAAGGGCGGGCTTGATCATTATTATATCAGCCCCTTCTTCTATATCCATGTTGACTTCCCGGATCGCTTCCAGAGAATTTGCAGGGTCCATCTGGTAGGTTCGACGATCCCCGAACTGGGGGGCTGAATCCGCTGCCTCACGAAAGGGGCCGTAATAAGCTGAGCAATATTTGGCTGCGTATGACATGATGGGTATGTTACTGAAATCGTTTTCATCCAGGGTTTGACGAATTTCAGCAACACGGCCGTCCATCATGTCGGAAGGTGCTACCATGTCGGTGCCGGCCTTTGCATGGGACAGGGCAACTCTGGCCAGAAGGTCAAGGGTCGCATCATTGTCTATGATGTTTCCGTCCACGACGCCGCAATGCCCATGGTCTGTATACTGACACAGGCAGACATCGGTTATGACAACCAGATCGGGTATCTTATCCTTTAATGCCTTGGTTGCTTTTTGAACGATGCCGTCCTTTGCGTAGGCGCTTGTTGCCAATGGATCCTTTTTGTCGGGTATTCCGAAAAGCATGACTGCGGGTATCCCGAGTTCGTAAGCTTTTTTTGCCGTTTTAACAAGATGATCCGTGGAAAGCTGACAATGGCCGGGCATGGACGGGATGGGATTCTTTACGCCCTTGCCGCTGATGGCAAAGATGGGAAAAATCAAATCATCAACAGAAAGTTTGGTTTCACGTATCATGCGTCTGAAAGCATCATTTTGCCTGAGACGTCTTGGCCTGTAGTCGGGGAAAAGCATCTGCCGCTCCTTATATTAATATGAATACACTATCAATTGATTTAAGCTAAGCTATTTCTTCATCCGTCAGATAACAGGCAGGGTCCGGTGCCCAAATGTTACCGGTCACCGCCTCGGCCCTTACCCTGAAATTGCCTGCACAGATATCCAGCCAGCGGCAGGATGCGCATCTCCCTTCAACGTATTTTTTCTTCTCTTTAAGCTTTTTCATCAGCGGTTCCGAGGTGTCGGTCCAGATTTCGGAAAACGGACGGTTTTTTACATTTCCAAAACTGTAATGACGCCAGAATTGATCGGCATGGATTTCACCATCCCAGCTGATGCATCCGAATCCCCTGCCGGAATTGTTTCCTTCATTCATTTCGAGAAGCTCAAGAACTTCCTTGGCCCGCCGGGGGTCTTCCTTAAGCATTCTTAAATACAGATAGGGGCCGTCGGCATGGTTGTCAACGGTTAATATTTCTTTGGGCTTGCCCTTTTCATGCAGTTTTTGGGTAAGATCCATTATGAGATCAACGGCTTTTCTGCTCTCTTCATGGGTCAAATCCTCTTCAACCAGTTTTGAACCGCGTCCCGCATAAACAAGATGGTAAAAGCAGGCCCTGGGAATGTCCATCTCTTCAAGGAGATCGAATATATTAGGAATTTCACCGACATTGATTTTGTTGATGGTAAAGCGAAGACCGACTTTTATTCCAGCCGCCTTGCAGTTCCTGATCCCGTCCAAAGCCGCCTGGTATGCGCCTTTAACGCCTCTGAAACGGTCGTTTATCTGTTCCATTCCATCAATGCTTATTCCCACGTATGAAAGACCGATATCTTTGAGTATACGGGCCTTTTCAGGAGATATGAGTGTTCCGTTTGTTGATATGACAGCCCTCATTCCCTTTTCCACGGCATAGGCTGCCAGTTCGGGAAGGTCCTTTCGAACCAATGGTTCTCCGCCTGAAAACAAAATCACGGGCACACCGAAGCCGGCAAGATCATCGATGAGTTTTTTGCCTTCCAGGGTAGAGAGTTCATTATCAAAAGAGATGTCTTTTGCCTGGGCATAACAGTGCACACACTTTAAATTGCAACGCCTTGTGGTGTTCCAGACCACGACGGGGCGTTTATCGCTGGAGAACTGAAGGAGATGGGAGGGTAATTTGCCTGAATGACGGTTATAACGAAGCGCATCTGAAGGTTCGACCGTTCCACAATAAAGTTTTGATATTCCAATCATAATTTTTCAAGTGTCATAAAGCGGTTAAAAGGTTGATGGTCTCGTAAAAAGTCGCCAACAGAAATTTCAATCACAATCAGTGGTACATGAAAGAAATAAAACACCTATATATTGCGGTTGAAATTTTCAATTTGGACTTTTTACGAATGCATCAAAGGTTAGTTTCTTAATTAAAAAAAGTGTGAAGTGCCTAAAGTTGAGGAATTCTATCAATATATATATAAAAAGACGGAGCGGAGCGACTCCTTAACTTTAGCTCACTTCAAACTTTAGCTCATTTTAGGCACTTTTCTGATTTGCACGAATTAGAATTTACTATTATCAGGTATTGGATCTATTCCGAGTTCCTTTTTAACGAGATCGTTTAAAAAAGATTTCGGGTCTAAAAGGGCTTCCCTGGTAATGGAAAAACGATTTTTGCCGGTTTTCCCCTGAATCAGTTTCAGGCCGTCTTCAAAATCGGTGGATATTTTTTTATATATATTTTCAAAAGTCGCTGAGGAATTGATGAACTGCTCAGTAATTAAATCCATGGCGTCTTCTTCCAAAATAATATTGATATCATGCTTGTTTAAAAAGTATAGTTCAAGTTTTTTAACTTCGTCGTAATAGAATTTGATTTTTTGCATGGCTTCTCCGATATCCGTTATATGATTGCAATAATAAGCAGCCACAAGATCTATTTGAGGCGGAGAGAGCCTCAGATGGTATCGTTCAGCCAGATTTTTTTGCTTTGATTTTATATATTCCTTAACCCATTGCTTTTCTTGATGGGCGATCCGTTCAAAAATTTTATCCCATTTTTTGTCGTTTTGGGTTGCTAAAAACGTTTCAAGTGCTTTTTGGGGGTTTTCAATGACAGAGGACGTTATCGGGAATTTCTTGATGTTTGTGGACGGCAGTTTCTCTTCAAAAAGAAGCAGTGCCTCTTCAACGGCACTGACAAGACCCCTTGCTCCCGTATTCTCTGAAAAGGCTTGTTCGGCTAAAATTCGAAGCGCCTTGTCTTCAAACTTAACGTTGATATCGTATGCTTCAAAATCGAGTTTTTTTCCAAGAATTATAGGGTTGTTCGGATTTCGCAAGATATTGAACAGATCGTCTTCGGTCAGTCTCTCAAAAACGGCCCTTACCGGAAGGCGGCCGACAAATTCCGATTCAAAGCCGAATTTTACCAGGTCTTCAGTTTTTAACTGTTTCAGTATATCGGAATCTTCGTCTGAACGTTTGATTTTTGCTCCAAAGCCGATATTCTGTTTTGAAATTCGTTTTTTTATGATTTCCCCGATATCGGCAAATGCACCACTCATGATAAACAGAATGTTTTTGGTGTTTACATAGCGTTTGTCACGCTTGCCGGTTTTACGATATTGCTCGATCTCTTCAAGCATCGAGATCGGATCATGGGGAACTTTCAGTTCAACATCCGTTTCCTCCATGGGCTTGAGCAGGGCTCTCTGGACACCCGTTCGAGAGACATCAGCGCCTATAAGATTGTGGCTGGATGCAATTTTGTCGATTTCATCTATGTATATGATGCCATGCCTGGCCAGTTCAATATCGCCGTCGGCTTCTCGCACCAGATCCCGTACCAGGTCCTCGACATCTCCGCCCACATAACCGGTTTCACTGAACTTGGTGGCATCTCCCTTGACAAAGCGAACGCCGATTTTGTCGGCGATCAGTTTGACCAGGTAGGTTTTTCCCACTCCTGTCGGGCCCAGCATAAGTACATTATTTTTGATGCTGCCGACCATTTCTTTGTGATCATCAGGGAAGGCTTCGCGGCGTTTTACGCGGTTAAAATGCGTACATATCTTTGTAGCCAGGACGGTTTTGGCCCGATCCTGTTTTACAATATACTGATCAAGATAGGCGACCAGTTCTTCAGGCTTTAAATCAAAGTTAAGCTTTTTCTTTTTTGGGGGGGCTTTATCCGTTTTATCCGGGAGCTCTTCTTCAGGCAGAACAAGCGGAGATATGACTTTGACATTATCTCCGAACTTCTTGGATAGAAATTCACCTATTTCTTTTTCAAGCTCTTTGGGATCCGGGAATTTTTCATTATCTCCTACAATCATAATTAGTTAGTATAATCATATCCGCTTTAAAAAGCAAGGCGCGCGGCATAAATTTTTCCGGCTATAACTATCTTTGCAAAACAGGGATGATGCGGGTAGCTTATCGTTTTGAATTTTCCATGTGCAGGGTGGAAATGGGGCTTTTCATAAGGAGGCGTATCTGATATGTTTTTTGAAAGTTATAAAATTGTAGCTATTGGTAAGAAAAAACGGCATCCTTCAAAAGTAGTTTACACTTTCTCAAGCCATCCCCTCATTTTTCGGAAGTCTTTTAAAAAAAGTGTCCACTACTTTTGGGACAATATGAAGGATGCCGAAAAAACGTTGTTAATCAGCCATTAAGGCTCCAATTCCGGTGCCTTTGCGGCAAGATATCTATAGTACTTACAAAAACAAATGATTCCGGCAGGTGGAGAAAATAAATGGTTATTGTAACAGGTGGAGCGGGTTTTATCGGCAGCAATATTGTAAAAGCGCTCAATGAACGCGGTTGTTCGGATATTTTGATCGTTGACAATCTTTCCGATGGTACCAAGATCAAAAATATTGCGGATTGCAAGATCTACGATTATCTGGATAAAGATGATTTCATAGAAAGAATAAAGGCCGGAAATGATTTTTACGTCTCTGCAGATGCGGTTTTTCATGAGGGAGCCTGCTCCTCTACCACGAACTGGGACGGCCGTTACATGATGCGCAATAACTATGAATATTCCAAGGAACTTTTGCATTACTGCCTTAAGCATCGTATCCCTTATCTATATGCCTCCAGTGCCTCTGTTTACGGGGATGGAACAGTATTTAAGGAGGCCCTTGAGCATGAAAAACCTCTGAACGTATACGGTTATTCCAAGTTTTTGTTTGACCAATATGTTCGCCGGATTCTTCCCGATGCCGAGAGCCAGATTGCCGGATTCCGCTATTTTAATGTCTATGGGCCGCGTGAACAACATAAGGGCTCCATGGCCAGCGTGGCCTTTCATTTCAATAATCAGGTTCTGGCAGAGGGAAAGGTGAAATTGTTTGAAGGGAGTGACGGATATGCAGACGGTGACCAGCGCCGGGATTTTGTCTATGTCTCCGACGTTGTGGAGGTAAACCTCTGGTTTATGGAGAACCCGGACAAATCCGGTATCTTCAATGTGGGTACGGGCCGAAGCCGAACGTTTAACGACGTTGCGCGGGGGGTCATTGCCTTCCACGCCCGAGGTGATATGGAATACATCCCGTTCCCGGATCACTTGAAAAATCGATACCAGAGCTTTACTGAAGCGGATATCGCTCAATTGCGTGAAGCGGGCTGTCCGGTATCCTTCAAGACTGTGGAACAGGGCGTGCAGTGTTATATGGAATGGCTCAACGAAGAGCCTAAAGAGAGCTAAAGTTCATGAGTTGCTTTGCTCCGTCTTTTTTATATTTCTTGCTCCCATGCTCCCGTGTGGGAATGCATAACTTCTTCTTCTTCTTCTTATTATTATTATGAATAAAGTTGATCTTAACGTAAATATCGGAGGGGTTGAGCTTCAAAATCCCGTTATGACGGCATCCGGAACATTTGGATATGCCGGAGAATTTGAAGAACTGGTCGATTTAAACCGCCTCGGTGGAATTATTGTCAAGGGGGTGTCACTCAAACCTTCTCCCGGAAATCCGCCGCCAAGAATTGTTGAAACCGCATCCGGCATGCTCAATGCCATTGGGCTTGAAAATGTGGGTCTTGAAGCATTTATAAAAGAAAAGATCCCTTTTTTAAAAAAACTTTCAACGCCGGTTTTTGCAAACATATACGGGAAAACTATCGATGAATATGCAAAACTGGCGGAGCGCATTGAACGGATCGATGAGGTAACGGGCATCGAGGTCAATATCTCTTGTCCCAATGTAAAGGCAGGGGGGGTGGCCTTTGGCGTGGAGCCCGAATCTGCATCCCGTGTGGTTGATGCTGTCAGAGACCGGACGAACAAACCGGTTATGGTCAAGCTTTCTCCGAATGTCACCGATATCACGCAAATAGCAAAAAGCGTCGAGAATGCGGGAGCAGATTCTGTTTCACTGATAAACACCTTGACCGGAATGGCCATTGATATTGAATCCCGACGTCCGAAACTTGCCAACATAACCGGAGGGCTTTCCGGTCCGGCAATTAAACCTGTTGCCCTGCGCATGGTGTGGCAGGTGGCTCAAAAAGTAAAAATTCCGGTGGTCGGAATCGGAGGGATAATGACCGCACAAGATGCGCTGGAGTTTCTGATGGCCGGTGCTTCAGCCATACAGGTCGGTACGGCCAACTTCATAAACACACATGCTACCATGGATATAATTGAAGGGATAGAGCGGTTTATGGTGGAAAAGAAGGTTTCAAAAATAACGGATATTATCGGCTCTCTGGAGGTATGAAAGTTTGAAGTGAGCTAAAGTTGCGGAACTTTATAATATTTGCCTTTAGGCCGTAAAACCCAAGGATTTATCCTTGGGATATAAGACCCGCTTTAGCAGTTTTGTTTGTACTTTTCAGCCTATGCATCTTTGAAAAGTACCCGATCGAGATCAGCAACATAGGAC
>JAUUWG010000187.1 GCA_030589165.1 Desulfobacterales bacterium
AGCGGGAAAACCACCATGCTGAACCTCATCGGATGTCTGGATAAACCCACGGAAGGAAAAATTGCCGTAGACGGAAAACAGGTAAATGATCTGGATCGCAAACAGGGCGCAATTTTCAGAGGTTCTGTTTTCGGATTTATCTTTCAGGCCTTTAACCTTTTTCCGGTGCTGACCGTCCATGAGAACGTGGAATATCCACTGGTGATGATTAAAAATGAGCCGACATCAGACCGCAAAGAAAAGGTGGTGAAAGTACTTGAAGCCGTAGGGATGCTCGAGCAGCAGAATAAACGTCCTGATCAGCTTTCAGGCGGCCAGAAGCAGCGGGTCGCCGTGGCCCGGGCACTTGTGACCCGTCCGAAACTGGTACTGGCCGATGAACCCACGGCAAACCTTGACCACAAAACCGCCGTAAACGTTATTCGTCTTATGCGGGACATGCGGGATAAATTCAACACGACATTCATCTTCTCCACCCATGATCCCGGCATTATGGAAGAGGCGGAGATCATCCACACTCTTGAAGATGGCCAACTTACTCACTCAACACCACGTCTATTAAGTGGAAAGGAAGGGAAAAATGATTCGAATATTTAAAATAGCCGTTCGAAATCTGATGCGCTACAAGAGACGAACCCTGCTCACCTCTCTGCTGATCACCATGGGAGTCCTGATGGTCATTCTTTTTTCAGGCCTGTCCGGATCATTCAAGGCCATGATGATCGGCCAGATTACCGATGCCAACCTTTCCCAGATACAGATTCATAAAAAAGGGTATGTCTCGTCCATGGATTCAATCCCTTTGAACCTCAACCTGAATAGTAAGGGATACGCCAAAATCGAAGATGTTTTAAAAAGTAATCCCTCTGTTGATGCCTGGGCGCCAAGGATAAAGCTCGGCGCCATGCTGAGTAACTATTCAGAGACCACCAACATCCGGCTTAACGCCATTGATCCGGAAAAAGAGGTAAAGGTGTGTCCGGCCGTGGGGAACCGGATGACATTCGGTGAAAAGGGCCAGCGGAAGGAATTGATCCGTCCGGGTGAGGTCATTCTCCCGGACAAACTGGCCAAAGGGATGAAAATCCGGCAGGGGGACACCGTGGTGCTTGTTGCCAACAACAAGGACGGTTCTATAAACGGCATGAATTTCATCGTGGCAGGGATCACTGAGACCGTTGTCGGTCCCCAGGGCAAAGAAGGCTACATGCATATCAAAGATGCCCGCACCCTGCTGCGTATGGAACAACCGGAGATCACGGAAGTGGCCGTGCGCTTGAATGATTTCGATAGGCTGGACCCCGTTTATGAGGACCTCAAATCAGCACTGGGCAAATTTAAAAACAAAAATGGAAAACCGGCTTTTGAAATCCACACCTGGGAAAAACTTTCCCCCTTTTATAATATCGCCAGAATGATTGATCTTATGTCCGTAAGCATGAAACTCATTATGATTTCAATTGTGCTCATCAGTATTTTAAATGTCATGATCATGTCAGTGTATGAGCGGGTTAGAGAGATCGGCACCATGTCTGCTATCGGAACGACCCCCGGTAAAATCATGGCCCTCTTTCTGACCGAGGGGTTCACTCTCGGGTTGATCAGCATCGCGGCAGGTACTATTATCGGCCTTTCAGGGATTTTTCTCCTGAATATCTATAAAATCCGGTTTTCTTTCGGCAGAAATGACAACCTGCTTTTGGAGCCCTCCATCAGTTTTACCGAACTGTTCTGGCTGGCTGCCATTGTATTGCTTATTTCGGTTTTTGCCAGCCTGCATCCGGCCTATAAGGCCTCAAAGATGGAACCGGTAGATGCCCTGAGGCACGTTTAACTGGTACTTAAGAATTTTGTGTTTTTTGTAGCAGAAAAACTATCGAGACAGACAACTCATTGGGAGAACAAAATCCGAATATCGAATAACGAAATCTGAAACAATATCGAATTACCAAAATTCTAATGACAAAAACAGGTGCATGACTTGGAAGACGTTGAATACTGATGTTGTTTTGGTCATTGAAACATTAGGATTTAGGATTTGTTTCGAGTTTCGAGTTTCGGATTTCGAATTTCCGGACAAGCTGAAAATCAATTGGTTAAAAAACCCTGTTTGGTTCCGGCTTGTCCGGGTTATGGGAGGAAGATAATGATAAAATTACTATCGATGATTTTGATGTGTTTGTGCCTTGCCGTACCGGCGTATTCGGATGATGGGAATGCAATCCTTCAAAAGGTGGATCGCAACCTCAACCCGGACAGTTTTGAGATGTACCGCAAGCTGATCAATATTGAACCGGACGGCTCGAAAAAAGAGTTCATTATGTTCACAGTTAAAAAAGGCCGTGACCAGGTTGCATCCGTTTTTTTATCCCCTGCAAGTGAAAAAGGGCGAGCCACTTTGCGGTTGGGGGAGAACATGTGGCTTTACATTCCGAATGTAGGCAAACCGATCCGCATCACCAGCCTCCAGTCGGTGACCGGAGGAATATTCAACAACGCTGATATCATGCGGCTTGACTACAGTGCTGAATACAATTGCGAAAAAATGGAGCAGCAAGAAGGCCTTTTGGTGCTTTATTTAAAAGCCAAAACCAGATCCGTTGCCTATGACGGCCTTAAAATGTGGGTGGACGATAAAAAGCTTCTTCCTAATAAAATCGAATGTTTTGCTTCTTCCGGAATGCTGATAAAGACACTCTATTTTAAAAAAGTTCAGGATTTTGGCGGCGATATTGTGCGCCCTGCCGTGATTGAGACGGACAGCCCATTACATAAGGGATATAAGTCGATCATGATTTTTGCCAAGATGAAGAAAAAAGAGCTTCCCGATGAAGTCTTTACCCTTAACTTTCTTTCAAAGGTCGAAAGCCTGAGATGAATAGGGGGACGTTAAAGTTGAACAAGACGCTGTTCGTCTTTAGCGTATCCATGTTGGGCTTATTTTTAACGTGTCTGCAACCGGCTTTTTGCCAGGACGACTATCAGTTTGATCTGTCGGAAATTGAAAAGGAGATCGAAAAAAAACCATACTACATCGGCGGTTTTCTTGAGTTCAG
>JAUUWG010000128.1 GCA_030589165.1 Desulfobacterales bacterium
CTGTGATAAGAACTATATGCAGCAGAGCTGGAATTAGCTCTGAAAAGATTGGTCCAATAGAAATCATGCGGGAATTTTCTTTTTTTGAAGTTGAAACAAGTATTGCGGCTAAAGTGTTAAAATCAATGAAAGGTGCCAAAATTGATGGTCGAAATATTCGGGTTCAATATGCAGAAAACAAGAAACCGCAAACCAAACGATCCAAAAAAAGTAAAAAGAGAAAGAAAAGTTAAAATAGCTCGCTATTCCTGTGGTTAATCCGCCTCAGGCGGATCGCCTTCCCCCGCTCAAAGTCCGGGATCTTCGACTTGATCTCGAACAAAATTGAACATTTTGAAAATGGCTCACTTGATATCTCATTCGTTGTCTTTAACCAAATCGGGATAAAGATTCTTCGCACACTCTGGACAAATGCTATGACTAAATTCTGCTTCGGAATGATCACGGACATAGGACTCAACCTGATGCCAATACCCCTCATCATCACGAATCTGCTTGCACGAGGCACATATCGGAACAATACCGCGCAGAGTTTTGATATGAGAAAGAGCTTTCTCCAACTCATGTATTTTCATCTTAAGTAGCTTTTCACTATTTCTGAGAGAAACAATCATAGAGTTGAATGCTTCGGAGAAATCCCCCATAAAGTCAACTCGCTGGCTAAAATCACCGTTTGCAACTTGGTTCGCCTGCCATGTGAGATGCAACAAGCGGGAATGCAATTCTTTGAAGGGTGACCCAAAAAAATTCTGTGATGACATATTTATCTCGGTTAATTCCCCTTTCGATAATGGAATGATGAAGTCATGTACCTCCTGCATAAAAGTAATAAGTTGATTCAGCCTATTTGCAAGATTTTGTTCATGTTCATCAGTAATGTTTCCAGTATCAATTTTTTCAGGGACTTTGCCTTGCAAGAGAATTGCAAGTTTTGTGGTAATATTTTCTATCATTCGGTATCCTTTTGCAGCCTTACATCAAAACGGCAAACCCTGTCACCACTTGCCCAACAGTCTATCTCTTTTGCATGAAAAGATTTTCCGGTATAGGCCTCCATAATGCCGGCGATAAATCCTTCATCATATTGGCAGACCACCTCATCGGTGGGCGGCAGTCCTGAACAATCAAGATCCTCTACGACTGTCAACGTAAACCTCATGTTTTCAAAATCAATTTTTTCAACACGAAGAATCCCGATGGCTTGTTCTCTGAGCACTCGTTGTAACTGAGATACAAATTCGTTAAAATCAAGTTCCCTGTTCAGCATATTCTCACAGAATTGCCTCCCGGCAAGCCTCCCTGCCTTAATGATGATATCATTTGTTTTGTTCACGCCTAACTCGGTTATCATCACATCTCGGAAAGTATATTGGAGTAATCGATAAACCAAGACCGGAACACTTAAACCGAGGTTTGGTCTCCCACTTTCAATATCGCCCAAATCTTTCCATAGGAATTTGTTATAATCACGATTTTCCTTAAACATGGTCCAATCCTCCTGGGGTTCGATATCGTTCACCTGCGCCGCTGTTTGGCGTCTGGTGAAACGACTGGTTATATGGCGCTATCAGCCATTTCATTGCTCAATTGCCTCGCGTACTTTTCTCGCCAGCTCTTCAATGCTGAATGGTTTTTGAATGAAATGCATTCCCTTTCCCAACACGCCATGGCGGGCGATGACGCTGGCTGTGTAGCCGGACATTAAAAGCGTCTTGATTCCAGGTTTAAGGGCTTCAATCGCTTTTTGCAACGCTTTGCCGCCAATGTGAGGCATCACCACATCGGATAAAAGAAGATCGATATCCATTCCGCCCTTTTCACACAGCGCCAGCGCCTCTTCCGGAGTTTCGGCCACCACGACCGTATGGCCGATTTTCTCCAGCATCATCTCGGTAAGATTGCGCACCATCTCATCGTCATCAACCAGAAGTATGGCAGCGGTTTTAAGGCCTTTTGGCGCTTTGACGGCAGCCTTTGGTTTTTCGGCTTCTCCGGCACATCGGGGAAAATAAAGTTTGAACGTCGTTCCTTGTCCCGGTTCGCTGTACACGTCAATGAATCCATTGTTGTGCTTTATGGCCCCGTAAACTGAAGCAAGCCCCAAACCGGTGCCTTTGCCTTCTTCCTTGGTTGTAAAGAACGGTTCGAAAATATGAGCCAGAATTTCCTTATCCATACCGATACCATTATCACTGATCGAAAGCATAACGAAGCATCCGGGAACAAACCCGACATGCTCCTTACAATATGTGTCGTCAAATGTTACATTGGCGGTTTCGATGGTCAGCTTGCCCCCTTGCGGCATGGCGTCACTGGCGTTGATGCAAAGGTTGGCCACTATCTGGTGGATCTGCCCGGGGTCCGCCATTATATTCCAGATCTCCTTTTCGGGAACAGACAGGATGTCAATGCCCTTGCCAAGCAACCGGCCAAACATTTTTTCAATATCCTTAATCAGCGAGTTAAGGTTGACCACCATGGGCTCAATGACCTGCTTGCGGGAAAAAGCCAGCAGTTGACGGGTTATATCAGCCGAGCGTTCGGCGGCTTTTTGTATCTGCTGTAAATTTTTTAACATTGAATCATCAAGATCATCCCTGGTCATGACCAATTTGGCAGATCCAAGTATCACGTTTAGCATGTTGTTAAAATCGTGGGCCACACCCCCGGCCAGCCGTCCAACGGTCTCCATTTTTTGCGCCTGTCTCAATTGATCTTCAAGGACACGCTGCTTTGTCACATCATGCTTGACTCCGATATAGTTGATTATCTTACCCTTGTTGTCAAAAACTGGTGAAATCGTTGCTTCTTCGGTAAACAACGTTCCATCCTTGGCCTTGTTGATAATCTCGCCACGCCACGCCTCGCCGCTTGTGAGGGTGTCCCACATCTGTTTGTAGAAGGCCTCATCATGCTTGCCGCTTTTCAGGATACGCGGATTCCGGCCGATGGCCTCCTCTTGCGTATAGCCGGTCAGCCTCTCGAACGCCGGATTGACGTACAGGATGGTTTCTTTTGTATCGGTAATCATGATGGACTCGGCGGCCTGATTAATGGCCTCAATTAAGCGCATTCGTTCCTCGTCGGCCCGTTTCCGTTCAGTGAGATCCATAATTATGCCTCTTAAACCAATTGGTTTGTTATCCCGCCAAATCGGAGTTGCATCTAAGATAATAGGAAAGGTGTCGCCGTCTTTCCTTAGTGCGGTGTATTCCACACCGCCTAATTTATCCCCATTAAATACGCGCTGCATATCTTCCATTGCCCTGTCACAATCCTCCGGAATTAACATTTGAAAGGCGTTTAAACCTTTATCAAATTCGCTTTGGGTGTATACAAAAACATCAAAGGCATTCCGATTTACAAAAGTGAGGGTGCCCGTATCATCCATTTCAAAAACAATTTGAGGCAATAAATCGGCCAATTCCCTGTATTTTTGCTCACTCTCCCGCAGCGTCTCCTCGGCCTGTCTGCGCTCTTTGATTTCATGTTTCAGTTGTTCGTTTGCCACGCTCAATTCTAAGGTACGCTCTTTTACCCGTTGTTCGAGCTCATCATTGGCCTGTTTCACCAACTCCTCTGCCCTCTTACGTCCCATGATTTCCTGTTGGAGTCTCTTATGCATCCGGGCCAAGGAGACGTGCGTTTCAACACGTACCAAAACTTCTTCATGCTGAAACGGTTTTGTGATATAGTCCACCCCACCGATATTAAAACCTTTGATCTTGTCCGCCACTTCCGCCATAGCGCTAATAAAAAGAACCGGGACATGGCGGGTTTTTTCATCAGCTTTCAAACGCCGGCAGACCTCGTATCCGTCCATGCCCGGCATCTTGATGTCAAGCAGGACAATGTCCGGCAGGGTCGATTGGGCTGACGTTAACGCCAGTGCGCCGCTAGGAGCGGGCCGGACTTTATAGCCCTTTTCGGTCAACATCCCGGATAAAAGACGCAGATTAGACGGGTTATCATCAACAAGCAGAACATTTCCTTTTGTCCTGCTCCCAATGTCTGTACGACTTTCAGTACTATTCACCTTTACCCTCCCGTAGAATATTGAATACTGACGATTGAATATTGAATATTTGTTGAATCACTACGCCCTTTCAATTGAATATTGACTATTGAAAATTGAATATTTGTTGAATCGCTACGCTCTATCTATCTTTTAATATAATCGATAGAATTCCTTAAATCTTCAATCTGCAATCGTCAATCTTCAATTGAAGGAGTTCCTTAAATCTTCAATCTGCAATCGTCAATCTTCAATTGAAGGAGTTCCTTCAATCTTCAATATTCAATCCCCATTCTTCATTCTTCAATGGCCCCAGCTTCCCAGCCTCACGCCTTTATGCCTTTGTGTCTTCGTGCCTTTGTGGCAGAAAATGTTTAACTAGAAATCCTGAAAATCAGCATCATCCAACGGAATTACCTGCTGCGGACTCACTTCATTTGCCCTGTGAGTTACAATCTTTTTTTCTGCTTTGCCTGCTTTAGGAATCCGTGAAGCTATCTT
>JAUUWG010000070.1 GCA_030589165.1 Desulfobacterales bacterium
TATAGGCACTTCAGAATGATGCCCAAGTTCTGAACTCTGCGGCTTATCTGTAAACAGTCCTGTGAGGTAGGGACAGTCAGGTAAGCACCAAACCCTGAGATAACATTATGGATGGGCAACTACCGGTTACAGGCTTCCGGGGCAGAACTTGCGAGTATCTGTCGCAAAAAGCCTCTTTACTATCAATAAAAAAAACATACTAAAAAAACCAATTCATCCCCCACCGAATCAAAGATTCGGAAGGGGACTTCTCGCCATAGGAGTTAAATAAGTTGTTTTTGATCTGAGCTAAGGCTGTGTCCGTTATGTTTAATGTGTAATTGGAAGGGTTTTATTAAACGGGACACTATTGAAAATAAAATAATTTGTTCAAAAAATGTATAAAAAGGAGAAAAAGAAACATGAAAATCAGACCATTGCAGGATCGAATTTTAGTAAAGCGCCTTGAAGAACAAACAACGACAAAAGGTGGGATTATTATTCCGGATACGGCCAAGGAAAAACCGTCCGAAGGGCAAGTCGTTGCTGTTGGTAGTGGTAAAGTTACCCAGGAGGGTAATAGACTACCACTTGATGTAAAAGAGGGGGATCGCGTTTTATTCGGTAAGTATGCCGGCACCGAGGTAAAGATTGAAGGCGAAGAATATCTGATCATGCGTGAAGAAGATATTCTTGGAATTGTCGGATAATTAGAGCTTTAAACTGTAGCTGATTTCTTAATCAAACATAGTCATAATTATTCATTTTGCACATAAATATAATAGCGAGAACCAAGCTGATATTTTGTGCATAAGAAAAATAATATTAACAAACTGGCCGTAGGTTCTACGGTGACAGCCTGTGGAGAGGTGGTAAGACCTAAGCAGTTAGTTCGGGCAGCCTCTGTGAAGCAGGAATTTCTCATCATTCCTGCCAATGAGTAAGAAGAAAGGAACAGTAAGAGATTGTAAAAGGCGGGGATCTTTTTCCCCGCTTTTTTTATAGTCTTACCAACAAGCCTGTAAGCGTTTCAAGAGCAGGTCCTCAAGAAACGGTCGGCCGTGATCCCGATACTCATAACGGACGCGAAGGGTCGGCTTGTCAATGGAAAGAATACGTGTAAGCTGTATGGGGGTGGCAAAAAGCACCAGGTCGCAATCGGTACGATTGATGGTCTCTTCCAGATCGTGAACCTGAACCTTACCGTAGCCCATGGCGGGCAGGACCGAACCTAAGTGGGGATACAGGCGATAGGTCTTCTCGATCGTCCCCACTGCATAAGGACGGGGATTGACAAGCTCGGCAGCCCCGTATTTTTCGGCAGCGATAACACCGGCACCATAGGGCATCTCACCGTGGGTCAGGGTAGGCCCATCTTCAACTACCAATACACGTTTCCCCAAAATAGCCTGGGGATCACTGACAAGGACGGGGGATTCGGCCAGGACGATTTCAGCCCTGGACGCATGTCGCTCAATATTTTTTCGGACCTGTTCCACGTTAGCCGACGTCGCCGTATCCACCTTATTGATGATGGCAATATCAGCCATAAGCAAGTTGATTTCACCGGGATAATAGAGCAATTCATGACCGGGTCTGTGGGGATCAAAAAGCACGATATGAATATCCGGGTGATAAAAGGGCGTGTCATTATTCCCGCCATCCCAGACAATTACATCCGCCTCCTGTTCCGCTGCTTTTAAAATTTTCCCGTAGTCGACCCCTGCGTAAACCACGATTTCCTCATCCACCAGGGGTTCGTATTCCTCCCTTTCTTCTATGGAACACTGGTGCTTTTCGAAATCTCCATAGCAAACAAAACGTTGTACCACCTGGTTTCTCAAGTCTCCGTAAGGCATGGGGTGACGCACAACCACTACCCTTTTATGATGACGACGGAGAATTTCACAAACCTTTCGGGTGGTTTGTGATTTCCCGCAACCCGTTCGCACCGCACAAACCGCCACAACCGGTTTCCGGGACCGGAGCATGGTATCTGTCACTCCGACAAGAACGAAATCGGCACCTTCCGCCATGGCAACCGATGCCTTATGCATAAGTTCAACATACGGGAGGTCACTGTAGGAAAAAACGACGCGATCCACCTGGTGGTCTCGGATGAGAGCTGCGAGATGGTTTTCCGGATAGATCGGGATGCCTTCAGGATAAAGCTTTCCCGCCAATTGGGCCGGATATAGCCTGTCTTCAATGGTAGGAATCTGTGCCGCTGTAAAGGCAACGACATTGTAATGGGGGTTATCCCTGAAACAGACATTAAAATTGTGAAAATCCCGGCCCGCCGCACCCATGATAATAACCTTCTCAGCCATGATCATTCCTTTCCCATTCGATAAACCCTATCTATTGTTTTTCACAGGAGACTTGTGCTTGATACAGGGATCGATCTGTTTCAGGCAGAAAAAGAGAAGCACGCCGATGAAGAAGAGGCAATCAATGTCTGATGAATTTTTGCCGGTGTTGTATCTACCGCAATATTGACTTTCTCTACTTCTACCTTTTTTGTACGGTAATGGTTGAGCAGTGGAAATGTTCTTTCATGAAACAGCATTAATTTCTTTGCAACAGCCTCGGAAGAATCATCCAGCCTTTCAGATCTGTCCCCACCCGAATTCAGACGGATTCTTTCACTAACGACCTCAGGCGTGCCATCAAGAAACACCACTTTTTTCACGTCAACAATTTCATCAACATCCTTAGCCTGGCCTACATGGCGGGGGAAACCGTTGAGCAACAACACATCCCTCTCATTCATCGCTTTGTCTTTCATAAATGAAAGCAGGATATTTTCAGCAATATGAAAGTTCTCGTTCTCCAACAACACGCCGGACTTCAGAGAATGAATAATTACTCCGATGTCTTCTTCATTCAAAAGCGATGGGGCTACACCCGTTTTTACAATCCTGCGCAGAGATTCTCCAAAATCAAAATGAAAACATTTTGTTCCCCATAATCCCTCTTGTTCACAAAAATCACCCAAAGGGGTCTTCCCGGCGCCTGTCGGGCCAATTAGCAGTATAGCTTTATTACGATTCATTTTTTATCCTGAATTTGCAGATAAAACAAATAAAGGCACTCCATCATAATTCGATGAAATGCCTTTCTTATCCTTGGAATAGCGAGTTAAACCACCGTTACATTTACAGCAGCAGGACCTTTTTTCCCCTGCTCTATGTCAAAGGTAACCCGGTCGCCTTCATTAAGAGACTTAAAACCCATTGCATTTATTCCTGAATGATGAACGAACACATCCGGACCATTTTCCTGCTCAATGAAGCCATAACCTTTGCTATTATTAAACCATTTTACGATTCCCTCAGCCATAGTGGCACTCTCCTTTCAAATAAGTTCTCATGGTTTCAAACCTCAGGATGTCACTTTTGACAAATAAATCTTTCCCTTGGAACGAAACCGGCCCGCTAATAAATACGTGCCTTTTATTAATCTCTTAATAATAATTTTTTTTTAGGTAAAATCAAGTTATTTATCAACCAAAATGGATAATAACCTAAAAAAGGTTCACTTTGTGAAAGTTGCTCTTTTTTGATATAGGCTAAGAGCCTGTTTAAAAACTGATGAATCCGCTGCAAAACCGTGAGAGCGGTTCAAATTGTCGTAAATTTTCGGCAAATAGGCCTGCTATTCACCTCAAATTTACGACAATTTGCCCTCGCTCTCACACTTTTTCACTTCGATTCCCTAATTTTTAAACAGGCTCTAAAGTTTCAAAATAAAGACCGCAAAGTTCCGGGGGACGTAGTTTTTTATAACCAAATAAATTTTTGAAAAATATGTGATGAAACGAAGACCTTCTAAAAATGTTACATTGAAGCGATTGCTCAAACTGGCTGTCCTGTTCGTTGTTTTAATATGCACCGGCATAATTCTATATTCGGGCTATCTTTCATTTCAGATCGAAAAACGCTTTTCTGCCCGGCGTTGGCGTATCCCTTCAAAAGTCTTTTCCGACGTTACCATACTGTATCCGGGACAAGAGACAAACCGGGACCTTTTTCATGAAAAACTGCGTCGACTTGGATATCGTGAGGTCTCGTACAAGCCGGACCAGAAAGGAGAAGTCAGAACATCGAGATCCGTCACCGAGATCTTTCTTCATGATCTCATCGTACCGTCTCAAAAGAGGATGGGTTTTCCCGTTCAAATCAGGTTTTCGGAAAATGAAATCAAATCAATCGTACGCCTTGACAATGGTGAACCCATGCCGATTTTGGAACTGGAACCCGAAGAGATTATGCTTTTTTTCGGGCCTGATCGAGAACAGCGGCAGCTCGTTTCCATTGATCAAGTCCCCCAGCACCTCATATATGCCATAATGGCGGCTGAAGATAATCGCTTTTACAGCCACCACGGCGTTGACCCCATGGGAATATGTCGAGCAGTTTACACCAATTTACGTCACGGATCCATACGTCAAGGCGGCTCCACCATCACCCAGCAGTTGGCCAAAAACTATTTTTTAACGCCCCAAAAAACGCTTCTGCGCAAAATCAAAGAGCTTTTCATGTCCTTAACCATTGAGGTCATGTACGATAAAAACGAAATTTTCGAGATTTATCTAAATGAGATCTATCTGGGCCAAAAAGGATCAGTTTCTATCAATGGGATTGGCGAAGCATCCCATTTTTATTTCGGCAAACCGGTCGGCAAACTTTCTCTGAATGAAGCCGCCATCATAGCAGGTCTGATTAAGGGGCCGAATTATTATTCTCCTTATGCAAACAAAAACCGTTGCCTGAATCGGAGAAATTTGGTGATGCGCGCCATGAATAAAAACGGATGGATCTCCGGAAAAGAGCTCAATGCCGCTTTAGTATTGCCGGTGAAGACCGCAGGTTTTACCGTTCAGTACAAAAAGGCACCTTATTTTTTAGATTATCTCTCCGAGCAACTTACCACACTATATTCCCGTGAAGACCTGTCCAGCCTCGGACTTTCCATCTATACCACATTGGACACCGAGGTTCAGATAGCAGCAGAAAAGGCACTGACAAGAGGGTTGGCCCGTTTGGAAAAATCGAATCCCGGCTTGAAACGCACGGAACCTGACAAAAAATTACAAGGTGCCGTCATTGTGATGCAACCCAAAACAGGCTACATATTGGCCATGGCAGGGGGACGAAACTACAGCGTAAGCCAGTTTAATCGAATAACCCAGGCGAAACGGCAGACCGGCAGTACATTCAAGCCCTTTACGTTTCTGAGCGCATTGGATAAATTTACACCGGCTTCCGTTTTGTCTAATAAACCCAAATCCTACATGATAAATGGAAAGATATGGCAGCCGAAAAATTATGGTCCGGTACCGGAAGAATATCTCACCATGAGAAATGCGCTGGCCAAATCCGTCAACCGGGCCGCAGTCGACCTGGCCATGCAGGTGGGCCTGGATCATATCGTCAACACGGTAAACGGTTTTCATTTTTCAACACCGATCAAACCTTATCCATCCCTTTCACTGGGTTCTCTTGAGGTGATACCATTGGAATTGGCAAGGGCCTATTGCGCCTTTGCGGCTGATGGTATGCAGCCCTATCTCTTGTCTCTGAAAGAGGTTGTGGATGAAAATGGAAAGAACCTGGAGCAAAGGCATATGACCATTAACCGGGTGATCTCCCCGGCAAAGGCCTTTATTATGACTTCCCTGCTTCAAAGTGTTGTAACAAAGGGAACTGCCCGCTCCCTCAAAAAGATGGGTATATTCTTTCCGGTTGCAGGCAAGACCGGAACGACCAATAACTCAAGAGATGCATGGTTTATAGGATATACCCCCGATATTCTGGCATTGGTCTGGGTAGGGTTTGATAACGGAGATTCCATTCATGCCACTGGGGCAACAGCGGCCTTGCCCATATGGGCCGATCTCATGAATGCCATCCCCCAATATATTTCCGGCAACGGGTTTAAAATGCCGCCAGGTGTGGTAAAAAGGACCATCTGTTCCGAGAGCGGGCAATTGGCTGTTCCCGATGCCTGCCCCAAACCCATAGAAGAAGTTTTTCTGGCTGAAAATGTTCCTTCAAAAGATTGTTCTCTTCATCAACAATCAGACCCTTTCAAAAAATTTATCAAGGGAGTAAAAAAATCATACTTAAAAATTATAAATCATTAATCATTCTTTTATCAGGGATAATGTATATGGCCCTGACAGGTTGCACAGGATTGATTTCCATTCCAAAGCCATCGCTGCCGCCTCAGACCCAGGCTCCGGAAACATCTCTGCCTCCTCAAAGCCAGGCCCCGAAGGTCGAAATACCTGATGAATCCATGGAAAAGCCGAGCCCAAGCCCTCGAGCACTGGCTTCTTTGCGATTGACCGACCAGGGACGAATGCTTTTGAATAACGGTAGACCGGACGATGCCATCAGAAAGCTTGAACGAGCCGTCAGCCTCAACCCAAACAATGGCCAAAACTACTACTATCTGGCAGAAGCGTGGCTTTCGAAAGGAAATGCTTCACAAGCAAAGGCCTTCAATCATCTTGCAGATATCTACCTGAAAGGCAACGCCCAATGGATGGATAAGGTGATGGAACAAAGGGAGCGGATCAGGAAATATAAAAAGCAATAGGCTATTCAATCATAAGGGACTCAGCAGAAATAAACTATCCCATTTAGCATCTCCTCTTCAGGCCATCTTTATCCGATCCTCAATCAAATCGTCCTCGAAATAGAACAACTATTCCTGTGGCGATTAGATTTCAGATCGAATAAATCTAACCTGAACATGAGCACTATCTGAGACACTTTATTTATGCCGAGTCCCTAAGCGTCCAGAACCATCCGTATGGTGTTAGCTATCTTTCTATGGGTAAAAGGCTTCATAATGATCGCACTGCACCCCTTTGCCTTTGCCTGTTTCTTGCTCAGGTCATCAATGAAACCCGTACACAGGATAACCGGGATATCGGGTTTTATCCGCTTGAGTTCTTTAATCAACTCGATACCCGTCATATGGGGCATGTTCATATCGGTGATCACCAGGTCAAAAGCCGCCGGTCGGATATGAAAAACCTCCAGCGCCTCTTTGCCGCTGGTCTGTGCTGTAACCTGGTAACCAAGGCGTTCCAACATCAACCTTCCCATTTGTACAATGGCTTTTTCATCATCTATCAACAGGATACTCTCGTTTCCCCTGGGAATCGGATCGACTGCCGATTTTTTTATGTCGCAAACGCTTTCAACGACCGGCAGATATACACGGAATGTGGTTCCCTTCCCCGGTGTACTGTCAACCCTTATCGCTCCATTATAGCGTTTCACGATTCCGTAAACTATTGCCAGGCCAAGGCCGGTTCCCTTGCCTTTCTCCTTTGTGGTGTAGTAGGGATCAAAAATCCGCTCCATCACCTCCGGGGACATTCCCCTTCCCGAGTCACTAACCGTCAATTTGAGGTACTGACCGGTATCTTCAAGTTCCGGATAAAGATCGATGGCATCGGCATCCGGATTTACCTCACAAAGGCCGACGTTCAGTACTCCTCCCTGATCATCCATGGCATGATATGCATTGGTAAAAAGGTTAATCAGCATTTGATGAATTCGACCTTGATCTGCCATTACCGGTTTGGATATCGAAATATTCTTGCAGATTTCTATGGTCGCAGGCAGCGTCGAACGCATAAGTCTGAGCGCTTCTTTAACAATTATATGCACTTGAACCGGTGAAGGTTCATGCTCCTTTTGGCGGCTGAAGGTGAGAATCTGCTGCACCAGCTCTTTTGCACGCGTCCCTGCAGTGCGAATTTCATTCAGGTTGGAAAGGAGTTGAGTATCGTCAGGCACCTGATACATTGAAAGTTCAGCATAGCCCATGATTGCAAATAAAATATTATTAAAATCGTGTGCAATCCCTCCTGCCAGCGTACCGATCGCTTCCATCTTCTGACTTTGCCGGATTTGATCTCTCAGTTTTTTTTCGTCAGTAATGTCTTTGGCGAAGCAGACAAAACCCAAAAGCTCTTGAGAGTCGTCAAGGATTGGTGAAATACTCCTCTGGAAGGTCTTGTTTAAAAAGGAAAAATTAACTTCCATGCTGGAAAAAAGTTTGTTCTGATCCGTATTTATTTGCAGGCAGTCACTGCAAGGCTGGGAACTACCATTAAAAAGCTCGTAACAATGTTTTCCGATTATTTTTTCAAAAGGAATATTTAATAATCGGATTACAGCCCGATTTACACGGACAACCCGCATCTGAGTATCCAGGATGGCAATAACTTCGTCGATGGAATCAAATGTCCTTTCCCATTCCTTTTTAGCGTTTTGAATTTTTCTTTGCACACGTTTAAAGCAAGTAATATCTGTTACGGATGCAACACTTTTTTTCGTGTTGGGGATCATCCCCACTTTAACCCATACCTCTTTTATATTCCCCTGTCGGCCAACGAATCGGTATGCGTATTTCCCGCGTACTTGTGGGTTATTATTTCTTCTTTGACAATGATAAAAGGAGATCCGTTTTTTATCTTCCTCAGCAGTAAATTCCGTCCATTTCATCCTGCCGACAATTTCAAAACGGCTCCAGCCTGCAAGCTGCTCGAATTTTGTGTTCACCATGGAGATGGTCATATCTTCTTCAAGAATCGCCGTGGCCGTACCGGTATTCTCAAACAAACTTCGGTATAGCTCCTGACTTTCCCGCAGCGCCTTCTCGGTCCGTATTCGATCGGTGATATCTATCCAGTAACCGACCATCTCCAAAGGCTTCCCCTTTGCATCACGGATCAGCTTCACTTCGTCGCGCATCCACCGATAGTTGCCCTCCTTGTTTTGGAAACGGTATTCGTAGATATGATCTCCCTGTTCGAACACGCGAGGCAACCCGCCAAGGACGCGCATTCTGTCATCAGGGTGGATATGGTCAGCCCAGAATTCAGAATTTTCTATGAACTCCCGCGGCTCATAGCCGAGCTGATCTTTTACGTTTTCACTTATAAATGTTGCCCCATAATCACCTTCTGGTTTACAGGTGTATACCACGGCGGGACCACCGGTAAAAAACTCTAGTCGGGACTCGCTTTGCCGCAACGCCTCCCGGCATGTAGCGTTCTCTTTCTCTAAATCCTTAACCCTTTGTTCCAATTCTTCATACGATGGCTTTTTTGTCATTATAGTCTCTTTCAATTACTCGGAAAGCGGAATGCGCCAATGGAAATGAAACACTATTTTCAACCATAGTAATTATATTGATCTTATTTTGTAATCTCCAAAGGTTTGTCCGGCTTCAGGATGTTCAGCCAGCCAGTCACCGCGTTTTGGAAAGAGTATCGGCACGAAATCGCTGCCAGGATTTAATGCCCGTTGTAAAGCAATCGGAAGTGTTTTGGTACTTCCAATGCGCCAAGGATCTCTGCCGGTGTTGGAGGTCTAAAATCCATATTCCTGTTATCCCTCCGAAATTTTACGTGTTTTATTAACAATCTCCGTTAATACTGCCCCTGCTTTTTCGCGAATCAAAACGTCACATATATCATCACACGGGGTTTCTGATAAATTGACAATGGCCAGAAATGCACCGCTCTGCTTGGCATAAGTCGGCATAAGGGCGGCCGGCTGAACAAGCAATGTTGATCCCACAACCATGAAAAAATCACAGTTTCTGGATAGCTCCGTTGCTTTTTTCACCTCTTCTGCGGGCATCATCTGGCCGAATGAAATGGTATCCGGTTTCAAATAACCGCCGCAATCACATTCCGGAGCCAAGTCTCCAGAGTCTATACGCTTTTGCGCGTCATGTAAGGAAGAGATTTTTCCACAACCCATGCAGCGTACCCGGCGGGTGTTGCCATGAAGTTCAATGATTCTATCATCCGGAAGGCCGGACTCCTGGTGGAGGCCGTCAATGTTTTGGGTAATAACCGATTCAAGCAACCCCATCTTATACAGTTCGACGATCGCCATATGGGCATTATTGGGTTTAGCCCCAATAAGATCATGGTAGAGCTCCGACTTACGGCGCCAATATTCTATGCGGGCTTCTTTTGAGGACATAAATTCGTCAAAATAGACCGGACGAAATTTATCCCATATCCCCCCCTTGCTACGGTAGTCGGGAATTCCGCTTTCCGTGGAGATACCGGCACCGGTAAAAACAATATTTTTGCCGCCTTCCTTGATTTTTTGAGCGATGAGAGAAATTTTCTCGTTCATCATAAACGCGGCAGGAGACCCCGCCTGAATCTTTCATTCAGGTGGGGAGGAATACCGCCCTCCTTTCGGTTAATAAGTTTAGAAAAAGGTAGTTTTTGTGGAAAATAAAAACCATTTTCCCTGGAACTACCAAACCAGTAAGAGCCGCATCGCCAAAGTTATTAAGCGGTTTTTACAAGCAACACTATCTTTGCCCCTCTTAAAGATTGTTTAATCACTTGCCGCAGGGTCTGGGACGTGCGGAATATCTCAGA
>JAUUWG010000221.1 GCA_030589165.1 Desulfobacterales bacterium
CCGAAGCTGTCACCGATGTTGACCTTGCAAAATTCTTTATACCGGTATTCAGGTCCATCGCATTGGCCAAAGTCTCAACTTCTGCTGCCCAAGCCAGAGCCAATGGTTTTCTTGGGCCCCGAGACAGAATCGTCTTTAACCGGGACTATCTGATCGGCGAAGCCAAAAAAGAAGTTCTAAAAATGGTTGATGAAGGTTATGCGCCGCCGGTAAAGCGACCCATAAAGGTCTTTGGGCAGGCCGCACGGGGCATGATTGACGTGGAGATCTTCAATATGCTGAGCGGAAAATTTATAACCGAATACGACGCATTTCTTGCAAAAAGAATCGCCTACGTTATGAGTGGTGGGGATGTACGAGACAACAGTGAAGTGGAAGAAGATGTGATCCTCACTCTTGAAAGAGAAGCTTTTGTTGATTTCTGGAAACAAGAAAAGACGATTGCCAGGGTTGAACATATGTTAAAGACCGGCAAACCCCTCAGGAATTAGTCATTAGTTATTCGTCTTCCGATAACGTATTATGGTGAACAAAAAACTTATTAGTATCGTAATTCCCTTTTTTAAGTCCGCCGCCGACCGTTGTATAGAATCGCGAAGCGATTGTATAAGAGGAGGAATTAGTTATGAAAGAAGCATATGTCGTACAATCTGTAAGAACCCCTGGCTGTAAAAAAAACAAAGGGGCTTATAAAGATACACGACCTGAAGACCTGCTATCTTTTATCCTGAAAGCAGCAATTGATAAAACACCAAACCTTGAAATGAAGGATGTTGACGATATCATGATTGGGTGTGCGTTCCCTGAAGCGGAACAGGGGATGAACATCGGAAGAATCGTTTCTCAGATCGCCGGTTTCCCCACGGAAGTCTCAGGAGCTACGGTAAACAGGTTCTGTGCTTCCGGTCTTGAGGCCATCGTGCTAGCCTCTTTGCGAGTGATGGCAGGGTGGTCGGATGTTGCCATTGGCGGAGGCCTGGAATCGATGACCTTTGTTCCCCTGGGGGGAAACCTGCCCCGGCCTCATCCTGAATATACCCGGAAACATGCCGACCAATATATTTCCATGGGTATTACGGCGGAAAACGTTGCCCGCCGATACAAGATATCAAGAGAAGAACAGGATGAATTCGCATATAATTCACAAATGAAGGCCACCGATGCCATGAACAAAAAACTGTTCACCGAAATCGTACCCACCACGGCTCACAAGTTTTTGAAAGGCAAGGACGGCACATACAGGAAAGAGACGTTTATCATTGATTATGATGACGGCATCCGGCCCTCTACAACGATGGAAGCTTTGGCCAGTCTGGATCCGGTATTTGCCATCGGCGGAACCGTTACAGCGGGGAATTCTTCCCAGACGACCGACGGCGCTGCAGCCACTATTGTCATGAGCCCGGAAAAAGCAGAATCATTGGGTCTTAAGCCCATCGCCAAATTGAAATATTATACAACCATAGGCTGCCGGGCGGATGAGATGGGTGTGGGGCCTGTATATGCCATTCCAAAACTTTTGAAGCTGGCCGGAATGGATCTTAAGGATATCGATCTTTTTGAAATCAACGAAGCGTTTGCATCACAGGGGGTGTACTGCATCAAGGAACTTGGTATTGACATGGAAAAAATAAATATCCACGGTGGTGCTATCGCAATGGGCCATCCTCTGGGATGCACCGGCGCCAAACTGTGTGCAACCCTGCTTGCCAATATGAAGGAGCGCGGGGTGAAATACGGTGTCGAATCCATGTGCATCGGCGGCGGCATGGGGGCCGCGGCACTTTTTGAGATGTGCGATTAGTTATAAAATCGCTTCGCGATTTTATACAACGCGGCTACGCCGCTAAAAAAAGTTATCAAACTTATCCGTTTTTCTTCTCAAAGGTCTTCATAAAATCGACAAGGGCTTCGGTTGCTACTACAGGTGTGGCATTGTATATTGATGCCCGGCAACCTCCCACAGACCTATGGCCTTTAAGGCCGGCGAAACCGTTTTCCATAGCTTGCTCGACGAACCGTTTTTCAAGCCCTTCGTCCGGTAGACGGAAAGTTACATTCATCAGTGAACGGCTGTCAGGTTGGACCGTGCCTTTATAAAAATCGCTCGAATCTATTGCTTCGTAAATAATACGAGCCTTATTTCGATTGATTTCCGCCATTTTTTCAAGTCCGCCAATGGTCTCTTCAAGCCATTTCATTACCAGTTGAATCGCATAAACCGTGA
>JAUUWG010000243.1 GCA_030589165.1 Desulfobacterales bacterium
ATAGCCATGTCCTTGCCCAACCCCTTGTTCAAGACCATATCTGTAATAATCTTATCAACGCCGTCCGGATTTCCGAATTTAAGATCCGATTTTAACAATCCTTTTTCCGTGGCCTCCATCACCCATGCAATGATATTGCCCACGGAAATGGTATCCATTCCGTATTTTCCGCAGAGCTCATTCCATTCGGCGATTTTAACCGGATCAAAAATACCGATATTGGCGCCTAAAAGAGATACGGTTTCATATTCCGGGACCACTCTTGTCTTTCCATCAAACGTTCCCTTTTTGCCGCAGAGGATAGCACAGTTCCTGCATGTATAGTGTTTGGTGTCGTGCCTGACCTTCATTTCCTCACCGGATATTTTATGGGCATCTTTATGCATTCCTTTTCTGAAGTTATTTACCGAAAGGGTGCCGTGTTTGTTGCAGTAATCAAGGTGCGAAGCCGTTCCGTAATTTTTGTAGGCATCGCCTGTAAACGGGCTGGAATTTATATATTTCAACGCCCTTTTCTTTAATTTATCAAATGCTTCCTTTTCCTTTGGAACGATTTTGTAAGCTTTCCCGACCGCTATGATTGCTTTGAGATTCTTGGACCCCATGACGGCCCCCATTCCTGCCCGACCCAGGTAGCGATGCCCGGAGACAATATTGGCGACCCTGACAAGGTTCTCCCCGGCCTGGCCGATTACAATCATCCCTCCTTTTTTCCCCAGGATTTCCTGGGCACGCATTGCATCTTTACCCCAGAGATCTTTTGCGTCTTTAAATTCAACGGCATCGGCAGAAACAACAAGATACACGGGATTTTTTGACTTTCCTTTAATAAGAATCCCGTCCCATCCGGCGGCTTTAAGGTTTTCGCCAAAAGGTCCCCCACATGAAGACGCCGCCATAATCCCGGTTAATGGAGTTTTTGTCACCGCTGAAAACCTGCTGGAGCAGGGAGCGCCTGTCCCCAGAAGGGCACCAGTCATAAATGCAATAATATTTTCTTTTCCAAGGGAATCGATACCCGGTGTTATTCTGTCATAAATCAGTTTGAGTCCAAGGCCTTTGCCGCCCAGGTACATTTTGATATCCGTGTCCGACACGGTAGAAATAATAAAAGATTCATTGGCAAGGTCCACTTCCAGAACTTTTTTGGACATACCGATCAGCTTTTCCATTTCAATTCCACCTTTTTTCATCAGTTAGCACTAACCTAAAAATGGCCCAAAGGGCCAATTTCATACCTCTTTACTGGCGTCATCGAAGAAAATGTCTTGCGAAATCGCCTGTTTTTGAAAAACTCGATCAATGATGTAAGCCCTGAGTGACCGTGCCACTCGTGTAAGTTCCATTGTAACGTTTATAGCCTCCTCATAGGACAGATTATTGACAAGGCGCTTATGAATGGCCATCTCCTTGGCCACGACCTCCTCAGCAAAACGTGGATAATATTCGGCTTCCTCACGCTTTATCCCAAGGTCTCTGGCAAGACGAAGAATCCGACCAATAGCCACGTCTTCAGGATCGAAGCGACCCTCTTCCTTGGGGATCAACAGGTCTTTGGAGAGGTACTTATTAACCTCTTCGGAGGATAGGCTGGTTACCTTGCAGAAGGCCTTTTTATTAAGACGCTCCGGTCCGCTCTGGCCGAACAAAACTTCCTTCATTTCAATCAAAGGCGTCACTTCCCTTCC
>JAUUWG010000229.1 GCA_030589165.1 Desulfobacterales bacterium
CTGTCGGTCAAGGTGGAAAAACGTTTTGCCGGCAGGCGGTGGAGCATTCCTTCTACTGTTTTTTCTGATATCACCATTTTATATCCCGGCCAGCGAATCAGTCGCTCCCTTTTTAATAAAAAGCTAAACAGCCTTGGATACCGGGAAGTTTCTCATCACCCCCGGAAGAAAGGGGAGAAGAAAACTGCATCCTCTAAAGTAACAATTTATCTTCACGATCTTAAAATGCCCTCCCTTACACGGGAAGGCTTCCCTGTAAAAATCCGGTTTCTCCAAAATAAACTCGAATCGATTAATCGTGCGCATACCGGCAAGTCTATCGCTTTTTTAGCACTGGATCCTGAGGAAATTATGCAGTTCTTCGGGCCTGAGCGCGAAATGCGGCATCTTGTTTCTATCCAGCAGCTCCCTGAACATCTCATTTACGCTGTACTATCTGCAGAAGACGGCAGATTTTACCAGCACCACGGCATCGACCCGCGCGGCATACTCCGCGCCCTCTACACTAACTTGCGTCACGGCGCAATCCGGCAAGGCGGATCTACTTTAACCCAGCAACTTGCCAAAAACTACTTTTTGACCCCGGAAAGAACAATATCCCGCAAAATAAATGAGGCTATTCTTTCCGTCATCATTGAAGCCATATATGAAAAAGACGAAATTCTTGAAATTTATTTGAACGAAATCTATCTGGGACAAAAAGGCTCGGTCTCCATCAACGGTGTTGGTGAAGCTGCTTTTTTCTATTTCGACAAACCGGTCAGCGACCTTTCCCTGACGGAAGCTGCCACTATCGCAGGACTGATCAAGGGGCCAAATCATTATTCACCATATATTGATAAAGCCCGCTGCCTTTCCAGGAGAAATGCGGTGTTGAGGGCTATGCACCAGAAGGGATGGATCACCGATTCACAGCTTCAAGCAGCTTTGCCTCTGAAGGTTCAAGCCGCCGGTTATAATTTGCAGGGGAAAAAAGCGCCTTATTTTATAGATTATCTTTATCGGCAGCTTGAAAAACTATACCCTTCGGAAGTTTTAAACAGTCTGGGACTTTCCATATACACAACACTCGACACTCAGGTCCAGGCAGCGGCAGAGAAGGCTCTAAAAAAGGGTCTGGCCAGGCTTGAAAAATCGAATCCTGCTCTAAAGCGTAAAAAAGGCGAAGAAAAACTTCAAGGTGCTATCATAGTAATGCAGCCAAAAACAGGCTATATACTTGCGATGGTGGGAGGACGTAATTACACGGTTAGTCAGTTTAACAGGATTACCCAGAGCCGGCGCCAGCCGGGAAGTGCATTCAAGCCTTTTGTCTACCTGACCGCCCTGAATGATTTCACGCCGGCTTCCAGACTGTCTAATGAATCCATAACCTACATGATCGACGGAAAACCATGGGAACCTCAAAACTTTGCGCCGTCGGACGAGCTTCTCGTGAGCATGAGAATGGCCCTGACAAAATCCTTTAATCTTGCAACAGTTGACCTGGCCAGGAAGGTAGGTCTTGATAAGATAATCAAGACAACCGACGGGTTTCTATTCTCAACTCCTTTAAAACCATACCCTTCCCTTGCCCTGGGTGCGTTTGAGGTTATACCGCTTGAACTGGCGCGTGCTTATTGCGTCTTTGCGGCAGACGGCATGCTGCCCTATCCATTATCTTTGAAAGATGTGACTGATGAAAAAGGAAAGCTGCTGAAACAAAAGCACATGAATATTGAACGTTTGACCAATCCTGCGAAAGCCTTTATTATAAGTTCCATGCTCCGTAGCGTTGTAACCGAAGGGACTGCACGGTCTTTAATAAGCAGGGGCATATCGTGGCCGGTTGCGGGCAAGACAGGAACTACAAATAATTTCAGGGACGCCTGGTTCGTGGGATATACTCCCAATATCCTGGCGTTGGTGTGGGTTGGGTTTGATAACCAGGATTCCATTTTTTCCACCGGATCA
>JAUUWG010000196.1 GCA_030589165.1 Desulfobacterales bacterium
GACCAAGGAAGGCGATAATTTTAACCACAGGAATACATTGAGTATTTTGAGGATTAAAATTTGAGCCTGACGCCAGTATTGGGCAAAGGGGGCGTTTTGCAAAGGTCTCAGAGTAGCGCCCCGGACTGAATAGTGTCTGAATGAAAACTGTAAAACTTATTATCCGAGTCCTTTGGCGGCGGAGAACCCAAGCTCGAAAGCTTTTAAGTTCGACTCAACAAAATCTTTTCGGGTTCTTTTCATTATCGCTTCCTTGACATTTTCGGCTGACAGGGGAACTGTATGGGTTTGAATCAAGGCGCCCAGCAGAACCATATTTACGGACAAAACGTTTCCGGCTTTGATTGCCATGGACGCTGCATCAAAGGCAATAAGTTTTGCCGTTTTCTTCCGAATCAATTCTTGGAGCACATCCAGATCCGGATAAACACTTTTTCCCGTAGTCACCGTAAAAGACGGAAGCTTGGCCAGATTTGTAATAACAACCGTATTTAAATTGCATTTATTTAAAGCCCGCAGGGTTTCCGAGGGCTCAAACCCTAAAAGCACATCGGCCTCACCGTCCGAAATTACGGTGCTTTGGGCATCTCCGAACACAATTGAGGATTCAACAACCCCTCCTCTTTGAGCCATGCCGTGTATTTCACTCATGCGCACATCAATGTCTGAAAGGAGTGCGGCTTCTCCGATAACCCTGGAAGACAAAAGATTTCCCTGTCCCCCCACAGCCACTATTATTAATCTCGTTGTATTCATTTAACAATCCAATCTTTGAGTTATGTATCCTTAATGGGCAAAATTGCGTGTTCCGGGCAGATTTGGGCGCAGACGGAACACCCCGAACACATGACAGAATTGATGTTAACCCTGTTATCCTCTATAAAAAAGGCCGGGCATGCAAGCTCATTGATACAATCTTTGTGACCTTTACATTTGTCACTGACAAAAAAAGGCTTACCCCGGGCTTTCTTTAGACTTCTGGCATACAGCGTGCACATTTCTTTGGATATCACTACCGAAACACCTTTAAAATTCAGGGCCACTTTGACGGCATCGATACTCTTTTTAACCCTGTATGGCTTGATAACAGTAACGTGGGATACACCCACAGCCCGGACGATCTCTTCAATAGATACCATCCCATGCCCGTCTATGTTCAGTTTTTTCATATCAACACCCGGGTGAGGCTGATGCCCGGTCATGGCGGTGGTGCCGTTATCAAGAATTACCATGGTAAAATTATGGTTATTATAGACGGCATTAATTAAACCGGGTATTCCGGAATGAAAAAAAGTGGAATCTCCGATAAAGGAAATGACTTTTTTGCCGGTCTTTATTGAAAAACCGCAGGATACTCCCGCAGAAGCTCCCATACATATCAGAAAATCTCCCATGGCAAGGGGCGGCAGGAATCCGAGGGTATAGCAGCCGATATCGGTGGGACAAATTGTATCCATACCTTCCGAAGCTTTTTTTACCGCATAAAAGGTGGCCCGATGAGAACATCCGGCACAAAGGTTGGGTGGGCGCTCCGGAATTTCAGGAATATCCGAAAGATCCGGAACCTTGGCCGGTGTATACGCCACATCAAAACAGGTTGCCATGGATTGTCTTACCAGGGCGGGATCGAATTCATACAGTCGTGAGAAATATTTTTGACTTTTCCCCAAAATAGGAAGGGTTAATTTTTCCTCCTGTGCCAACATCTTGACCGTTTCTTCCATGAAAGGCTCGCCTTCCTCCACAACCAGCACTTTTTCACACTCTTTTAAAAACCCTTTGATCATGGCTCGGGGCATGGGATGCGAAAATCCGATACGAAATATCTTAACCCGATGTTCTATGTTCAGATCTTTGGCTGCATCAGACACATAGTTGTAACTTACCCCATTACATATAATTCCCCAGGCGCCGTTGCCCTTGACAAAATTGTACTCCGAATTTTCAGACATATTTTCAGCGGTTTCAAGTTTGTTTAGCAGTCTTGCATGTAGAATTCTGGCAACAGCAGGAACAGGCACCTGATTAAACGGATCCTTGGAAATATCACCGCTGGTTTCGGCCGCCTTGATTTTGCCAAAAACCACGGGAGCAGTGGAATGATTTATTCTGGTTGTGGTTCTGAAGATAACCGGTTGCTGAAGTTTTTCTGAAATATCAAAAGCATAAGCAACCATGTCTTTGGCCTCCTGCACCGAAGACGGTTCCACCACGGGCAGACCTGAAAACTTGCCATAATAACGGTTGTCCTGTTCGTTCTGACTCGAAAACATGTACGGATCATCGGCCGTAACGATAACAAGACCCCCCTTAACGCCAATGTACGCAAGGGTCATAAAAACGTCCGCAGCCACATTCATTCCCACGTGCTTCATGACACACATGCTGCGGACGCCGGAATTTGCCGTAGCGGCGGCCACTTCAAGTGCCACCTTTTCATTGGTGCTGTATTCAAAATAGAGGTTGCTTTCCCGGGATATCTGGGAAAAGTTGGTTGATATTTCTGAAGAGGGAGTTCCGGGGTATGTTGTTGCAACAGCGACTCCGGCCTCAACCGCCCCACGGGCAATGGCTTCGTTGCCCAAAAGCAGCATTTTCAGACCGGGATGTTCCGTGAGTAGTTTGTGCATGTTATCTTCCTTAAACTTGACGGCTTCGTAAAAAGTCCAATTTCTGCGTTGCGCTTCATTTCGTGTTCACTGCGGCGTACATAAGTACGCCTCATTCCACGAAATTCGCGACGCCTTGAACTTGAACTTTTTACTTTGCCGTC
>JAUUWG010000116.1 GCA_030589165.1 Desulfobacterales bacterium
GGCAAAAGTCGTGTGCTGCTGATCTCAATCGGGTACTTTTCAAGATGCATAGGCTGAAAAGTACAAACAAAATGCTAAAGCAAAAACTTATATCCCAAACCTAAAGGATTGGGTTTTACGGCCTGAAGGCCAATATTATAAACGAAATGCATATTTTAAAAATTGCTGTGGCACGTCAATGGCGTAATCAGGGGGTTGCATCCCGTCTTCTCGACCGATCTTTGAAGTCGGCCGTAAAAAATAAAACAGATTCGGCTTTTCTTGAAGTCAGGGCATCTAACACCGCAGCGATAATCTTCTATACCCAATTCGGTTTTCAAGTGATCGGAAAAAGACCGAATTATTATTCAACTGATTATTATTTAAATGGCAGAGAAGACGCACTGCTAATGATGAAAAAGCTTAAGGAGCTTTAAACTGTAGTTAGTTTCTTTATCAAAAGAAGTCATAGTTATTCATTTTGCACATAAATATGAGTGAAAACCAAGCTGATATTTTGGGCATACGTAAAACAATATTAACAATTGGCCGTAGGTTCTACGGTGACAGCCTGTGGAGAGGCAGTAAGACCTAAGATTTGGGTTCGGGCATCCTCTGTGAAGCAGGAATTTCTCATCACTTTGGTCGATAGGCAAGAGTGAATAAAAAGAAAGGAACAGAGAGAATGAGTGTAAAAATAGGGATCAACGGTTTTGGAAGAATAGGACGCGTTGTCTTCAGGGCTGCACTGAACAACCCTGAAGTTGAAGTAGTAGCTATTAATGACTTGACGGATCCGGCAACCTTGGCCCATCTTCTTGTTTATGATTCCGTACACGCAAAGCTGGAGAACAAAGTCATCGCCAAAGAAGATTCTATTGAAGTTGACGGAAAATCAATTGCGGTAACATCCATAAAAGATCCGGCAGATCTCCGATGGAAAGAATTCGGCGTTGACATTGTGGCAGAATGCACAGGTTTTTTCACGGACCGTGAGAATGCATCCAAGCATCTTGTTGCCGGCGCAAAAAAGGTCATCATATCCGCACCGGCTAATAATCCTGATATTACCATTGTCATGGGAGTCAACTCAAATCAGTATGATCCCGGAAAGCATAATATTATTTCAAATGCTTCCTGCACTACCAATTGCCTTGCACCGGTTGCCAAGGTTATCCTTGAAAATTTCGGGATAAAGTGCGGACTTATGACCACCATCCATTCTTACACAGGTGACCAGCGCCTTCTTGATTTTCCTCACAAAGACTTACGCAGAGCAAGAGCTGCAGCCCTTTCAATGATTCCGACAACAACAGGCGCCGCCAAGGCCATTGGTCTGGTTATTCCGGAACTGGCCGGTAAACTCAGCGGACTCTCCGTTCGCGTACCTACACCGAATGTCTCTATTGTCGACCTTGTCGCCACAGTGGAAAAAACCGAAATTACGGTTGATGATGTCAACAATGCGCTTAAAGAAGCTGCTGAAGGGCCGCTTTCCGGCATACTCGGATATAGCGAAGCTCCCCTTGTATCTTCTGATTTCAATGGATGTCCGTTGTCCTCAATTGTCGATGCGCCGACCACCTATGTCGTGGATGATATGATCAAAGTACTCTCCTGGTACGACAACGAATCCGGCTATTCAAACAGAATGGTCGATCTTGCCGCCATGATCGGTGCAAAACTTTAAATTGTTCGTAGTCAGTTGACAAAAACAACGGACAACTTTTAGAAAATTTAAACCGTAGTCGATTTTTTTATCAAAAATAGTCGTAGTTATCCACTTTGTCCATAAATATAATAGCGAAAATCAAGCTGATATTTTGGACATACGTAAAATAATACTAACAATTGGCCGTAGGTTCTACGGTGACAGCCTGTGGAGAGGCAGTAAGACCTAAGCTTTTGTGGTTCGGGCAGCGTCTGCGAAGCAGGAATTTCTCATCACTTTGATCGATAGGCTATAGTGAATAAGAAGAAAGGAACAGACAGACAGGTATATGGAAAATCGAAGGCCTCTTATCGCTGGAAACTGGAAAATGTTTAAAACCTGCCCGGAGGCTGTTGAAACAGCCAGTCGGCTTGTAGAACTTGTAACGGATGCGACGGATATCGACATTATGATTGCCCCGCCTTTTACGGCACTGTCATCCGTATGGGAGGTCATTAAAACAAGCCCGGTTCATCTTGGTGCCCAAAATCTTTTCTGGGAACCCGAAGGCGCCTATACCGGTGAAATTTCAGCTTTCATGATCAAGTCTACAGGGTGCACTTATGTTATTATCGGGCATTCGGAACGACGCCTGTTTTATGGCGAAACCGACGAATCGGTAAACAAAAAAATAAAAGCGGCGACAGCAGCAAGCTTAATACCCGTTCTATGCGTGGGAGAGACGGAAAAAGAACGTGAATCAAAAAAAACATTTTCTATACTTGACAAACAGGTACAAAAAGGGTTAGAAGGATTTGCTTCTGACGAGTTAAAGGAGCTGGTTGTTGCATATGAACCTGTTTGGGCCATTGGGACCGGTAAAACTGCAACTACCGATCAGGCCCAGGAAGCTCATTATTTTTTACGTTCTTTAATAGAAAAAAAATTCGGAAATGCATTTGCAAAATCCGTCAGAATATTGTATGGAGGTAGCGTCAAATCGGGAAACATAGCAGAACTCATGGCAATGCCTGATCTTGACGGTGCGCTCGTAGGAGGCGCGAGCCTCAGCGCGGAAACATTTAGCGAAATCGTTCATTTCCAAAAATAAATTTGTGCTGGGGAAAAAGTTTTATGTCGATATTGATTGTCTTGGTTCATATTATCGTTTGCACAGCTCTTATACTGATTGTTCTGCTTCAGACCGGCAAAGGAGCCGACATGGGAGCTGCATTCGGCGGGGGCACCAGCCAGACCCTTTTCGGTGCTTCAGGCGGAGCGACTTTTTTGGGCAAAGCGACTACAATAATTGCGGTCGTTTTTATGATAACGTCTCTGCTGTTAGCTTATGCCTCTACTCAAAGAAGACATTCCATTATGCTTGACGCAAAAGTGCCCGTAGAGGAGAAAGCCTCTGATGAAAAGGCACCTCCCCCAAAGACGGAGCCTTCACAGACGGAAACGAGCACTCAAAATTAACAACATACCTCATGTGCCGAAGTGGTGGAACTTGGTAGACACGCTATCTTGAGGGGGTAGTGGGGAGACCCGTGCCGGTTCAAGTCCGGCCTTCGGCACCACCCATAACAAAAAAGCCGCAATCTTAACAGGTTGCGGCTTTTGTATTAAGCACCTTGCATAATGAGCCTTCTTCTCTTTGTACCTGATGTCTCAGTGGCTGAATAATCTACAAATTCACCGGTACTCCGCAAGTTCAAGCAGTACACCATCCGGATCAAGAAAATAACAAAGGACTTTATCCCCGGCATCGTGGGCGATTGTACTTGTCGGCACGGAAACCGGATCGCCGATAAATTGAACACCTGCCGCTTTCAGACGTTTTGCCTCGGCTTCGATATCATCCACCTGGAAGGCCATATGGCGCAACCCCGTTGTATTGGCACAAGAATTTGCAGAAATTGTTTCGCCCGCCGGAGACACGTAGCAGAGCAATTCCAGTCGAGGCCCCCCGGCCGGCGGCAACGTATAGACAACATCTGCGCGGACCCCTTTAAGACCCGAAACGGATTCAACCCATTCCCCCTCAAGATGCCCTCTTCTTATTTCCTTGAATCCCAGCAATTCGGTATAAAATCGAACGGACCGTTCAAGGTCGGAAACCACTATATTGATATGGTCTACAGCACGAATCATCAGTTCCTCCTGTATAAAGTATTGAGTATCTGTGCATAATTTTTACAATTTCTCCAATAAATCGCAAAGCAAGCGTACCCCAAAACCGGTTCCACCCACACCGCAATAGTCGGATTCCTTTTTAATATAAGCAGGTCCTGCAATGTCAATATGGGCCCACCGGGTGTCTTCAACAAACTCCGAAAGAAAAAGCGCGGCAGTGATCGCACCGCCCCAGCGGGAGCTGCTCATGTTCTTGATATCCGCCAAATCACTTTTGATCAGTTCCTTGTAATCCTCAGGCAACGGCATCCGCCAGCAACGCTCATGGGTCTTTTTACCTGAAAAAACAATATCTTCAGCCAATTGGTCATCAAAAGAGAATGCCCCGGCAATTTTTTCACCCAGTGCTACGGCACAGGCTCCGGTAAGCGTCGCCATATCAATAAGGGTCTGAGGTTTATATTGTTTGATAGCATAAGAAATTGCATCGATCAATATCAGCCGGCCTTCGGCATCTGTATTATCTATTTCAACGGTTTTACCACTATAACTCCTGACGATGTCTCCCGGTCGGGCGGCATTACCTGACGGCATATTTTCAACAATGGGAATGACCCCGATAGTTCTTACTCCAGTCTTAAGCCGAGCCGCCGTGATAAGGGTCCCCGCAACCGCTGCCGCACCTGCCATATCCATCTTCATTTGTTCAAGACCCGAGGAAGGTTTTAAGTTGATACCTCCCGAGTCAAACGTTACGCCCTTGCCGACAAGCGCCACAGTCTTCTCTGCCGCTTTGGGGTTATATTCAAGGACGAGCAGTCGGGGCTTGCTCAGGCTGCCGGCAGCTACCGCAAGCATCGCACCGAACTTATTTAATTCCAGTTCTTTTTCATCCAGCACCGTGACCGTCAGGTCCTCTTGTTCAGCAAGAGATACGATGGATTGAGTAAACGCTTCAGGCCTCTTGTCGTTGGAAGGTATCGTAACCCACTCTCTTGCAAGGATACTCCCCTGACAAACGAGTTCAACACGCGACAATAAACCATTGAATTTGTCAACCATATCAGGTTTCACCAA
>JAUUWG010000029.1 GCA_030589165.1 Desulfobacterales bacterium
CGAAGTGAAAAAGTGTGAGAGCGAGGACAAATTGTTGCAAATTTGAGGTGAATAGCAAGCCTATTTGCCGAAAATTTACGACAATTTGAACCGCTCTCACGGTTTTGCAGCGGATTCATCAGTTTTTAAACAGGCTCTTAACAATAAACGCAGCAACATGCCGGCCTTTCGTACCCCTTCCGAATCCTGCATCCATACCGCAGGCTTTGGCAATTTCATCGGTCACCTGGGTCCCGCCGGCGATAAGCAACACCTTGTCCCTTATTCCCCGCTCAACCGCCAGGTCATGAAGCCGCTTCATATGAATTCTGTGAATATCGTTATGGGTGATAATAACAGAAATCAAAACCGCTTTGGCGCCTGTTTCCTGGGCCGCGTCAAGGACCTTGGACACGGGGACCGAAGTCCCCAGGTAATGACACCGGAAGCCGTATTTTTCAATGCCTCCGTGTTTGATATCCAGAATTTCGCGCATGCCTGCCGAATGTTCATCTTCCCCGACGGTTGCGCCGACAACATGGATATTCCGTGGCCGAACATACGTATCGATCTTTTCATCCGGCATGCTCTCTTCTTGTTTCGGCAATACCAGTTCATCTTTTTTCACGGCATAATCGAGTACGCCCTTGACCTCAAAAAGGCTCCCCTCTGAAGGATGCATCAGCCTCCTGCTGATCACCTCCGCATTCTTCAGTCCCATCTTTTCAGCCATTTTAAGGGCGGCGGCTTCAGCAATCCGAGGTTCTTCGGGTACAAACAGGGTAACGCACACGATCCCGTCTCCGGACCATTCAACCTCTGGTCTCACCCATCCGGCTTCTTTTTCCGCAAGCGGTTTTTCAAGGCGTTTATGAACATTGTCCACTTCATCCAGCTCGTCAATATACTGAATTTTTGAAGGATCACAAAGGGTGCAGCCGCCATATGCTTGGCAAGCCTTTTTGTTCTTATGGGCATAAATATTATTGCCGAAATGGCTGCATACGGGCGCGCCATAATCGGGCTTTCGTTTTACGATGGTATTGACACCAATCCCGCCGGCAGGGTCCCGGGCAATTCCATCTCCTTTTCTTTCCGGAAAACAGCCGGAATCAACAAACTGACCCTGCTTAACTGCGGCAAAATACCCGCCCCCTTCAAGGATCTCTTCAAGGAATAGAACAGCGCGTTCCTTTAGTTCACGAACCTTTTGAGGCAAATAATTTTCCTTTTTCAGTTCGACCATATCCATGAGCCCGTCAAGACCCATCAGGGTTTGGCGTGCAGTATTTACCCCTAAAATATTATTATAATGCCAGGGGACATTCCGGCCCTCATCCGGTGTAATCGTGCTTTGAATATCCGCCGATGTCATGCGGGAAATCAATGTATCCAACACATGACTGATCGTCGCCTCGGTCATATCCGCTTCCATATACCGGGTGTTCTGCTGCGCACGGAATTTATATCCCTTGAATAAATCCCGCAGCGCAATCGCATACGGAAGATCGAACCAAAGCTTGGGGGCCGGCGGTGCCGTCGGCGGAACGGTTGAAAGCGCAATGAGATCTCCGGGCATACCCACCGCAGTTGAAAATGCGGCATTGATGGCATGCTGGATAAACAATTCAGGCATCACCTTCCAGGCTTGCCTGGCTGTGGCGTTTGCATTATGGGCCCCGTCAATCTGAAGAATTCCGGCATGGGCCATAAGGGTTTTGGCCTCGGCAGCATCGACAAAAGAACGGTGCATATTGATGTTCCGGTACAGTACATTGTATTGGGGATCCTGGTGTGCACCGTTAACCCCTTCTTCTGCGAACATAACGGCAATTTCCGGTCCGGCAACACCGCTCACATAAGAATGAAAATTGATCGGCCGCCCCACCTCTTCTTCGATCGCGTCAAGGGCTTTGCGGCTCGCCCGCACCTGCTTTCGGGTAATGGGAATCCCCCCTACCCCTTCCGGGGTCCCCTCGATAAGCCCGTCAAAATGGGACTGCCCCATGGTTCGAATGACCATGATATGGTCCGCCCCGTGCCAGGCCGCCATGCGCATCCGCCGGATATCATCTTCAAACCGTCCGGATGCAATCTCTGTTGTAATAACGAAATCGCATTGGGGATCGATATTGCCAAAATGGTGCGCGGATGGAAGCGGCACTGAATTTTTCAAATTTTTTGAAGTATCCTTAAGAACAAAGGGACCGACTTTATGGTTTTCAATAGGCCTTCGCCACGCCCATCCCTTTCGTTTGGGCCTGTATTTATCCAGATCCCTGAGAACTTCCCGGATATCGATTTTTCGGTTGGGATCTAACTGTTTCATAGCGGCAAATCTTCCCAATATTCACCTCTCATCAAACAAAGTCCTGCCTCCCGAACAGACATCCCTTTTTTCTGTGCCAGCTTCAGGACCAGGTTTCCGGCACCATGACCCAGGATTCCCTTTTCCAGCATTTTATTGACAATCGGCTTTGCCTCCAGGCTGGAAAACCCCATCCTGAGAAGAACGGACCGTTCAATTGATGGCGTCGTATGGGTTTTGGCTTCCTCGACTATCGGCTGAATGATCTTGTCAACCAGGCTCCAAAAATACGCCCGCAATTCTTCATCGGACATTTTTTTCAAATGTTCACGTCGGGTGTTGAAATCATCTGTTCTTTCCATAAAGCTCACGAATGACCTCCCGTACATAGTCTTGGGTTGATTTTGTATCTGCAGCCAGAAATTTTATATCCGTATCACCTGGTGTCTGCCCCTGGGGAAGTGAATTGAACGCATTGCGCAAGTAAGACCTTCTGATCCGGTCCAAATCCACATCCACGACTTCGATCTGGGAAGGATGTTGCGGAATCACGATGGCTTTTCCCGGTTTGTTATCTTTGGGATTGCCACGCACCACCTCAATGCCCATCTGCTTTGCCAGATTCAACTGACCCAGTGGATGCTTGCCCGCACCCGTATACTCTGTTTCCTGGACAACGATGATTTGCTCCTGATCCATTTGCCGTGCCATGGCAAAAGCAGCAGCCAGAGAGGTATTTCCGGCAGGCCCCCGTTCCAGACCTTCAATTTGTGCAAGGGCCTGGGTAATATAGAAAACCTCCCCTTGGGTTACAGTAACAAAGCGGTCCATATAGCGAAGGGCCCGCGCTGCATTTTTCGGCACATCGGCTCTGTCCGGCCACGTGGTGAAGGGAATGGAAAAACCCGTATGACCGGTAGTAAAGGATTTACGATTAAAATCATGGTCCGAAGCCATATGAAGACCGGAAAGATCCACACTGGCAGCAACCATCTGCGTATCTTCCGCACCGGCTTTTATAAGTCCCCGGGCCGTTCCGGTAACATTTCCGCCGCCGGCATGGGTGGCAATTACCACATCCGGAAACCTTCCCTCCTGTTCTTTGACCTGTAAGGCCAGTTCATGGCCCAGGGTTTCAATGCCCAGGATGGAATACGGCGTGTAAAGTGATGCATTAAAGTAACCGGTTTCCTTGAGCACCATGAGAAAAACATAAAAGAGTTCCGGTCCCACGGACAGGCGAATAACTTCTGCTCCGTATGCTTCGCACGCCCGGGTTTTTTCCGCAATTTCCGGCTGTGCGATTCCTTTGCTGTCAAAGGCTTCCTGCACAACGATGCACCGAAGACCTGCTTTTGCCGCTTGTGATGCCACCGCTGCGCCGTAGTTACCGCTGGTTGCCGCGGCAACCCCTTTATATCCTCTCTTTTTCGCTTCATAAACTGAAAGAGATGCCCTGCGGTCCTTAAATGAACCCGAGGGATTGGCTGCTTCGTCCTTGACGAAAATCCGCGCGCCCATTCCCGGTTTTGAAACAGCCCGGACCAGTTCGGTAAGGTTTTTGAGCTCCACAAGGGGAGTATTGCCCACTGCGGTCCGGCTCTGAATGGTACGGATGGTCTCCAGGTCATAGCCGGTGTCGGAGAGCATCCGTTCATAGTCAAATGAAAGCGGACCCGTGATGTATTTCTCGTAATCGATGCCGACGGAAGAACGCATTATTTCAGCTTTTTGATCCATTATTGCCTGGTAAGTGCAATTCAGGTTCATCGGAGTGTTTACCTTTGTCTGAGGATTGTCCGGAGCTCTTCACCGATGGGCAAAAGTTCGGGAATCGGCAGGCCATACATGTGAGTATATGCCGGATTGATCCCGGTGAGCCTGCCTTTGATCATTCGACCGGCAGGAGTAATGATTTCCGCCTGTTCGCCGACGGCTGCATCATGAACAAGAAAGCCTTTGACCTTCATTTCCAAAGGCACCTGTCTTGTATCCTCGGGCACCTGGGGCGCACGTTGATCTTTTTCAAGCACGATCCGGTGAATTTCAACCCAAGTGTCTTTTGTTGCCCGTTGGGTCATTGTCCTATTCCTCTTTCCTTAATAAGTGTGCGAACGTCGCCCATCATCGCAGCAGGAACCGGAAGTTCCCCCATGGATTTCAGACCCGGCGGGCTGTTGATTACCTTGGGAATCATGTTCACTGCCAGCGCAATGGTTCCGATTCCACCGGGGATTTCAGGGCTGCTGGAAAAATTCACATTCGGTTCACCCTTAATTTCTATATAATCCCCTGTTTCCACATTCTCCAGGTGCGGATGAACCTGCTGGGGATGAATCAGGCGGATAACCGGTTTGCCGTTCATGTAGGCAACCGCCGTATGGGTGCAACCTGCGGTGAGACCGGGTTCAATTTTTACAAATGGTGTTTTACGCTTTACCTTGGAAACAATGGGTTCCAAGGTTTGTTCAATCGTATCGATCTTCCAGCCGATGGCTTTTGCGATCATGCTGATCGATTGGGGAAACCCGATGTGTCCTGCAACGGACCCGTCCTCAACGCCTTTTTTAAATGCCTCGGGTGCAATGCCGACGCCTTGGGTAGTCAAGACTGACGGCCCATATGGGGAAAGGTCGTTAATGCGTTTTGCTGTAATGGATTCGACCTTGAAACAGACACCGGTAAGCGCAATGACAAGCAGATCAAGTACAAATCCCGGATTAATCCCGGTTCCGAGAACAGTTACCTTTTTTTCAAGTGCAAGTTGATGAATTTGCTCTGCGATTTCCGGAGTCCCGTATGCGGGATAGGCCATTTCTTCAGCAATGGAGATGAGATTTGCACCGTGGTTGAGAATGGTTTTGATTTCATCCACAGCATCAATGACTTTGGAACATGTGGCCTGGATGGCAATGAATGGTTTTGTTTTTTTAAGCAATCCGGGAAGGTCGTTGGTAATCTTGACACCGATTTCTTTTTCAAGTCCAATGGCCTTTCCGACGTCGGTACCGGCACGGTCGGCTCTGCGCCCGTAAACACCGGCAAGTTCCATGCCTTGTTTTTGAATAAGAAGTCTGATGATGCCGGAGCCCATCCGGCCTGTACCCAGCACCACTACCCTTAACCTATCTTGCATGGAAGCCGCCTCCTGTTCTCTATCCCGATTATTTAAAAACCGAGCGAAGACTTACGAGAAATACCTGTCGGATATTCCGTGCCTCCAACCGGGACCGCTCGAAAAAGGTTTCCAGCGCCTCAATCTCACCCTTGTCCAGCCAGATACCATGGCATTCCGGGCAGACGTCGATCATCACCTGGGAACACCGCGCATACTCACGGGCTTCCATCTCAATGTTACACTTCGGACAATAAAGCGTGCGTCCAACCTTCTGCCGGGCTAATTTGTAGGCGTTATAACCCAGGTCGGGCATGCGAGCGAGCTCCTCGGAGTAGTCACGTTCCTTTGTCTCCTGAATCCCCTCCAACTCACCCGGGTCCAGCCACATTCCGCCGCAAGCCGGACAAGCATCGACCCTGATATCGGCCTCATAAATTTTTGACCAAAGTTCGGTTTTGTCTACAGGACATCTCATTGCCGGCTCCTTTCTTCAATAAACTTGAAAAATACAGAATTTCAGTTTTGAATAATGGGTGCTGATTTCAGCCCGTCGATCATATACTCTTAAAAACGATCTTATCCCCTTCCACATCGGCTTTTATTTTGGCTCCTTCCTTGATATCGCCGTTAAGGATTTCCATCGCCAGCGGATTTTCCATGTAATGCTGAATGGCGCGTTTTAAGGGGCGTGCGCCGTATACTGGATCATAACCCTTTTCGGTAAGTAATGCTCTGGCATCATCGGAAAGGACAAGGTCTATATTTTTTTCGTCAAGCCTTTTCTTTAGCCTTTTTATTTGTATATCCACGATAAAACCTAACTGATCGGGTGTCAGGTTTTCAAAAATAATGGTTTCATCGATTCGGTTCAAAAATTCAGGCTTGAAGTTGGCCCGAAGGGCTTCCGTTACCTTGGATTTCATCTCTTCACGTCTTGAGGGGCCAAGCTCCTGTATCCATCGGCTGCCGATGTTTGATGTCATGATGATAATGGTGTTTTTAAAATCGACCGTCCTTCCGTGGCCGTCTGTCATACGTCCGTCATCCAGAATCTGAAGCAGCACATTAAAGACATCGGGATGGGCCTTTTCGATTTCATCAAAGAGAATCACTGAATAGGGCCGTCTTCGTACCGCTTCGGTCAGGTACCCGCCCTCTTCATAGCCTACGTATCCTGGAGGCGCTCCGATAAGCCTGGCAACGGAATGCTTCTCCATGAATTCCGACATGTCGATTCTTACCATTGCCTGCTCATTGTCAAAAATAAATTCCGCCAGGGCTTTTGCCAGCTCGGTCTTGCCGACACCGGTGGGACCCATGAAAATGAATGATCCAATGGGCCGGTCGGGGTCCTGCAGGCCGGAACGTGCCCGGCGGACCGCATTTGCAACCGCCTCGATCGCCTCTTTTTGCCCGATAACCCTTTGCCCGAGACGATCTTCCGTATGTACCAGCTTTTCTCTTTCACCTTCAAGCATCTTGCTGACAGGAATTCCGGTCCACTTGGATATGACTTCGGCAACCTCTTCGCTGTCTACTTCTTCCTTGAGCATTTTGCTCTCCTTACGGAATTCCGCAAGTTTTTTATTGGCCTCATCGAGACGGTTTTTAAGCTCGGTTACCTTTCCATATCTGATTTCCGCGACTTTCGACAGGTTACCCTCTCTTTCCGCCTGCTGTTCTTCGATGCCAAGCTGCTCAAGTTCTTCCTTTATTTCTCTTATTTTCTGGATAATGTCCTTTTCATTCTGCCAGCGGGCCTTCATCTCAAGAAGCTCATCTTTCATGGTACTCAGCTCTTTTTCAAGCTTTGCAAGGCGCTCTTTTGATGCCGGATCAGATTCCTTTTTCAAGGCTTCCCGTTCGATTTCCAGTTGGATGATCTTACGCTGGATCTCGTCTATTGGAACGGGCACGGTGTCTATTTCAATCCTCAGTTTGGAGGCGCATTCATCGATCAGGTCGATGGCCTTGTCAGGCAGAAAACGGTCGGATATATAACGGGTAGAAAGAGTCGCCGCAGCAACGATGGCCGAATCCTTGATCTTTACACCATGATGGACTTCGTATTTTTCCTTGAGCCCCCGAAGGATAGAGATGGTATCGTCTATAGAGGGTTCAAGCACCATCACCGGTTGAAATCTTCTTTCCAGGGCGGCATCTTTCTCAATATATTTACGATACTCATTGAGCGTGGTTGCGCCTACACACCGTAGCGTACCCCTGGCAAGCGCCGGCTTTAACATGTTGGAGGCGTCCACCGCGCCTTCGGCCGCACCTGCGCCGACCAGGGTGTGCAGTTCATCAATAAAGAGGATTACCTCTCCTTCAGCCTCCTCCACCTCTTTTATAACCGCTTTTAAACGATCTTCAAATTCGCCTCTGTACTTGGCACCGGCGATAAGCGCACCCATATCAAGGGCAACAAGCCTTCTGTTTTTAAGTGTTTCCGAGACATCCCCGGCAACAATACGCTGGGCAAGGCCTTCAACAATCGCGGTCTTCCCGACTCCGGGTTCGCCGATGATAACCGGGTTATTTTTGGTCCTTCTTGAAAGCACTTGAACAATACGCCTTATTTCATCATCCCGACCGATAACGGGGTCGAGTTTGCCCAATTGCGCCAGATTGGTCAGGTCCCGGCTGAATTTGTCAAGTGCCTGATATTTTTCTTCGGGGTTCTGGTCGGTGATGCGCTGGCACCCTCGAATATCCATAAGCACCTTTAGAATCGAATCCCTTTTTATCCCGTAACGGCCGAGAATCTTTGCCGCCTCACCCACTTTTTCATCTGAAACAGCCAAAAGGATGTGTTCGATACTCACATATTCATCCTTCATCTTGGTTGCTTCCGCAAACGCCGCTTCAAGAACCCTTTTGGTTCTTTGGGAAATGTAAACATCCCCAATGCCGCCGCCACTAACTTTTGGGAATTTATCAATGGCAAGTGCCAGTTCCTGGACAACCTCATCAGGGGAAACCCCAAGCTTACGGAACATGGACACGGCAATGCCTTCCTTTTCGGTCAGCATGGAATACAGCAGATGCTCCGGCTCGATCTGTTGATTATTGCGCTGTGAAGCCAGTGACTGCGCATTCTGAACGAGTTCCTGTGATTTTATGGTAAATTTATCAAAACGCATAAATGCATCCTTTCAGATAAAGGTTAAGTAGATTTTTTATGATAAAAAAGACATCGATCACGTCTGTAAATGAATTTATACAAGTGTCTAACGTCTCTTTTTCATTAAAATAAACATCGAGCCATTTATGTCAAACAACCGGCAAGAGAAGAATACGAATACAAGTTTTGATGATTTTTTACAGATTCAGGATCCTTTAAAAATGCTGTCGTGAGGTAGGATAACCGGATCGCTATGCAATTAAAAGGCCAGAGTTAAGAAGGGATTTTCTTTTTTCCTCTTAAAAATTTTCCGCTCTTACCCCCGGATTTTTCAAGAAGATAGATATCGGAGATACGCATCTCTCGGTCAGTCGATTTGCACATATCATAGATGGTAAGCGCAGCTACGGATACCGCGGTCAGGGCTTCCATCTCAACTCCCGTCTGCCCCACAATACCGGCCAAAGCCTCAATTCTTATGGACGCTGTCGTATGCTCCGGGAAAAAGTCGATTTTAATATGCGTGATATTCAGGGGATGGCACATGGGTATAAGTTCGGAGGTCTTTTTTGCGGCCATGATACCGGCTATCCTGGCTGTTTCAAGAACGTTCCCCTTTTTTGCCGTTTGATTCATGATGCTTTCAAAGGTATCCGGATTCATGGCGACAACCCCCTGGGCAACAGCAACCCGGGAAGTTGACTCCTTGGCGGTCACATCCACCATCCTCACCTCTCCTTGTTTATCGATATGGGTAAAACCCGACATACGATCTCTCCTTTAAATTCGCCTTACTTAGTGCACGACGGCATAATTACGCTGCTATTTTTTATATCTAAGTTTTAAGTGTTGAGATGTGAGGAATGAGAGCAAACATCTTCTCAAATCTCAATACTCACCACTCAAATCCGGAATCTTTGTTTGAAAAACCAGGTATGTATTTATGCAGTTATGCATTTAGCAGGATATCTGTGGAATTAAACATAAAATTCAGTTTTTTCGGTAACGGTTGTTTTGATGGCATTCAGCATGTCGGTAAGTACGGGAACAACATGATCCCTTATGTCACCGCCAACAAGCAGAAGCATGATGTCATCTCCTACGGAAAGATTTTTATTCTCAGCGATTTCAACCAGTATTTCAATTATCCCCGGTCTTTTTTTATGCTCTTCGATAACCTGCTTAAGTTTTTCATGATCGACTTTGATTTTGAGACCTGATACCTTACGTCCGTCTCTCGATGTGTTTCGGACAATACCATTATGACACAAAATCATTCCCATATTATGATAATGAGAGTGTTTCTTTATGGTATCAAGCATATCCTTTAAATTCATTTGCTTTTCCCCTTTTATTTTTCTAACCCGGATAGACCGGAACCAGAATTATTTGCCACAAAGTCACGAAGGCACAAAGTATTTTTTTAGATCATATTCTTCGTGTCTTTGTGCCTTGGTGGCGGAAAGAATTTTTTGCCATAAAATACACGAATTTTAGAACTAAGATACTAACCGTCAATCCGCTCGATTGTTTTTGCTTTTAGAAATATCTTTTCGGCCTTTTCCAGTTGATCAGGCGTGTTGATATTAAAAAAAGATAAAAGTTCAGGATCTTCTTTTCGTAAAACTTTCTCCGAAATTCTCTTGAAACGAATCTTTTTGAAAAACCGCTGAACTTTAAATTCCCTTTGAACAAGCTGCTGCTTTACAGGCTTAAGGCATTTTTTGGAATATGCGGCACACAGGGGTTCCATACCTTTTGAAGTTTCAGGAATAACAACATCGATACCCGATTCAATCCCTTCTAAAACAACTTCCACCACTTCCTTTTTTAAAAAAGGTGTATCACATGCCACAACAAATGCATACGGATTCGTTGTATAAAAAAGACCTGAATATATTCCTGTCAAAGAGCTTCGTACCGGTAAAAGGTCCGTCACGATATTAAAATCCCAGTTAAGATATTCAAGCGGGGAATTGGTAACTATGATAATTTCTTCAAACAATTTTTTGAACACTTCATATATGTGTTGAATATTCATCATCCCGCCAATATTCAAAAACGCTTTTGCTCTGCCGGGAAGACGTGTATTCAAGCCTCCGGCCAGTATAATACCGGTACATGGAAATTTCATGACAAAAAGGCCTTTTCCCCTAACCCGGACAAACCGGGAAAGTGAGTTAAAATGATTTAAAGTTAGAAATAAAAAAGTATAAAAAAAACGGTTCCTAAAATCAAGCAGGTTCACAATATAAAAGTATCACATACTTATCGTCATTCCCGCTGCCAAAGATTGCTGATAAGACTTGATCTTAGACCATTGCATGATATAAAAAGGTATAGCTGGTCGTTTAAGGATTACGGACCGAATCAAAGATCAATTTATTCGGTCCATGATCTTGAAATTAATTTCACTGTGCACTGACCATTGATTGCACTTACGGAGGCAAAACAATGAGCATCAGTAATACGATTTTGGATTCATCGGATATTGAACGCAGGCTGACAAGAATGACTTATGAGATACTTGAAAGACATAAAAAACTTGACAACCTTGCATTAATCGGTATCCAGACCCGTGGAATTTATCTGGCAAAACGAATTCAATCGATCATTCTTAAAATTGAAGGCACCAAAATCCCAACAGCTGATATAGACATCACGCTGTACAGGGATGACTGGACCCGGATCAGCCACCACCCCATTGTACAGGCCACCGACATCTATTTTTCCGTTAACGATAAAGAAATTATTTTGATAGATGATGTTCTGTTTACCGGTCGTACGATAAGGGCTGCAATGGACGCTCTCATGGATTTTGGAAGGCCGGACCGCATAGAACTGGCCGTGCTTATCGACCGAGGCCACAGGGAACTTCCGATCCAGGCCAATTACACCGGAAATTTTGTTAAAACAAAGCTTTCGGAAAGAGTAAACGTTTTACTCACCGAGCATGACGGCGTGGACAAGGTCGTCATCGAATAAAGCTCTTGAGCAGGGAGAACAGATGAGCACCGGCGAACACAAAAAAAATGCCCCCAGAAGCGTTAAAATAGGAATAATTACCGTTTCAACCACAAGAACCCTGGCAGATGATAAAAGCGGCAGCTGGATCAGCAAAAGAGCGAAAAAGGAGGGGCACGAGGTTGTTTCCCATCAGGTCGTTCCGGATGACATCGAAGCCATAACCACAACCGTTCTTGACGTTATTCACGATCATAATCCCCACGCTGTTTTGCTGACAGGGGGTACCGGTTTAAGCGCCAAAGACGTTACCATTGAAGCGGTCCGACCCATGTTTGTAAAAGAGATTACGGCATTTGGTCCGCTCTTTACTCAGCTCAGCTTCGAGGATATCGATTCCGCGGCTCTTTTGTCCCGTGCAACCGCAGGAATAATAGATAAAACAATTGTTTTTTGTATGCCGGGGAGCATCAAAGCGTGCAAACTGGCCTGTAAAGAACTTATCTTCCCTGAACTGGGCCATATGGTCAGGCATCTCTATGACAATTAATCTCCGTTCCTAAGGAGGCGCAGTCAACTACCTTTTTCTAAACTTATTAACCGAAAGGAGGGCGGCATTCCTCCCTGCCTGAATCAAAGATTCAGACGGGGTCTCCTGCCGCGTTTATGATGAAGAAATACACAGCGATTCTGCTTGTAACCATCAGTATTATCGTTTCATCAGGCTGTTCCAAAACCTATAAGGCAAAGCCGATGCCGTTCAAAATGCCCTCGGCATATGATAACGTTGTCAATGTTAATGGAGCGGAATTGGCGGCAAAAGCATTTGCCGATATTGATGAAGCAAAAAACGCATTCGGGTTTGACATACGATCCGCCGGGATGTTGCCTGTTCAGCTTGTATTTGATAACCGGAGCATCCATTCATTGGAGATCAATGCCCAACAAACCTTTCTTGAAGACACGGAAGGGAATTTATGGCCTATTTTAAGCAATAAAATTGCATATGAAAGGGCTACCAAATACGCCAAAACAACGAATATTGCAAAAAAGAGTGCTTATCACGGCCTTTGGGGAGCAGCCGCCGGTACACTGATCGGCGCAGCCATCGGTATTGTAAGCGGTGAGGACGTAGCGAGTGCGGCAGGCAAAGGAGCGGCAGTAGGCGCCGCTGCCGGTGCGACCCTTGGTGGAGGACATGCATACGGTTCAGATGAACCCGTGAAAGACATTATCAGTGATTTGGCTGAAAAATCATTGCAAAACAACGCGATTGCACCGAACACCATCGCACACGGTTTTCTCTTCTTTCCGGGAGAGGTTGAATCGGTCAAGCAATTACGCCTTTACCTTATTGAAAAAGAGACGGGCATGGGCCATGTTATAAATCTGAAATTTTAATGCGTCAGCTACCCAAAAGCTTTAGCTTTGGGTAGCTGACTTTCTCAAATCATATTTCCTTAAATTACAAAGACATATACTCTATGATCATCCTTTCCTTTTTACAATAGATTTGTTCAAATATTGAAAGGCATAAGCCCCTTCTGCCGAGGCTTTCTCCTCTCCTCTGACAACCTTGTGGAAAAGTTTTATTTTTTCCTTGCCTGCAGCCGGTATTGGATCTTCGATCAGCTTTATGACATTGTCGGTTATGCTGTAAATTACCACAGGGCCGAACATCACTTTTCCATCCTCACTTTTGGTGAGGGCGCCAACAATTTCATGGTTGCTTACCGTGAACGCTTTGGGCGGGGACTTGTACCCGAGCAACTCGGCAAACAGCGAGATAGATTCGATCACACCATCCGTATCTCCTATCTCCATGGCTTTTACACCATCATTTTCGATCTCGTTAAGATCAGATTCATCATAGGAGAGATCCAGCAAGTCTATGCAATCGTTTTGAACGGTCTTTACCGATTCTTTCTTTTTGCTGACAAGGACATCGGTATCTTTTAATATCTTGATGACATTGCCGATGTTGAGCATCTCTTTAACCGTGGGACTTTTGCGCAGGCCGACATCCTCAACCGTCGTATTATAGATGGACAGCTCATTGTCCAGTACCAGAATTTTCTTCATCTCAGGACCTGCCTGGGTCCCCTCAAGGGCCATGGTATACAGATCAATATCCCGTTCTTTTTTGAATTCATAAGCACTCATTTCAAGAAGATTTTTCATGGTCTCCTTGTCAACCTTAAGGCCGCTGTCCGGGGGGCCGATTGAGTCGAGCACTTTTTTTGTCAGCTTGTCGATCTTGATCTTCTTTAACAGGTTTTCTTTAAACGACATGGTCTGACCTCCTTGAAGATATGGGGTTTTTAGATATTTTTACCACACGTTTTAATATATTTACCACGGGGCAAGAGGACTTGCAAATCATACTTTTTCTCGTTCCCACGCTCCAGCGTGGGAATGCATACCAAAACTTTTAATTAGCTACTTACAGCCGGCAGACTTATTGTAAAGGTCGTACCGACGTTTCTTTCGCTGCTGACCTCCATCACCCCGCCCATGCCGTCTATGATGCCGTAACAAACCGAAAGCCCCAGTCCTGTTCCCTTTCCGACCGGTTTGGTGGTAAAAAAGGGGGAACCCGTCGGAATCCCAGAAAAATATCACTGATGTAATACCCTTTTTTCATTACTTCTATGAACCACTCCGCCTCTTTATAAAGCTTACCTGTTAATTTGTAAGACCCGTGGTAGGCCACATGAACGCCGTCTTCATTAAAAACCCCAAGATCTACAAACGCATTGGATTTTTTTTGCAAATCTTCAAAAACATCAAGCAGTTTTTCAGGCCGGCTGAGCTCTTCAAACGTATAGGAATGAAGCATGAACTCTAAATCCGATTGCCGCTCACTGAGAAAGGACTCGATCATCTGACGGTGGTCCTCGACAATTCTATTCATGCTTGAAATGGTACTGTTTTCCAACGATGCCGTAAAATAATAATAACCAATACCCAAAACCAGAACAAATGGTATGAGCGGGACCAGAATCATGTTTGTCAGGAGGGATTTTCTCATTTTAATGTAATGATCATTGTCCATAAGGCTTTTCTCCTCTTGAATTTGAATAAAATGAGTTGATTATAAAGAGCAATGAAGGAAACCAATTTACAAAAAGCAACCTTTATGCCAAAGTTCAGACTTGGATCAAAAAAATTAACTTTTTGAAATAATTAGCTTATCTATTCTGTTCAAGATACGGATCAGGATCATAATGCGTTGGCATGTTTTACATATTGTAAATCCGGCCTTACGGATATTGCATTTTTCAAAATGTATAATCTGATTTTCAGCGAATCCATGGATAATAGAGAGGAACAGATAACGGAGTAGTTAAGGTGGGCTTACCGAGGTGTAATCAATCTTTCAAACCATTTGAGCAAGTTCAGATAGGAGTTGTAGTTATCACGCCCGTTCCAACGGGGCAAACGTAGGGGCGGGTTCCAAACCCGCCCCCTCGTGGATGGTAATTCAGCATCCGACGGGGCAGGTTTGAAAACGGAGGTATGATGGTGGACTTTCAATGAAGATAACCGGATCGGATAAATTTTATATGATAGCAAAATGTTAGTCTTTTTAGATTGACAAAGTTTTTTAGTTTGAATACACATCATGTTTAAAAAGGCTAAACCTGTCGTGCGGCAGGGGCGGAAAGCTACGGGTCTTTTCTGAAAAAAGACGGCCGGGTTGCACGAAAAATTATGCAGATAAAAAAAGCTGGGCTGCCTTTTGGGTAGTTCGGCTTTTTTTGATTTTATTGCTTTTCAATGTCTGTTTAAAAAAGAAATTTCAGAACATATTGTATGAATTGCCAAGATTAAAGATTTGACCCCTAATCTTGAAAACGACTGGTTGTCCGTGACAGAGTGTATGACGATGTCATGTACTCGCTGATTCCCGAGGATATTGGTTGATCTTGCACCGAACCAATCAGTAGAGCTGACGGGAAAAAGATTGCCGGTTTATCGTAAAGGGCCTTGCAGACTCAATAGGCATCAGGCCCGCAGCTCACTTCCACGTTATCGAAACGAATACAATGTAGAACATGTCAGGTATGCGATTAGTTCGTTATCAACCGTGTGGTGGAGCGATTGACGTCAACGCCTAACCACTACGAGCAAAGGGGATTTCTGATGAAGAAACATTTTCACGTCCGGTTTGTACAAATGTTAACTGGCATAATACTAGCGTTTTTTGCATATTGGGCGCTAGCTTGGCTTTGTGTCGAATGGCCGGTGACTGACGTCTTAGTGCGCCCTCTGCTAGGCATTGTCCGTTTCCTCAGTGTCGAGGTCTTCTGTTCTATGTCGATGATCGGAGGCGTTGGTTTCCTTGTGTACAACACCGTTATTCTGCTTAGAAATCGCCTTCGAGTAACAAGAAAGTTGAAGGCTTTGATGATCGCATCAGCGATCATATCCATTCCGGTACTGGTTGCCGTTGCTCTTATAGCGGCTGAATAATCTACCAACCTGAAACGCTGTTGTTGGCACAGACCGATCCACGATGTGGTGGAGCTCGGGATAGGATTGGATATAGAAGAGCCTTCCCCCACAGAAATAACTCAGGCGATAGGAACATTGCGAGAAATAATAGAAGAACATCCTGCTGACGTAGGTATAAAGGATGAATGGGGTCGCACACCATTGCACCTGACACATTGTGGAGAAATCGCCCGTTTCTTGCTCGACAATGGGGCTCCGCTAGAGGACAGGGACCCCGAGGGAAGGACGCCTCTTCACACATCTGCGCTCAACGGGGAGCTTCATGTAGCTGAGGTTCTCCTCCAACACGGGAGCAACATCTGGGCGAGGGACAACGAGGATCACCTGCCGATTGACTTAGCCAGGAAATTAGAACACAGAGAAATCTGGTTTGGGCGCGCCGCAGGGAGGCCCGAGGAAGTCGAAGAGTGGTTGCGCTATCGTAAGCAGCAACGTCAGAAGATCATTGACCTGCTCAAGTCCCATGAATCTCAGCCCAGCAAATAGCATAGATACCTGGGGCCAGCCACCGAAACCGACTGAAGGGAAACCGACTGAAGGGGTCAGGCAGTAATGTTTAAATGTCACTGTGTATTGCAGTGTGACAATCAATAACGAAACGATCCACGCGGAACCTCAAAACCTAGCGGTTTTGGGTCCGGTGATCTCAATGTTATGTGTTTCTTCATGCTAATAAAGTATAAATATACTGCGTTTATTTAGGCAAACTAATCATGGGAAAAAATAATAGACAACGAAGAGCTCAAAAGAAACGTCAGAAGGCTCGAAGATCCAAAGAGCTCAAGAAAAAGAAAATAAAGAATGCTGATAAACCTTTAGGTCCAGCGTTCCAGATGATTCCCAATCCATTTGCTGGTTTGGATGACGATACTAAAAAGCGAGCGATACAAGAGATTGCTCAAAATAGTGAGAAAATATATCAGGAGTCTCTCGCCAAGATAAAAGATGTACTACATAAATACGATCCAGTTACTCTTCTGTCTGTCATCGCCTCATATGGTCTCACCGTGGTGATAGGCGATAATGGTATTCAAGCTAAAGACAGCGACTATACAATTTATCAAGCGCACATAGAGATATGTCAGGGTTTTGCACTTCAATTAAAACCAGAAGGAATGCAAAGGTTGCCTTTTGGTCCTGATGTGGTACAGGAACTTTGGGATTCCCTTGATAATTTGATGAATGCTTACAATTATAGAGGACTAGCACAGGATATAGACAATGAACGTGAAGATGCTAAAGCAGTCAGGCTATTGCAGCAGGGGATAAGAAGTAATACCCAAATGGTTCGTAATTGGGGTTACTTCTCGCAAGTAAAATCTATTTCACGGGAAATATATGGTTACTTTGATAGGGCACTTGAAGACACATATGGTTTTACTGTTACTAATATTATTCAGCTTTTTCAGTTACTCATCGACGAAATAGAGAATGCTAACACATCTAGGTACATAGCATTATCCAATTTATATAAATTGAAAGACAAAACTCAGTTGATTTTCAAATATCATGAAATGATAGGGCAATCTCCTGAAGAAGCGGATCATTTTATTAATAACTTGGACATAGATTCTATACCCTATAAATACTTGTTTTCTATGTTGATGTCTCATTATGATCTACGGCTTCCTGAAAACTATAAATTCCGACCGAGTTATTTATCAAAGAAGCTTGGATTAGAGGAATCAATAGTAAGGACAATTTTAGATGAATTTTCTTATGAATGGGGTGGATTAGAATCACATGAAACCGAATATTTATATCTTTCTAATCCGGTCTGGTTACGTCCGATAATTAAATTGGAGACTGGCGAATATTTTTGCGTGTTTCCACAGGTGTTTTTCAGTTTTGTTATTCCATCTTTGGATAGGTTGATTGAAAACTTGGACAAAAAGGCACTTAGTAATCGACGGGCTGAGTATTTGGAGAAAAAAGTTGTAGAAATTATAAATAGAAGATTTCCTGAGCATTATACCGTTTCGGGTGTAAAGTGGAAACATAATAGTGCCGAATACGAAACGGATTTGATAACATTTATCGACTCTCATGCATTAATCGTTGAAGCAAAATCTGGGAAAATAAGTGATCCAGCTCTGAGGGGAGCTCCTGCTCGTTTAAAAAAACATATAGAACAAATTTTAATTGCTCCAAATATTCAATCGAAACGGTTAAAGCAGAGATTGGAAGAATTAATTGCCAATCCGGGAATCGACGATGAGCTGCGTGTCAAGCTGCCTGTAGATTTAAATACTATCCATAAAATAATTCGTGTCTCTGTATCACTTGAGGATTTTGGTTCAATTCAGGCTAATGTCGCCCAGTTGAGAGAAACCGGTTGGTTACCTAAAGACTTTGAGCCGTGTCCGACTATGAATATAGCGGACTTTGAAACACTATTCGATTTTTTAGATCATCCAGTCCAAATCATCCACTACTTGGAGAGAAGGCAAGAATTAGAGAAAGTGCTGGGATATATGGGGGATGAACTGGATTTGATGGGCTTGTATATAGGAACGCTTTTTAATCTCGGTGATATTGACCCAGAAGCGAATTTTGTAATATCAGGAATGTCATCACCGTTAGATGCATTTTACAATTCAAGGGATGCTGGTGTCGATATCCCCAAGCCAAAACCAAAAATTAGCACCCTATTTTCTGGAATTTTCGAGCAATTAGAAAAAAGGCACACTCCACGCTGGACAGAAATTGGGGTAATTCTAAATAGGTTTTCGCCTGAAGACCAGAGGCAACTTGCAAAATTGGTCGAAAAAATTAAAAAGATAGTCCGTAAAAATTGGATGGTAGAGGGGCACAAGAATATCGCAATTGTCATTCCACCGAGGGCTTCTGAATATGCACTCTGCTATGTTGTATACAACGACCACAATGCGAACAAAAGAAATGATTTCATTCAAGAGACAGCTATATTGGGGTTAGAACCTGAACACATTAAACAATGCTTGGTAATTGCAAAGAACATGGATAAAAATGACGTAAATTACCATTTTATTGGATTGATGGAATGAAAAACTGAAGATTGACTGATTTTATGATTTGGAATCTATATGTAACAGCCGTGGCTTAAACAGTAATAACCACATAACCATGCTCTTTCAGCGGAGCGCAAAAAACCCGCGCCCGCTGAAGAGCGGCGTTGCGGCGCGTAG
>JAUUWG010000135.1 GCA_030589165.1 Desulfobacterales bacterium
CAAAATATGGTTGATACGCAGATACGATCATTGATGTTGGGCAATCATGATTAAAGAAAGAGTTTGGGTTACTCACTGATGACTTGAATAATCACTTTTGAAGTGTACTCCGCCACATCGGCCAGGCCATCAACAGGTCTAAAAGATAAGGCATTGGCCGAAAAAAAACAAGTAATGGATGTAGAACACTCTCCATATGGGAGATAGGCGATAACTAAAAGGATAATTTTCTGCGGCGAGTGAAGAACATTGACAGGGCACTTAAAACGGATGCCAGGTTTTGTGAAAAAATCATCTACGGAAGGTATTTCACTATAAGTGAAATAATATAATTTATATTACCAATAATTTTAATCACTTACTAAAAAAATTGTTTCAGTAGTAATAAAATGTTTGACAAAAGTTTCAGTTATGGTAAAAATTTATACCATAAATTTATTTGCAGCATGCTCGCTGCCCACCATTGATGGTAACTATGAGACAGTCTGTAACCTTTTCTCATTACCCGATCGTATCAGAAGCAGTTATAAGAGACGTTAGGTCCTTATTCTATGATTGGAGGGGATTATGAATGACCCATCTGCTTCCCGCCGAGGAGCCTTGATTCGTGAGAAGCGACAATTAAATTCCTTGACCCTTACGGATTTGGCCCAAAAAACCGGTCTCAGCATTAGTTTTCTCAGTCAGGTTGAAACTGGTGTAACCAATCCTTCTATCAATTCACTTCGCAAAATTGCCCTTGCCCTGGGGACCCCTCTGAGTTCTTTTTTTGAAGAAACCTCAACAGATTTTAAAGAAGCCAAGTCCAACGGTGGGCCGGTGGTAAGAAAAAATGAACGTAAAATTTTACGCGGCAAAGATGGTCATTTGACCTACCAGCTGATTTCATCGGATCCAGACCATCGCATGGAATTCCTCATTACCAGACTGGAAGTTAGCGGTGTAAGCACAGAATCGCCCATGGCCCATAAGGGTGATGAGGGTGCTCTTGTACTTCAGGGGCAGGGCCGGTTTGAAGTTGACGGGCAGATATATGATCTGAAAGAAGGAGATTTCATTTATATCCGCGAAAACCAACCGCACAAGTATTCCAACACCGCCAATGTTCCCCTGATTATTGTTGGGGCCATTTCGCCGCCCGGTTTTTAGAAGAAAGGAGTTTCTAACTATGCCCGATGCACAGAAAGGTGATCTGGTACAGATCCACCAGATTATATTAGAACCTGATCAGAGACCGGCAAATCTTCCTTCATCAACCAGATCCGTACCTTATGAATGCTGGATCAAAGGTTTTCTGATCGATGACAGGGCCGACCTGGGAAATATAGTCAGAATAGAAACCCTTATCGGCAGGGAGATATCGGGTACTCTTTGCCAGGTCAATCCGACTTACGATCACAACTTCGGCACACCTCAGAAGGAACTTTTATCAATAGGAAATGAGGCGGGAAGGCAGCTGGAGAAGGCTTAGAAGCGTAAAAGGAGAAAATGAGATGGATAACGGGTACGCCGGCACCATGTCAAGGAAGAATGAAATATTAAAAAATGCCACCGGCATCGATTATGAGCGATTTAAAATATCTCCCATTTCTTTTGATTACGAAAGATTAATGAACTCCTGCAACTACTCTTTTGAAGATGCGGTTCAAATTTTACAGGAAGCTGGGGTAGGGCAAACACCACTTGTCGAGCTTAAAAACATCACCAAGCTCATCCGATCGGTTTCACCGTCCGGAAAAGGAGCGCGGATTTTTGTCAAAGACGAGGCCGCCAACCCCAGCGGGAGTTTTAAGGATCGTCGGGCGGCCTTATCCATTTACCATGCCCATACGCTCGGTTACAAAGGGGTGGTTGCAGCAAGTTCGGGAAACTATGGTGCTGCCGTCACATCCCAGGCCGCAAAACGGGGCTTGAAGACCATCATTTTGCAGGAAGCATATGACAGCCGAAAAGTCGGTCAGCCGGAGATACTGGAAAAGACTAGGGCCTGTGAGGCGTACGGTGCTGAAGTCTGGCAGTTGTCCGTAGGACCGGAGCTCTTTTATATCATGCTCAGGGTCCTGGAGGAGACCGAATTTTTCAGCGCCTCGCTCTATGTTCCAACGAGCCTTTTGGGAATCGAGACCCTTGGCTATGAGTTGGCCAAGCAAACTTTTCAGCAGGTGGGCCGATTCCCCGATATGGTCGTGATAACCCATGCCGGGGGAGGTAACGTCACCGGGACGGCGCGTGGATTGATGAGGGCCGGAAGCAGTGATACCAGCGTGGTGGGAGTTTCGGTGGATCTTCAGGGCCTTCATATGGCCGGGGATTCCGATTTTAATCGAAAATCTTTCACCACCGGTCATACAGGATTCGGCATACCCTTTTTGACCTGGCCTGATCGTACGGATGTGCCCAGAAACTGCGCCAGAGGACTTCGATATCTGGATCGGTATGTATTGATCAGCCAGGGCGAGGTTTTTTATACCACCGAACTGCTCGCCAGATTGGAAGGCATGGAAAGAGGACCGGCAGGTAACACCTCCCTGGCAGGCGCTGTCGCTCTGGCCCGGGAGATGGACAAAGACCAGGTATTGGTCGTTCAGGAGACTGAATATACGGCAGCCGGTAAACTGCCTTCTTCCCAACTCAGTTTTGCGAAAGAAAACGGAGTCGAGGTAAGACGTGGACATCCAGCGGATAATATTCCCGGCAAAGTCATTATAATCCCGGAGGGAATCCATCAATTTGAGAGGCAAGAGTTGGATTTGGACAAAATCCGTAAATCCTATTTAAAAAAAGCAATGGAAATGACTAAGCCCTATGAACCAACCCAAGAAGATTTTCAGTTTCTTGCTGAAGATTGCAAGAGTTCAATTGATTATGTGCTTGGGGTTACAAAATCGTTGAACGTGAAGTGACGGATCTATCGCACGCCGATGGATGCTGAATTAAATCTGTAACGCGTTGCTGGCTGCTTGGACCGGGTAAAGAGTATGGCATGGTTGAACTCTATTAAATACCATTGAAGGTCCGGGATTGATTCCGGAAAAATAGTTACTAACTAATTAAAAGGAGGGCGATGAGATGAAAACGCGTGAATGGCTTATGACTGGGAAAGATTTACTTGATGAAGATATTGATTCTTTCGAGGATCTTTCGCCACAGGAAAGAGAAAACCTAAAACTTGTTATGACGGAATTGAAGGGCTGGGCAACTCAGGATGTGAATCTGGTTCTTTCAGTCATGGCTGAGGACGGGGTGTATTATGACATCACCGGAGAACCGGCCGTCGGACATGATGGGATCCGTGAGTTTGGTGAAGGTTGGATCGCCGCCGTTCCGGATTTTAAACCTTACATCGAGTCTTTTATTGTTCAGGGAAACAGAGTGGTTGATATGGGCCGAATCAGCGGCACTATGAAAAATGAATTTTTTGGGTTGCCGGCAACCGGAAAAAGATTCGATTGTCAGTTCTGTCAGTTCGCCCTGATTGAAAACGGAAAAATAAAATACGTGAGAGACCATTGGAATTTTGTGGACATGTTCCACCAACTGGGGTGGGATTGTGCTATGTTAAATAAGTAATAGAGTCGTTGGGGTGCGTCAAAGACGAAGGCTTCCTTTGCCCTAGTAAGTCGTCCGGTTTTGATTCGAAAACCATAAGCAGGGAAGTCTTCTGACGATCGGCCCTTTGGATGGTAAGGCGAGTAAAGAGAAGCTTTGTAATTGAATAGGGGTAAGATGAAAATCCAAAACAAAAAGGAGGGTTAGAAGATGAAAAAAGTTATGACTGTTTTGTTGCTTGCTGTTTTTGTAGTCTCTGTCATTTATATTGGCACTGTAAATTGGGCACAGGCTGCGAAGCCGATTAAAATCGGCACCATTTTGAATCTCACCGGTCCTATTGCTTTTATAGGTCCCCTTTTCAAAAATGGCATAGTTAAGGCCCTTGAAGAGGTTAACTACACAGTTGGTGGCAGAAAGATCGAGCTAATCCCCGAAGACGCAGCGGCCGACATGAATGTCTGCTTGGAAAAATCAAAGAAACTGGTTGAAAGGGACAAGGTGCACATCATTATCGGCCCTCTCATGGGAGACGCACACATGGCCATTGCACCATACCTGGCCAACAAAAAGGTCGTATGCGCCACCTTCTACTGCGGTGACATCGAGCTGACCAAATATAAGAACTGGTTCATCTATCCCACCACGTTGGTAGGATTGCCCGCGCCTGTGGGCTCCTACGCTGCAGCACTGGGTCCCAAGACCATGATAACGGCGGGTTCGGAC
>JAUUWG010000241.1 GCA_030589165.1 Desulfobacterales bacterium
AAAACAAAGATACAATACCCGGATATGAGCCTTTCTGACTCAGGAGATGATATTACCGGGTTTACCTCTGTTACAATTAAAGCCCATGATCACTGCCCGCGGTACGCAGCCAGGCTCCTTACCGATATTACAGTCGGCCCCTCTCCTTTCTGGCTTGCCGATCGCCTGACGTCTGTTGGCATGAAACCGATAAACAACATTGTAGATATTACCAATTTTGTTTTAATGGAAACCGGCCAACCACTTCACGCTTTTGACTATGATCGTCTTGCCGAAAACAGAATCGTTGTCCGCAGGGCTAATGAAGGTGAATTGTTTACAACTCTTGATATGAATGAACGGAAGCTGACTTCGGATATGCTTATGATCTGTGATGGTGAAAAGCCGGTTGCTGTCGCCGGAGTCATGGGCGGCCTTAATTCCGAAATTGAAGAGACTACTACAAAAGTTCTTATTGAAAGTGCGTATTTTGACCCTGTCAGTATCAGAAAAACTTCAAAAAAACTGGGGATTAGCACTGAAGCTTCCCATCGTTTTGAACGAGGTGTCGATCCTGAGGGTATTGTTGCTGCATTGAACAGAGCTGCCCGGCTAATGGCCGAAATCGGCGGCGGCAAATTAATCGACGGAATTATTGATGAATATCCAAAAAAAATTCCGGCAAAAACAATCACCCTAAAAATAAAGGAAACCAACCGGCTCCTTGGGACCGACCTGAACAGGGAGGAAATCAAGGAATTGCTGGAATCCATTGAATTTTCTGTTAAAAAAATCGACGCGGACACTCTGAAGGTGGATCCGCCTTCTTTCAGGGTTGACATTGAAAGGCCGGAAGACCTCATGGAAGAGGTTGCACGCCTTTCAGGATATAACAACATTCCTACAACTTTTCCTGCCATGCCGGCTAAAACTCGAAAACCGCTAAAACTGCTCGATGCCAGAAGCCGCATTATGCACCTGATGACCGGATTCGGTTTTTCCGAAACAATAAATTATAGTTTCATAAACAAGCTGTCCTGTGACCGCCTTAATCTGCCACCCGGCGATTATAGAAGAAACATGGTTGATATTTTGAATCCTCTGACTGAAGATCAGGCGGTTATGAGAACATCATTGGTTCCCGGTCTTCTTGAAACCGTATATCGCAATATTTCAAAGCAGCAAAAGAATCTCAAGCTTTTTGAAATCGGGAAAATATATATAAAAAAAGGCGAAGGTAATCTGCCGGAAGAAACCGAGATGCTGGCAGGTCTCCGGACAGGCACGCGGCTTGATGCTTCGTGGTATGCAAAAGAAACACCCTGTGATTTTTTTGACATAAAGGGGGCTGTTGAAGGGCTGTTAAAAGGCCTGAATATCGATTCCATTCGATTCGCAAGTCTGGCGGATGATTTATGTGTTTATACAAAACCGGGATATACAGCACAGATTTTTTCGGACAAAGAACTGTTAGGGCTTGTTGGAGAGCTTCATCCTCATACTCTTCGTAATTTTGACCTGAAGCAGGCTGTATATCTTTTTGAACTTAGCATAAACGGTCTTATTAAGCTTTTGCCTGAAACAAGGCAGTCGAAACAGATTCCAAAATTCCCGGCTGTTCCCAGAGATATCACTATTATAGTTAATCAAAATACGGAATCGGGCGCAATGCTCGAAAGTATTCAAAACATTCGAGAACAACTGGTTGAAAGCATACATCTTTTTGATGTTTTTACAGGCGATCCGATTGCGCCGGGCAAAAAAAGC
>JAUUWG010000011.1 GCA_030589165.1 Desulfobacterales bacterium
TTGAGAGTATTTGTCAAAAAGTTGTTTCAACCAAAAAAGTTGACAAAAGTCCTATGTTGCTGATCTCGATCGGGTACTTTTCAAAGATGCATAGGCTGAAAAGTACAAACAAAACTGCTAAAGCGGGTCTTATATCCCAAGGATAAATCCTTGGGTTTTACGGCCTAAAGGCAAATATTATAATCAAATTTCGAAAAAAAATTTTAACCATTCCTTAACCTTTTAGCTCAAAACTCAAAGAGTGGTGGTTACCCTTTGGGTTTATTGACCTCTCACCTTTTATCTCTTAATGATATCCATGCCGATTGAAAATTGGAAGTCCATGTTTAAGGTTATTTGCAGCGCCCGTATGCTGGTCACTCTTCTGATGGGCTTTGCCTGCGGTTTGCCGCTTCTTTTAACCATAACGGTACTGCAGGCATGGATGAAGGATGAGGGAGTGGATCTGACCGTGATTGGAATGACGGCCCTGGTGGGTCTCCCTTATACGTTAAAGTTTCTATGGGCTCCTTTTCTGGATCGTTTCACTCTGCCTTTTCTCGGCCGGAGAAGGGGATGGCTTATAGTCGCTCAGGTGGCCTTGATCCTTTCCATTGCATGTCTGGGCTTGACCGATCCGGGGAATACACCCTGGGTGGTGGCCTTTACCGCATTTATAGTGACTTTTTTCAGCGCCAGTCAGGATATTGTTGTGGATGCCTACAGGAGGGAAGATCTTCCCGATGAGGAACTGGGGCTTGGTTCTTCTTTGTATGTCAATGGATACCGGGTAGGAATGCTGCTGGCCTCCGGAGGAGGTCTGATCCTGGCGGATGTTATCCCGTTTTCCATGGTCTATCTTATAATGGCGGCCTGTATGCTGCCCGGTGTTCTAACAACCCTGCTGGCACGAGAACCCATGATCGTCTGTGAATCCCCGAAAAGCATGAAATCGGCCGTCTTTGATCCGTTAATGGAATACTTCAATCGCCGTGATGCCCTGTGGATATTGGCGTTTGTTTTTTTGTACAAAATAGGCGATACTATGGCTGGTGCGATTACCATCCCATTTTATCTTGATATCGGATTTTCAAAAACGGAAATCGGTGCGGTTGTTAAGCTGTTCGGTTTCTGGGCTACCATTGCAGGTGGTTTGATCGGTGGCGTGTTCATGCTTCGATTTGGAATTAATCGCAGCCTTTGGATCTTTGGCTTTTTTCAGGCCATATCTACTGCCTGTTTTGCCGTTCTGGCACGGATCGGTCATAATCTTCCCGCTTTGTCTTCGGTCATCGCCTTTGAAAATCTAAGTGCGGGCATGGGTACCGCCGCCTATATCGCGTTTATGGCAAGTATTACAAACAAAAGATTTACAGCCACTCAGTACGCACTTCTCAGCAGCCTGATGGGTGTCCCCAGGGTGATCGCCTCTGCCCCTACAGGCTTTTTTGTCAAAACATTAGGCTGGGAAAGTTTCTTTGTTGCATGTGCTTTCATTGCTGTTCCGGGAATGTTACTTTTGCTTAAATTTGCACCTTGGAATTCACCCGTTGCGATCCGACCCGGGCATTAAAAAGCCTATGGTTGACAAGTTTTTTTGAACTCCTAATATTAATAAGTTATGAAGTTATTTTTTTTTAACCAAGGGATAACAAATTTCGTTTATAATAAGCTACAAAAATAAACAGTTAACTCATCTTGCTGGTTTTTTACCCCATCTTCCGTGTTGCATCAAAGGGTGAATATTAAAATAGTTGCTCTTTGATGAATCTTGAAAACAAATCCACACCCTGCGTGATATCGAGGTAATTATTTGTTTTCGTATCCCTGAAAACACGCAAATATTTGCATAAGGTTTTTTTATTAATGAACGAAGATCCACAACTTAAACAAGCGATACAACGAGCCCAAAATCTACTTGAGACAAGAAGACGAATCATTTCTCTATCCCCTGAAAAGGCACAGGATTGTATTCTGGAGATGCATCAACCTGCCGCCCTTGTTCATTCATTCCCGGAACAGGATTTTTATTTCCTCATACACGACATCGGTCCTGAAGATTCTCTCCCGTTATTACAGTTGGCATCTGCCAGGCAGTGGGAGTATATCCTCGATATAGAAATTTGGGATAGAGACAGAATAAAAATGGAATCCGTTACCCAATGGGTTGATCTCTTTCTTCAAGCCGATCCGGAGCGCCTTTCAAAATGGCTTTTGTACGAGAAAACGGAATTTATCGAATTTTATCTCTTCAAAAATATTGAGGTGAAAATCAGGGAGCACGATCAGGATCCTTCATATTTCGGCGACGATTTTTTTACCTATGACGATACGTATTATATACGGTTTATGGACTATCCTTTTGATCCGGAGACCGACAGAAAGACAAAAGAATTCCGGCGATTTTTTTTGAAAAAAATACTGGATCGTTTTGCAGGGGTTGACCCTCTCAGATATCAACAGATTCTGCATGAGTCTTTGGCTGTAATTCCGTCGGAATTTGAAGAAGAAGCCTATCGGTTGAGAAATGTTCGGCTGGCAGAAAAAGGATTCCTTCCTTTTGATGAGGCTATAGGAATCTATCAACCTGTAAGTGAGAGGCAAATAGAGAATTCGGGCAAAAAATATATTTCAAATCGATACGAATGGCACAACATGCCGCGCCCGCTTCTTTATCCTGAAAAGATGATGGAACCGGACGATTTTTTCGCCGGTTCCTTGAAGGTCATAGAGACGGATGATCTTTTACAGCAGATTCAAACGGAGTTTGCAGGCCTTTGCAATCAGATTATTACCGCTGATCAAAAAAAAATAAGGAGCCGTGAGGAACTAAGGGATGTGGTAAAAAAAGCCTGCGGATTTTTGGGTATAGGACTCCAGCGGCTAATGAAAAACCCTGAAAAACCTGATTTGAGTCAGGGGGCTGAACTGATCCGGAGATTTCTCCTTTCCGATATTTTCAGGGCAGGATACGGGGTTGCATCCAGGCTGAAACGACGGGCCGAAAACTGGCTTACTCAAAGCTGGTTTATGCAAAATGAGCTGCCTTTGAGCTTCTGGGACGAAGAATGGTTAGGTGTGCTTGGGGGGCTTTTGGTAAAAAAGCCGCTTTTTTTTGATAACTATAAAACAGGTGTACTGTACAGAGAATTTGCTTGTCTGGACGATATCGAGGAGACGGAAAGGATATTAAGTTCAATTATAGCCTTTGATGATCTTTTCTCTATGATGGAAATAAAGCTCAAGCCGCTTTCATCCGGATTTATGACCCATAAGAATCTGCTTTTAACCCTTTGGGTCAAAGATTATTTGGATCTGCCGGATAAATCAGAAATTCCTGTATCCATTGATTTCGGTGAATTCAAGCGTTTTTTCGCCGAACTGTTTCCGGAAGTTTCGCATTCCGCTTGTTCAGGATCGGATGAACCTGATTCTCTGAAACCGGAACCGGGCAAAATAAGCATATCCATGAAAGAATCATTTTTAAACTGGATTTCAAAAGAAAGCGGTCTTGATCCTTTTGAAATTAGCGCAAAACTGGGTCAATGCCTTGAAGATCTTTTTGCAGAGATGGAGATTGCATATGGTCAGGTTTTACTCAAAGATCTTGATCCAAGGTATATCCAGATGTTTTTATTAAGCTAACCCCTTCAGCCTATCTTGTAACGTGTATGACCTGTTTTGTAACCGGGTCGGTACAATCGGAACTTTAAGCAATGGCAAAAGATAAAAAAGAGACCATTCTGTTGGTGGATGATGAAGAGAGTATTCTAAAAATTGCTGATAAGTTTTTTTCAAAAAAAGGGTATGGGGTACTAACCGCAACTAATGGGTTTGAGGCATTGCAGGTTCTGGAAAAGGAAAAAATCGACTGCTGTTTTGCCGATATTAATATGCCTGAAATGGATGGACTTGAATTTGCCGAACATATAAGGAAGATCGATAACACGATACCTGTCATTGTTATGACGGGTTACCCTTCTCTGGACAATACTATCAGCACCCTGAAAAACGGTGTTGTTGATTTTTTGATTAAACCGGTTGATTTAAAAAAAATGGAGTGGTCTCTTGAACGTGTTTTACGTGAACGCAGGCTCTTTGTAGAGAATCTTTTGTTAAAAAAGGAGTTGGAAACAAAGACTGCCCTTGAAAAATTGAACCGGGAACTGCGCTGTAAAGTTGAGGAACTTTACTTGTTGAATAAAATCATGAGTGATGTTTCAAGTATTTGTACAGGTTCCGATATGTACGGACGTATGGTGGATATGGCGATGGAACTTACCCATGCGGATGAATCGAGTTTTTATGTTATTAACGAGACTGAGAAAAGGGCACTTAAAGTTTTATCTTCTACTTCAACTGTTTCCGTGATCTGTGGGAATTCCGATGCGATGAATTCCGTGGAAGAATTGATAATGGAGATTGTTTCCGATGAAATACCGCTTTTGATTCCTGAGAACAAGGGCGCACGAGGCCTTCCTTTGGAGATATTATCATTGATGGTCATACCGTTGAAGATTCAGGAAAAGGTCTTCGGCGTATTGACTGCTTCCATTAAAAAGGGGGATAGTCGTTTTACTGAAAAAGATCTTTATTATCTTTCATTTATGACTCAAAGAGCTTCCTATGCGATTGAAAATTTTGTCCTGTATGAGCATATAAATCAGGACCTTATTTCGACACTTGAGGCGTTTGTAAAAACCATAGAGGCCAGAGACCCTTATACGCAGCAGCATTCAAGCCGGGTAACAGCTATAGCCGTTATACTTGCCAAAGCGCTGGGCTGCAGTGAAGAAGAAATTGAGGTGTTGAATATTGCCGGCCTTCTTCATGATATCGGCAAGATAGGTATCAGGGATGATATACTGTTGAAACCTGGTTCCCTTAATGATGAGGAATTCGATAAAATTAAGGAACACCCGGTTATCGGTTCGGAGATAGTCAAAAAACTGGGTTTGTGGGACAGAGAACAAAAGATCGTAAGGCACCATCATGAAAATTTTGATGGAACAGGATATCCGGATGGATTGAAAAAAGATGAAATTCCTTTTCTTGCACGTATTCTTTCGGTGGCTGATGTTTACGATGCCATTGCATCCGTAAGGACCTATCGGTGGAAAATGGAATCTGAAAGAATACTGGAAACAATTAAAAAAGGTGCAGGAACTCAATTTGACCCCTCAATTGTAGAGGTTTTTTTAAAACTTTGCAGAGAGGGGAAGATAACTTAAATACCCCCATCAAGAGTTTTTGATCATAATAAAAATGGCTGTGGATTAAAGCTGAAGGCTGAAAGCTCAAAGGAAAAGAATGGCTGATACAGTCACCTATCTTTCAGCTTTGAGCTTTAGTTAAAATATTGTAAAATTTATTTACGGTTCTTAAACAAACAGAGCTATGGGGTCATTGACAAAACTTGATTCACCAGTTTTTCAATGCCGGCTGCAACGTCTTTAATGCCCGGCCCCAGCATGTAAGCGGGAGTGGTGACGAGTTTGTTTTTTTTATCGACACATATCTTGCCTACGGCACATGTTACGTGCTCCCCTCCCATTGCGGTTATGGCCGATGCGGTGTCCGGGTTGTTGCCGATTGTCACTTCAGGCTTTTTGTCTGAAAGCGCTTTGGCCAGGATTGCAGGAGAAATACAGATTGCTCCGACGGGTTTGCCTGCTGAAACCATTTCCTGCAGGAGACGTGCAACCTCCGGATGAACGGAAGCCTCTGAACCTTTTGCTGCAAAATCACTCAGATTGTTTGCGGCGCCAAGCCCCCCCGGCATGATGAGCGCGTCCAGATCAGATGCGTTGATATTTTTTAAATCCTTGATCTTACCTCTGGCGATCCTGGCAGATTCCACCAGGACGTTTCGTTTTTCATCCATCACGGATTTGGTTATGTGATTGATTACATTGAATTGATCCATATCCGGTGCCATGCAAATGCTTTCCGCCCCCGCTCTGTCCAACATCAGCAGAGACAAGACCGCCTCATGAATTTCACTGCCGTCAAATACGCCGCATCCGGACAATAATACGCCGACTCTTTTTTTCATGATCTTCTCCTCTTTTACTTTTGAGCTTTCTTCTAGGGACTCGGAACAAACAAATTATCCCATTTAGCATCTCCTCTTTAGGCCATCTTTATCCGATCCTCAATCAAATCGTCCTCGAAATAGAACGACTATTCCTGTGGCGATTAGATTTCGGATCGAATAAATCTAACCTAAACATGAGCGCTATCTGGAACACTTTATTTTTTCCGAGTCCCTTATTCCGACAGCCACATATCCGAATTTATTTTTATAAAATTATCATGTTAAAGGGAATCGATCAAGCAGGGAACTTCTTCTTGGAAAATGTATATTATTTATTCCTTAAAATCCTATTTTACTTGACATTACTTCATTTGGTCTTAAATTATTTTCAAATTTTGTGGCGGTTATTTACCAGTAACTTTTATTTTTAAATCCTTAAGGAGTCCGGACAAAATAAATTGAACAATTTGTCTGCCTTTCGGCCCGTCTTTTTTGCGTTGTGTCAACGGCTACATATGCAAATTATGTGCCCTTTCACGTGCCTTGAATACGATGATATTTGATCAATTTATTTTTCCGTGTCCTGAAAAATCAGGAATACTATAAACCCAGGAGAGAACATTGGCTGACCAATTGACTGATAAAAAAGGAACAATAAAGGATGACGTAACTAAAAAGAGCGGTTACGGGGATAATGAATTCAAAGCGTGTGATTCAGCTAAAAAAAGGAAAGTAACCTGCCGTGATGCTGAAGAGAAAAAAACGGATAAACCCTTAAAGGAACTGGAAGCAAAATTGAAGGGGGTGAAGGATGAGGCCAAGCAGACATATGATCGTTTGCTAAGGGTCTCTGCCGAGTTTGAAAATTACAAAAAACGCTCTTCTCGCGAAATCAATGAATTCAGAAAATTTGCAAATGAGTCCTTGATAAAAGAGATGCTTCCCGTGCTGGATAATCTGGAACGGGCCATAGCTTCTTCAGGTGATGACGAAAATACGAACAGTTGCATCCTGGAAGGGGTTGATATGACCCTGAAGGAGATTCTGAGAATTTTTGAAAAATTCGGTGTAAAACCGATCGAGTCTCCGGGAAAAATCTTTGATCCCTGTTTTCATCAGGCTGTCATGCAGGAAGAATCTGAAAAACATCCTGAGAATACGGTCTTAAAGGAGCTTCAAAAAGGTTACATGATACATGACAGGCTTCTCAGACCGGCCATGGTCGTCGTATCCATTGCAAAACCGGCAAAGGGTAAAAAAAAATAAACCGGAATGACGTATTTAGTTACCGGGTTAATAAAAAAGATATAATAAATATTATAAGGTAAGGAGGGAAAATGGGTAAGGTAATAGGAATCGATCTGGGTACCACAAATTCATGTGTGGCGATCATGGAAGGTGGAGACGCAAACGTTATCACCAACCCGGAAGGAGGACGCACTACGCCTTCCATTGTTGCTGTTTCAGACAGTGGGGAGAGGCTGGTGGGCCAAATCGCAAAACGACAGGCAATTACAAACCCTGAAAATACCGTTTTCGGAGTCAAGCGACTTATCGGGCGTAAATATGCGTCAGGTGTAATCCAGAAAGACCTCAAAATACTTCCGTACAAGATTGAACAGGCACCGAATGGCGACGTTCGCATCAACCTTAAGGGAAAGCTGAACAGTCCTGCGGAAATTTCATCTTTTATTCTGGCGAACATCAAGAAAACTGCCGAGGAATACCTTGGAGAGAAAGTTACGGATGCAGTCATAACGGTACCGGCTTATTTTGACGACAGCCAGCGGCAGGCGACCAAAGATGCCGGAAAAATAGCCGGTCTCAATGTTTTAAGGATTATAAATGAACCGACGGCGGCATCCCTTGCCTATGGCCTGGATAAGAAAGCTGAAGAGAAGATTGCTGTCTTCGATCTGGGTGGCGGTACCTTTGATATCTCCATACTGGAAATCGGAGAAGGCGTCTTTGAAGTAAAATCTACAAATGGAGATACCCATCTTGGCGGTGAGGATTTCGATCTTCGGGTGATTGGTTATCTGGCTGCTGAATTTAAAAAAGACCAGGGAATTGATATCCGGAACGACAAAATGGCCCTTCAGCGGCTTAAGGAAGCTGCTGAAAAGGCAAAGATGGAACTGTCCACTTCCATGGAAACCGATATTAATCTTCCGTTCATTACAGCCGATGCAAGCGGTCCCAAGCATCTTAACATCAAGATAACCAGAGCCAAGCTCGAAGGTCTTATAAGCGATCTCCTCGACAATCTGGAAAATCCCTGCCGGACCGCTCTTAAGGATGCGGGCCTGAGCCCCAATGAGATCAATGAGGTTATTCTTGTCGGCGGTATGACGCGTATGCCCGCGGTTCAGGAACGTGTCAAGAAAATTTTCGGCCGCGAACCCAGCAAGGGCGTTAACCCGGATGAAGTTGTTGCACTCGGTGCCGCTATTCAAGGAGGAGTTTTAAAGGGTGATGTCAAAGATGTTCTTCTCCTCGATGTTACACCACTTTCATTGGGGATTGAAACCCTGGGCGGTGTAATGACAAGGCTGATCGAAAAGAATACCACCATTCCGACCAAAAAGAGCCAAACCTTTTCAACGGCTGCAGACAACCAGCCTGCGGTATCCATTCATGTACTTCAGGGCGAACGCGAGATGGCTGAATATAACAAGACCCTGGGACGGTTTGAACTGGTGGGTATACCGCCGGCACCTAGAGGGGTTCCTCAAATCGAGGTTGCTTTTGACATCGACGCCAACGGTATCGTGAATGTATCGGCCAAGGATCTTGCTACCGCCAAGGAGCAGTCAATTCAAATTACGGCTTCCAGTGGCTTGTCAAAGGAAGAGATAGACAAGCTGGTCAAGGATGCGGAACTTCATGGGGATGAGGATAAAAAGAAAAGGAAATTGGTGGATGCCCGTAATGCTGCGGATTCCTTGATTTATACTTCGGAAAAATCCATCAAGGAGTTTGGCGACAAGGTCGATGAAGCAACAAAGAGCAACGTTGAAGGGATCGTAACCCGTCTTAAAAAGTCCATGGAAACAGATGACGTGGATGAGATAAAGAAGCTGACTGAAGAATTGACACAGGCTTCCCATAAGCTTGCCGAAGCCATGTATCAGCAGTCGGCCCAAGCCGGACAAGAACAGCCGGGTGCCGGTCCGGGCCCGGAACAGCCTGAAGTGGCTCAACCTGAGGAGGAGGTTGTAGAAGCGGAGTTCGAAGAAGTAAAAGACGAGAAGAAATAATTCTTTCTTGCCCAGGTTAGCTACTTGTACTTTAATCCCGCGACGCAATAGGGTCGCGGGATTTTTTTTGCTGTAAAATCCACCTTGACATTTTATTCGTGTCTGATAATTCTTTTGGGCTTGGTCATAATTTCGGCCATACAATAATTGGTAGGTTGGGTTGAGCTTTTGCTGTTAATGTTGGGTTTCGTACCTCAACCCAACCTACGGCTGATAATCGGCTTGAACATCCGGGTGCGAAACCCAACAATGGCCGAAGCTATGATTATCCCCATTCTGTTTCAAACCTTAAAGGATGATCAATATGCTTATTACTGAAATATTGGCTGAAAATGCCCGGCTCTACGGAAATGAAGCGGCCCTTGTCGAACGGGAACCTGCAAAGAATAAACGTTCAGAGATGACCTGGAAGACATTTGATGAGCAGGCAACCCTTATGGCCAATGCCCTCGGCCATAAGGGAATAGACAAAGGGGACGATGTTATTCAGTTGATGATGAACTGCATTGAATGGCTTCCGGTTTATTTCGGGATATTACGTTCCGGCGCCAGGGCGGTGCCTCTGAATTTCAGGTTTTTAGCTGATAAAATCAGGTTTTGTGCCGAGATTGCAGAAGCAAAGATCGTGATATTTGGAGAAGAATTTATCGACAGAATAAATGAGATTAAAGGGGATTTAGATAAAAGGGTTTTGTTTTACATATTCGTGGGACCGGACGACAAGCGGCCCGATTACGCTCTTCAGTATACGGATTTGCTTTCCTCTTCCGACTTGCAGCCGCCGGACATTCAGCTTGACCCGTCTGATGATGCTGCCCTGTATTTTACCTCCGGCACTACCGGTATGCCCAAGGCCGTACTTTTGACCCATCAAAATCTTGAATCGGCATGTTATGTAGAAAACCGCCACCACCGTCAGACACACGAAGATAACTTCCTGTGTATCCCTCCACTTTATCATACCGGCGCAAAAATGCACTGGTTCGGAAATTTTGTGGTGGGAGCCAAAGCCGTTATCATGAAAGGTGTAAGCCCTCGGTGGATACTTGAAGCGGTTTCTGAAGAGAAGGTCACCATTGTATGGCTTCTGGTCCCATGGGCCCTTGATATACTGATTGCCATTGAAAAAAACGACGTGGAGCTTAAAGACTATGAGCTGGACCAATGGCGCCTCATGCATATCGGGGCACAGCCCGTTCCACCCAGCCTTATAAAGAAATGGAAGAAATTTTTCCCGGATCATGATTACGATACCAACTATGGTCTTACCGAAGCCACCGGTCCGGGTTGCGTACATCTGGGTATGGAGAATCTGCATAAAATCGGCGCTATAGGTATTCCCGGCTTTGGGTGGGAATGCAGGATTGTTGACATAAAAATGAACCCGGTTCCTCTGGGAGAACCCGGTGAACTTATTTTAAAAGGGCCGGGAGTTATGAAAACGTACTACAAAAATCCGGAAGCAACAGCCGATACTCTGGTTGACGGATGGCTGCTTACCGGAGATATTGCCCGCATGGATAAGGAAAACTTTATATGGCTCATCGATCGTAAAAAGGATGTTATTATAACAGGAGGGGAGAATATTTATCCTGTTGAACTTGAAAATTTTTTAATTGGTCATGAGAAAATTCATGATGTGGGTGTGATCGGTATTCCGGATGACCGGCTTGGAGAAATTGTTGCAGCGGTTGTAAAGGTTAAGCCGGGGATGGAAATGACAAAAGAAGAGATTCAAGCATTTTGTGAACAAATCCCGAGGTACAGGAGGCCCAGAAAAATCTTTTTCGATGATGTTCCAAGAAATCCCACAGGGAAAATAGAAAAGCCGAAACTGAGAAAAAAATATGCCGGTATTACCGCAAGCTTTAAAAGAGAAATATAGAGAGTTGAGTATTGAGACTTGAGAAGGTTTTTACTCTCCTTCCTTAAATCTCACATCTCGACACTTAAAACTTGGATCTCCCTAATTTTTAGACAGGCTCTAAATAAAAAAGGAGAGGTAAAAACCTCTCCTTTTTTATTTCATGTCAAGCAACCGTTGAGAGAAATATTATTTCTGCTCACCTGTTGCAGCGCCGTGCAGCTTGACTTCAACTTTTTCCGTAAGACCTGCATAGTATCCACGCAGAATTTCAAGAACTTCCTCACGTCCAAAGTGATCCGGGATCGGAGAACCTTCGGAGAGGCCTTTACGAAGCATGGTTCCGGAAAGGAGCACGCGGTCTTCTTTGCCGTGCGGGCAGGTTCTGAGGGATGCCATACCGTCGCATTTGGAGCAATAGAATGTCCAGTCGATCTTGAGGGGCTTGCAAAGCAGGGCTTTACCTGGATCCGTGCATTCATCCGGATGGCTGTGGTACGGGATTTTGTCAAACAGATCCTGAGCTTCAAACATGCCGTAGAAATCGCCGACACCGGCATGGTCCCGTCCGATAAGCATGCGTGAAACACCGTAGTTCTGGCGGAAAGTGGCATGGAGCAGGCCTTCCCGCGGGCCGGCATAGCGCATGTCAAGCGGATAACCGCCCTGCAGGACCTTGTCTTCCACAAAATAATTTTTAACCAGCGTATCAATACATTTTACACGAACTTCGGCGGGAATATCGCCTGCTTTCAGCTTGCCGACCAGAGAGTGAATGAATATGCCGTCACAGACTTCAACAGCAATCTTGGCAAGGTATTCATGGGAGCGGTGCATGGGGTTTCTGAGCTGGAGTGCAGCAATTTCGCTCCATCCTCTTTCTTCAAAAATTTTCCGGGATTCCGAGGGACGCATGTAGATGCCGGCATATTTGGTGGGGTAGTCGCTTTCGCTCAATACCTTGACAGGCCCTGCCAAGTTGTACTTTTTCTGATTCATTACCATCTGGACGCCGGGATGGTCATCCTTCGCGATCTTCCAGAATTCCTCGGCAGTCGGGGTTCCTTCACCCATGAATACTTTTTCGCATTCAAATTCTTTGTCTGCGCCGGTCATTTCATATTTTTCGGTGAGTTTCATGGTGGCCATGATTTCGTCACCTTCGGGATCGTAAAGTGCAATCTCGTCACCGGCGTTGAGGCTTCCGGCCTCGTCTTCATCGGCATCCAGGGTAACCGGAATCGGCCAGAAGGTTCCATCGGCAAGAAGGAGTTTTTCACAAACACTTTTCCAGTCTTCCTTTGTCATAAAACCGGTCAGCGGGCTGAAGCCGCCGATGCCCATCATGATCAGGTCGCCTTTTGCGCGGGGAGAGATCGTGATTTTTTTAAGACCTTCGGCCTTTTTCTTTTCCGCCTCCAGCTCGGCGCCTTCAAGCAGGCAGCAGGTCAATCCTTTTCCACCATGAGGAGGAATCAATTTTCTCGTTTTTCCCATTTGTTCGTCTCCTTTCAATTATATTTTTATACAATAAATGTCGTAAACAACGACAATTCGATTCTTTAATTTAAGACCCTGTCTAAACCGCTAAAACATTTAATAGGGAAATAACTATTTGTCAAGGGTAATCCGTGTCCATAAAACTGAAATATGGTCGTAGGAGTATGTTTCAACGTGTCCCCAAAGCGTTACGACGTACACAATAATTCCTCGTTCCCGCAAACAACTCCGGAAACGAGGAAAAATGTTGATTTTGAAACTTTTTTTCATTATCCATAGAGCTAAAATTGCTAAAGGAAAGGAATATAATATATGCTTGAAGAATATCGTAAACATGTGGATGAACGTGCAGCAAAAGGGCTTGTGCCTAAGCCTCTGGATGCGGAACAGGTAAAGGCACTGGTGGCATTGTTGACGGAACCGCCGGCCGGAGAAGAAGAATTTCTACTTGATTTGATTACCAACAGGGTTCCTCCGGGTGTTGACGAGGCGGCTCTGGTTAAGGCAGCTTTTTTGGAAGCCCTTGCCAAAGGTCAAAGAAAATCTCCTTTGATCGATGCGAAAAAGGCTGTGGATCTTTTAGGAACAATGCTCGGCGGTTACAATATCCGGCCGTTGATCGAATTGCTTGAGGACCAAGACCTGGCGCTTGCGGCTGTTGAAGCATTGTCCAATACTCTGCTTGTCTTTGATGCTTTTTCCGATGTGCTTGAAAAGTCCAAAACCAACCAACATGCCAAACAGGTACTTGACTCCTGGGCAAATGCCGGGTGGTTTACCTGTAAACCCGAAATTCCGGAAAAAATCACCCTGGTTGCCTTTAAAGTAAACGGCGAGATTAATACGGACGATCTGTCCCCGGCAAGTGAAGCCTGGAGCCGTCCGGATATTCCCCTGCATGCAACGGCCATGCTGAAGAACCGTATGGAAAATCCTCTTGAAAACCTGAATGCACTCAAAAATAAAGGCTATCCCCTTGTTTTTGTAGGTGATGTAGTCGGTACTGGTTCTTCACGCAAGTCAGCGGCCAACTCGGTATTGTGGCATATTGGTGAAGATATCCCCTGTGTGCCGAACAAGCGTCGGGGCGGCTTTGTTCTGGGGGGAAACATTGCGCCGATTTTTTTCAACACCATGGAAGACGCAGGTGCTCTGCCCATAGAATGTGATGTCTCCAAAATTAAAAACGGAGATGTCCTCACTATTTGTCCTTACAAAGGCAGGATCATCAACCAGGAAACCGGCGATGTGGTTTCCGAATTCAAACTCAAGACCGACGTATTGCTGGATGAAGTGCGTGCCGGCGGTCGTATCCCGCTGATTATCGGTCGTACGCTTACGGACAAGGCTTGCAAGGCACTTGGCCTGAAGCCTTCGGAGGTCTTCCGGCGTCCGCTTGCTCAAAAAGAAACCGGCAAAGGATTTACACTTGCCCAGAAGATTGTCGGTCGTGCCTGCGGTACAAAAGGAGCTCGTCCCGAAAGTTACAATGAACCGGCTATGGCCAGTGTGGGCTCCCAGGATACCACCGGCCCGATGACGCGCGATGAGTTGAAGGAATTGGCCTGCCTGCGTTTTTCAGCCGGTCTGGTCATGCAGTCCTTTTGTCATACCGCTGCCTATCCGACAAAGGTGGACATTGAAATGCATCGAACGCTTCCGGGGTTTTTTACCAGCCGCGGCGGTGTGGCTTTGCGTCCCGGCGACGGTATCATCCACTCCTGGCTGAACCGTATGCTGCTTCCCGATACCGTGGGTACAGGGGGGGACTCCCATACCCGTTTTCCTGTGGGTATCAGCTTTCCGGCCGGTTCCGGCCTTGTGGCTTTTGCGGCTGCTATGGGTGTAATGCCTCTGGATATGCCCGAGTCCGTGCTGGTTCGTTTTTCAGGTGAAATTCAGCCCGGCATTACCCTGCGTGACCTGGTAAATGCCATCCCTTATGTCGCTATTGAGCAGGGATTGCTTACTGTGGAAAAGGAAGGCAAGAAAAATATTTTTTCCGGCCGTATTCTGGAAATTGAAGGCCTGCCGGATCTCAAGGTGGAGCAGGCCTTTGAACTGACGGACTCTTCTGCTGAGCGTTCGGCTGCTGCTTCCACGATACTATTGAACAAGGAGCCGATTGTTGAGTATCTCAAATCGAACATTGCCCTGCTTGGATGGTTGATCAAGAACGGCTACCAGGATGCTGAAACCCTGGAGCGGCGGATTAAAGAGATGGAGGACTGGGTGGCAAACCCCGTGCTTTTGAAACCGGATACCGACGCTGACTATGCAGCGGTTGTGGAAATCGACCTGAATCAAATCAAAGAACCGATTCTGGCGTGTCCGAATGATCCTGACGATGTGCGTCTTTTGTCGGAAGTGGCCGGGAACAAAGTGGATGAGGTCTTTATTGGTTCCTGCATGACCAATATCGGACACTTTCGTGCTGCAGGCAAGCTTCTGGAAGGCAAGTCCGATCTCCCGGTCCGCCTGTGGATCGCTCCGCCGACCAAGATGGATGCACATCAGCTCAAAAAAGAAGGCTACTACGGTATTCTTGGCCGTGCCGGAGCCAGGATTGAAGTGCCGGGTTGTTCGCTGTGCATGGGTAATCAGGCCCGGGCAGCCAAAAATGCTGTGTTGGTCTCCACCTCTACCCGTAATTTCCCCAACCGGATAGGGGACGGCGCTGACGTTTACCTGGGTTCTGCGGAATTGGCGGCAGTCTGTTCCGTTTTGGGTCGAATTCCCACTGTTAAGGAATACTTCGAGTGTATGAAAGAGATCGAGCCCGTGGAGGATGATGTTTACCGTTACATGAATTTTAACGAAAGTGGGTTGGAATAAATAGAAGGCGATGGGCAATGGGCAATGGGCGATGGGCGATTCCTCGTTCCCACGCTTTTTCGTGGGAATGCATAATCCGATAGGTTTCCCCCTCCTCTTTAAAGACGTGTTTACTTCCCATAAGCCATAGCCCATAACCCATAACCCCCTTCAATAACAATGCTCATCTGAGGGGAATCCGCCGGTTTGAACTTCGTCGATATAATTTTTGATGCCGTCCCGGGCTTTTCCGCCGAGATCCGCGTATTTTTTGGCAAACTTGGGTATGTGCACGGGATTAAGCCCTAAAAGATCATGGAGTACCAGTATCTGCCCGTCACAGTGAGGACCTGCTCCGATACCGATGGTGGGGATGGAGAGCGCTTGGGTGATTTTTTCTGAAATGTCGGACGGAATACCTTCCAGAACCACCGAAAAAGCACCGGCAGCCTCTACTTCAAGGGCGTCCGCCATGAGACGCTCGTCATCCCGCTGAACCTTGTAGCCTCCCATCTGGTGAACGGATTGAGGGGTAAGGCCGATATGGGCCTGTACCGGAATCCCGGCATCTGAAATCGCTTTTATGGTTTGGCTGACAGCGGCGCCCCCTTCCAGTTTGATTGCTGCCGCACCGGCTTCTTTAAGGAAACGGCCGGCATTGGTAATCGCATCCTGCCTGCCTGCCTGATAAGACATAAAAGGCATATCGCCGATAATCAGTGCATGCCCGGCAGCCCTTGAAACCATGCGCGTATGGTATATCATTTCGTCCATTGTAACCGGCAGGGTGCTGGATTCTCCCTGAACAACCATTCCTAATGAATCCCCTACAAGAATTATGTGTATCCCGGCTTCATCGGCGATTCTTGCAAATGGATAATCATAGGCGGTCATAGCGACTATTTTTTCGTTTTTTCCCTTCATTTTGTAAAGCGTGGTAAGCGTGATTCGAGGGTGCATGAAATTTGTCCCCTTAATTTCTGAGAGTAGTTTTGTTTTTATATAAAATTGATACTTGAGTTTTCGGATTTTTCTCGTTCCCACGCTCCTGTGTGGGAATGCATATCTACACTACCATTGTATATATGCTTCCAGCAACCCTTCCATGTAATTTTTCGCACTCGAATATCGCCAATTCCTTGGCTGGTCCACATATTCCTGCTTGGCAGGATTGAATATGCATTCCCATGCGGGAGCAATAAATTTTGAAATATCGCTTGTCAAGGGAAAGACGGGGATTGGTCCATGGAAGGGAAAATATTAGTATTGACTAAGCGGTTGGCATTGAGGTAATTGTATAAGGTTTTTTACAAAAATGTTAAAATTTTAGACATAAAGTCGACATTGAGCAGCCCTAATATAACGCATTGAATTTATTAGACGTGAATTTGATCTAAAATTTTTTGCTTTTAATAAATTCAGGAGGTTATGACATGCCCTGCTCAATGTCGGATAAAGCATAAATAATAAAGATAAAACAAAAATGATTCAACTGATTAGAGGTTTTAAAGATATACTTCCGGGAGAAACCGAGCTTTGGCGCTATATTGAGGAGACGTCCGTTTCCCTTTTTGAGGATTTCGGTTTTCAGGAGATTCGCGTGCCGGTTATGGAACGCACAGAGCTTTTTCAAAGGAGCATAGGGGAAGAGACCGATATTGTAGAAAAGGAGATGTATACGTTTCCTGACAGAAAAGGGGACCTCATCACCCTGCGTCCCGAAGCGACCGCATCCGTGGTGCGTTCTTACATCCAGCACAAAATGTATGCAAAGGACCCGATCCGAAAATTTTATACCATCGGGCCCATGTTTCGCAGGGAGAGGCCCCAGAAGGGCAGGTACCGTCAGTTTTACCAGATTAACGCCGAAGTCTTCGGAATAGAATCCCCCCTTATTGATGTGCAGCTTATCTTGATGCTGGTAACGCTCTTTTCGAAACTTTTGGTAACGGATATTGAAGTTCACATGAATTCACTCGGATGTCCGAAATGTCGTCCCAAATTTCAAGAGGCACTTGCCGGCCTGATGTTGTCTGCAAAAGATAAACTTTGCAAGGACTGTCGCCGGCGGAGTGAAAAAAATCCTTTAAGAGTCCTGGATTGCAAGGTACCCTCCTGCCGGGAGGCCATGGCCGGTGCCCCTGCCATTGTGGATTTTTTATGTCCCGAATGCACCAGGCATTTTGAAACAGTCAAAGAAATGCTTGAAAAACAGAATATTCCGTTTGTCATCGATAAACGTATGGTCAGAGGGCTCGACTATTATACACGGACAACCTTCGAGTTGCAGACGGGGTTGCTCGGTGCCCAGAATGCCGTGGCCGGCGGCGGCCGCTATGATAATCTTGTAGAGGCGCTGGGCGGACCTGCTCAGCCTGCCATAGGGTTTGCGATCGGAATTGACCGGTTGGTGGAAATCGTGGCACTAAACAAAGAAGAACTGGTAAAAAAACCGGATGTCTTTATTGCCGCGCTGGGTGAAGAGAGCATGAACAGAGCTTTTGAGTGGATCTGCGGACTGAACCTGGAGGGGATCAGGGCTGATATGGATTTTAGCGGTAAAAACCTCAAGCCTCTCATGAAGCGGGCGGACAAGCTTGGGGCTGAATATGTCTTGATTGTCGGGGAAAGGGAACTTGAGGAAGGGTCGGCTATCCTGCGAAACATGCAGACAAAGGATCAGGCGGTGATTCCGATAAACAGCATTGTGAAGAACATAAAAGAGAAAATTCGGTAAAACCATAGATATCAATGTAAAACCAACTACCCTCGGTTCGAGGGAAAGTAACGCCTGTGGACGGAATGACCGCTGCGCCGTTGCAATAGCAACAGTGTAAGTCAGCTGGTTGAAGCAGGAATTTGTAAGTACAAAAATATACATTTTAGTGTGTTTTGAGTACTTAGAAAGGAACAGTTAATCCATTGTCAGATATGCTTGGAGAAATGAGAAGAACCCATACCTGTGGTGAACTCGGCTTGAAAGATGTCGGCTCAGAGGTGGTTCTGATGGGATGGGTGCAGCGCCGCAGGGATCATGGCGGTGTCATTTTTATAGATTTTCGGGACAGGGAGGGCATAACCCAGATCGTTTTTAACCCTGAAAAAAATCAAGCGCTTCATGCAAAGGCCCATTCGATTCGAAGTGAATTTGTTCTCGGGGTAAGGGGAACGGTGGAAACCCGGTTGGAAGGGATGACCAATCCCAACCTGAAAACCGGTGAAATCGAGCTGATGGTGACCGAGCTTAAGATATTGAACTCTGCCCAGACCCCTCCTTTTTTAATTGAGGACGTTGTCGACGTTTCTGAAAATATCCGCCTTAAACACCGCCATATTGATTTAAGGCGACCGCAACTTCAAAAAAATATTATTTTGAGGCACAAGGCTACGGCATCCATTCGGCAGTATTTGAACGGGCTTGGATTCATTGATGTAGAGACGCCGGTGTTGACCAAAAGTACTCCTGAAGGTGCCAGGGATTATCTGGTGCCCAGCCGGGTAAATCCCGGTTGTTTTTATGCGCTCCCCCAGTCTCCCCAGATTTTCAAGCAGTTATTGATGATGTCCGGTTTTGACCGTTACTATCAGATTGTTCGCTGCTTCAGGGATGAAGACCTTCGGGCGGACCGCCAGCCGGAGTTTACGCAGGTGGATATGGAGATGTCTTTTGTGGGCGAAGAAGAGATCATCTCTGTTGTCGAAGGACTGATGGAAACCGTATTCAGGGATGTATTGGGTATGGAGATCAAGGCTCCTTTCCCGAGGTTGATGTATGACGATGCCATTGAAAAATACGGTCTTGACAAGCCGGACCTGCGGTTCGGCCTTGAACTCAGCAATGTCTCGGATATTGTAAAAAACACCAATTTTAAAGTTTTTTCCAGCGTTGTAAAAAAGGGTGGAATCGTCAAAGCCTTAAATGCAAAGGGATGCATAGATTTTTCCCGGAAAGAGATTGATGATCTTACCGAGTTTGTTGCGGTTTACCGGGCCAAGGGTCTTGCCTGGATAAAGGTCAGGGAAGACAGGTGGCAGTCTCCCATCGCAAAATTTTTTACGGATGAGGAAAAAGAGGCCCTGGCTGAACGTATCGACATGCAGCCGGGAGATCTTGTCTTTTTTGTTGCCGAAAGACCCAAAATAGTCAACGAGGCTTTAGGGCACCTGAGAAACCATATTGCGGAAAAATTGGGGCTGATAAACGGAAAAGAATTCAAATTCGTATGGGTTACACATTTTCCCTTGCTTGAATACGATGAAGATGAAGAACGGTATAAGGCACTCCACCATCCCTTTACGGCACCTCTTGAAGAAGATTGCGACAAGCTTGACGATGATCCCCTTTCCGTAAAATCCCGTGCCTATGATCTTGTTTTAAACGGGTCCGAGATCGGTGGCGGAAGTATCCGTATTCATCAAAAGGATCTTCAGGAAAAATTGCTGAAAACGTTGGGTATGAAGCGTGAGGAATATGAGGAAAAGTTCGGTTTTCTGTTGTCAGCACTGGATTCGGGCGCGCCTCCCCATGGCGGCCTTGCAATGGGGTTGGACCGGTTGGTTATGATCCTTTGCGGTCAGCATTCCATTCGTGATGTCATTGCCTTTCCAAAAACTCAGAGAGCGGCGTGTATTTTGACGGACGCCCCCTCTAAAGCCAGCCGTGATCAGCTTGAAGAGCTTGCTTTAAAAATTCTTAGCTGATAGGGCCTGACAACGGGTCCGGATAAACTTGGTTTTACGGGCACGCAATTTTATTTTTTGTTCGTTCAACTTTTTTGTTGACTTTTGTCGGATTATTTATTATTTAAGAAAAATTCGTAACTGATCCCCAGTAGCTCAGTTGGCAGAGCAGATGGCTGTTAACCATCGAGTCCGCGGTTCGAGTCCGTGCTGGGGAGCCAAAGAATATCCGCTATTTTCAGCGGTTTTTATATAGCCCCGAGGGTCTTCCCCTCGGGGCTTTTGCTTTTACCTTTCAAAGCCTATACCACTTCAGTTCTAATGACAAAGGTCAACATGGACTTGCCCCCTTTTTCCGCTGATTGAAAAGTTTTTAAGACCCTCTTCGCCGTTCTCCAGGAAAACGTAAAAACGATTATTCATCCCCCACCGAATCAAAGATTCGGAAGGGGACTTCTCGGCATAGGAGTTAAACACAGTCTTCGGAATTTTAGTTTGGTAAGGCTATCCTTCAATTATTTCATTTAATCCTTCAATAACTTGAGCCAATTCTTCCTCTGAAGCCTTTGCAATTCTTTTCCCGATTCTTTGAACTGAAAGGGTCCTGATTTGACTGATTTTAACCCATGATTTTTTCGGGAGTTTTGTTGAAGCCTTTAGCTCCAACGTAAGCGGAAAACCAGCCCGTTGAGGCCGGCTCGTTATAGCAACTGCGATAACAGTACCCGACCGTTCATTAAAGATATTATGGCTCAAAATTAAAACAGGGCGTAAGCCGCCTTGTTCACTTCCAATAACAGGGTTGAGATCAGCCCAGTAAATACCACCTCTTAATATTCCGGCCATTCCTCCATCTCCAGTGATAACCCTTCTTCAGCTAAGGCCTGTTCGAATTGGGGATCTAATTTAGCGCATTCCTTTGCAAGGCGGTTTTTTTCTATCCTTTTGAGTTTTTCTGAAACCGCTTCTTGAATAGCCTTGCTACGGTTTGGAAAAACTTTTGATTTAACAAGGATATCTAAACGTTTTAGAATTGTATCATCTATAGTTATTGCAATTTTTGATGCTGCCATTTTTGTCACCTCCGGTATGATAATATGTCATACTATAAAGAATTGGAAGTTGAATTTTTAAGAAAGGCTAACGTTGCGCCGGCATTTGAAAGAGAAGCTCCGCACCTTTTTCGCTTTCACCCTTCCGCTTTGATTTTTTGCAGATCAAATTCTGTTTGACATACGATTCAAAATATGTTCGATTCCCGAACAGTTACCCCAAGGCAAGGCACTCATTCAGTTAATCGAATAGGCAGAGATTATTATCTATTTCACTGGTATGATAAAAAAAATTTTGAGGGATTTGTTTTACGAATAGTGGAATTGTGGCAACGTCCCCTATCGATCCCTTGGCTTGAAAATAGCTGGTTGCGTCTACACAAAACAAAACCTCGTGAAATTACGGACCTTTTGCAGATTGTTGATAGAGATTTGGAGGATGCGCGGGAACGGCATATTTCAAGTGATTGGAGATTCGGTATTGCGTATAACGCGGCCCTGAAATTATGCACAATACTATTATATGCCGAAGGATACCGTTCAGAAAGAGCATTACAACATTATAGAACGATTCAAGCATTACGGCATTGAATTGTAAAACCGGAGCCTGCCACGGTGTAGCTTTTTTGCGAAGCCGGAGCCAGACATGCCGGAGAAACGCATAAAATCATGGGATGTCCCCTAAAAGTTTTAGCATAATGAAAAAAATCGAAAGCATAAAACAGCATCTGACTGATAATCCGAAAAAATGGCTCATTACCGGCGTTGCCGGTTTTATCGGCTCGAATATTTTGGAAGCGCTTTTAAAACTAAACCAGAATGTCATCGGACTGGATAATTTTTCCACTGGGTTCAAACACAACCTGGATGAAGTGCAAAAACTGGTTTCTGCCCAACAGTGGCAGCGCTTCAGTTTTGTGGAGGGCGATATACGGGATCTTACAACTTGCAAAAAGGTCTGTGCCAATGTCGATTATGTCCTGCATGAGGCAGCCCTCGGATCTGTACCGCGCTCGATTGAAGATCCGATCCGAACCAATGAGAACAATATCAGCGGTTTTTTAAACATGCTGGTGGCGGCAAGGGATGCCGGCGTCAAACGATTCGTTTATGCGGCATCCAGTTCGACCTACGGGGATCATCCGGGCTTGCCCAAAAAGGAAGATAAAATCGGCAAACCCCTTTCCCCTTATGCGGTCACAAAATATGTCAACGAGCTGTATGTCGATGTTTTTGCACGGACCTATGGCATGGAAGCCATCGGCCTGCGATATTTCAACATTTTCGGACCACGGCAGGACCCCAAGGGCGCATATGCTGCCGTAATTCCCTTGTGGTTTTCCGGTCTGATCAAAGGAGAGCCGGTATATATAAACGGTGACGGAGAAACCAGCCGTGATTTCTGCTATATCGAGAACTGTATTCAGGCCAATCTTCTGGCCGCATGCGCCATAGATAAGGATGCAATCAATCAGGTTTTTAATGTGGCCTTTGGGGAGCGAACCACCCTGAATGAACTATTTGAGCTGATTCAGGAGCGGGTAGCCAAAAACTTTCCCCATGTTCGAAATCTAAAGCCACAATACTGGGATTTCCGTGTCGGCGATGTCCGCCATTCGCTTGCTGACATAAGCAAGGCAAAGGCCCTTTTAGGCTACGAACCTGAGTTTTCAGTGCGGGATGGTTTAGACAAAGCAGCCAAGTGGTATATGGGCTTTTTCAAATAGGGATCTATTCGGGTTTTAGACTATTGTATTGCTGGCGTCTCCTTGGTTTCCCAAAAATCCGGAACATTCATCCTGAAACCCTGACCTCCGACTTCCGACTTCTGACTTCTGGTTTCTGGCTTCTGTTTATGGCAATGTCGAGAGGTGAAAAACTGATTGGAAAGAATCAAAGTTTAAGGGATTTGCTTAAAGCGAGTTAACAAGCAACCAGCGTCCCTAATTATAAACGTTTGGCGTTATTACCTGAGGCAGGAGCCCGGTGCGTTAGTAGCGCACGCCGGGATCTGTGCGGGGGGTGCTGGGCAACCCGCATTCCTACCGCGACGCTTTTTACGGAGCATGAAATGTATCAAAAGCTAATAAACTAGCAACGTCCCCTCGACCCGTCACGTCCCCTCGACCGGCCGTCCCCTATGTCTCTCATCGAATTGTCAAGATTAAAGATTTGACCCATACATACATATGTTGCAAATAAAAACGGCAAACAAACAAGGTATAAAGAGGAAGATGTAAATTTGGCATTGGAAAACTACATAGTGGGAAACCTTAGGATATTTGGCGTTAATCGGGAACAAATAACATTCCAAGCGATGCCAAAATTCAAAGGGCGGTTCCCCGCTGTCTCGTACTACACGAATGCATTGCGTGAAGGAATATCCGCAGAGGGAATCAGTTGTTTAATAAGAGGAAAGCATTACAAAATTGGCGTTATGTATGAGCAACAATGCCGGTCTATGGCAAAGAAAAACTTGGCCCAATTTTTAAACAGTTTTAAGGTTGATTGATTCTTTGCGCAATAGCCAACCACCGACGCATGCTGCATAAATGCGCGCTGGTGCGCCTGGCATGGAATCCGGTGTGGATAGTGGCTGTGTTCCGCACCTTTGGCGCTCCGTGTGTATCGGGCGGGTGATTTGGATGTGGCGGTCGCTGGAGGAGGCTTAAAGGCAATATATAGAAAATTTTACACCTATACCATTTGTAAAACCTAAATAATAATAACAGGATATGACATGAGTATATATTTTGCTAAAATAATTGACATCTACTTCTTGAATTGGATACGACAAGATACATGGGATTCATTCCATTGGCTTGACATGGAGAGGTTTTATAAATTTGTAAAAGCCATTAAAAAATACGCAAGAAGTAAGTATGGTCCTAAAATATATAAGAATATAATAAAGGCGGCAAAAAAAGAGCATCCCAATCTGAATGAGGCTCATGTTGAGGAAAAGGCTAGATATTTCAGTTCTATTGTACACCAAATTCTTGATTACGAATCAACATCCTTTCCTGACCCGATTGTGGAAATGAGAAATCCTTATGAAGTTTGGCGTCATTTGCATAAAATTCAAGTGACTGATAAAAAAGGCAATTTGCGCCCTTTATATACGGAAGAGGAGATCGAGGCGATATTATCTAAAAACTTCGGATCAGATTGGAGAGCCCGAGAAAGCCGGGCGTGATCTGTGCGGGGGCGCGGGGGAACAGCGTTCCTGCCGCGACGGAGCAATCAAACACTGGATGAGGTAAGCACAATGACAAATAGCCATGCTGCCCTGTTAATCGCAATTCTTGCCTTGATAGTTTTTCTCAGCGGATGCGCTACAGGAGGAACAGTGATGCTCAGCGGCACACCACCTGCATCTCCTACCCCGATAGAAAAGATCGAAATATTTCTTGAGAAGCCAGATAAGAAATACAAGGTAATCGCTTTGATCACAGCAAGTGCTGACACAGATGATTTCCTGAGTGTGTCCCATGCGGAAAAAGCGGCACTCGAAAAACTCAAAGAACAAGCTGCACGAGCGGGAGCCGATGGAATAATTGATATATACAGGGAAGTGTTAGAAGGGGGCTCTGTTGTTTCTTCTACAGTTTGGGGAAGTGCCACCGGCACGGCTTACGGCAGAGGTGGTTATACAACAGGTTACGCACATGGGACAGGCGGTGGTTTTGGCGCACTGTTCAAATCATATTCGATCGGTTTCCGAGCAAAGGCTATTAAATTTCAGTGACGAGTACCTAATCGGGTAGCCGGGGGTCTTTCTCCCCCAGCCCCACACCAGCGGTGATCAACCAGAGTTGAGGCCAAGGGCTGGTTTTGGGTGGGGCATGAGATTGTGTAGTTATTATTTTTTTCTTGAATTTTTAAAAATCGAAAAATACAAATGGCAACGAAGAGGAGACCATAATGCTCGGTGCTGATTATGATTCTTTGGATGAGTTTAAAGATGCATGTTTGCACGATAGAAAGCCACTCTCTTCAACTGAATTACTTGGTAAGATTTATAGTGCTGACCAACTGAGATATTTCGCTGAAAATTGGGATATAGATATTACAAATAATGATGAAGAAACGAAACATTATGGTGTTAAAAATAGATATGATATAGCTGAAAAAATTAGTAGCAATTTAACTTCTGAAGATATTGGTAAAAATCTATCATATTTAGATCATGATTTAAATTTCCCTATATTGGCTTATGTTAAATTCCCAAGTTCAGAACATTATTCATCTATAGGTGATTTTGTAAAATGGTTAATAAATAAGCGATATGATTTAAATAATAACTACCTAAATTTATTTAATGGTATCAACCAACCATCTGGTCGAAACTGTGAATTAGAATCAATAAATATTAATAGGGATGACAATATTGTATCATTGCTTTTTAATTGCACAAGAGTACTAGTCAAGCCAGAGGGTAATCAGGCAAATTTTGAAGACTATTTTTTGGCTCGTATTCCAGTTATTGTTCGTGTATTATTTGAGCATAGCTTGATAGAAATTTCTATGCCAACATTTTCAGAGCCTTGGGCTTTATTCTCAAATTCAAATATCCCAACAAGATATCAGTTTATTGTTGATTCAGCCCTTACCGAATATTTAAATATTGTTCCATTTAGTTTTAATTCACTGAATTTCAAAAATTTTACGCTATTTCTTGAAAAAGAATTTAATGCAATTGATATGGGCTGGAAAATAGAACCTCAACATGAAGCAGCATTTGATTTAACACAAGGGGTTATTTCTTTGCGTGATATCCTAAATAACTTTTCCACAAGTTTTAAAGAGGAATGCAAAAGCCGTGGAAAAGATCACCCTCTTTCAAAAATTGATTTATATCAAATTTTTAGAGCGCTCAAAGAGCAAAGTTATACTTATTCATTAGTATTACAAACACCAATTGGGGATCGCGGAGGACATTTTAAAGTTTCAGTATTGAATGGGTTACCAAACACCCATTACCTTCCGATTATTATAATACCTAAAAATCGCAAAAGTGTGATAAATTGTATTCGACATTCGGTTAACAAATCACAAACTGAAAAAATTGATAACCCTTACGTTCTTGATGCCATTTTTTCATAATAAGGCAAAAAATCATGAATTTATCTGAAATTCCATATCGAAAAATTGGAATTAAAGAAGACGACGGTGAGCGTATTGTAAAAACAATTCAAAAAATTTCTTCTGAACGTCCTCATAATTCGATTGAGATTCAGACTATCACTGACGCTGTCGGCCTGCCAGCAATTGAAGTAAAAAAAATCTTCTATATGCTTCTGGGGCTCAAACTGCTCAAGGCAACATTTATCCCCAGACACAAAGCTTGTGACCATGTAATCGGAACACAAGAGCATTCTGTTGGCATTATAATGGAAAAAGTGAATCAGGGCACTATTGATTGGTGTAATTATTGTCAAGAACCGATAAATGGCCCTGAGGATATCGATATACAGATAATTTTTTGGAAGCCCGGTATCAATGTCGAATAAAACTATTGCAACTGTTGAGGAATTTAAAGAATTTTACAATAAAAATGCTCAAACTCTAGGTTTGGATATCGAATGGCTTTTTGCCATTCAGGCCGGATGGGATAAAGAAGAATATGAAAACTTGTATAAAGAGTATGTAAAATCAACACAAATTCAACTTAACCCTAAAGATAATGCAACTGAGCTTAAAGGGCGTCCATTAGAAAATCTCGCACGTTATTTTCTTACTAATGGTGGCATAGTCAATCGAATAACCGAAATTACCGAACCTGGAAAATGGCAAATCGACGGTCAAGGCCCATTGAATAATAACGCAATTTTACTTTGTTGGGGTGATGAATTATGCAGACAGTTCGGTTTTCAATTATATATGGAAGCAAAAAATCATAAAGCTCCTATGACAAATGAAGAGTTTTCATTACATTATCGTAGAATGGAAGAGCATGATTGTTATATTGGAGTTATTTTCTCGACATCTGGATATAAAATTAGCAGAGGGCAGGGTATCGCAGAAAGTATTCACAGAAATTATTGGAGAAAACGATTCCATCTATTATTAGCTTTTCATTCTTTACAGAGCGTAATTGTTGACGATAAAGCACCTCTTAAAATATTACAAGACGCTCTCGGATATGCAGTTAACAACAGTTATTCTAATGATTCAAGCGTTCAAAAATTATACACAAAATCGTTTTGTCATGAAGCAGCTTATACAGAATTTCGAAGACTTTTCAATCAACAAAACAAATAGACAAGAAATCTCATTAAGTTTTAATAAATTTATAAATATCATTGCGATAATTACTCAGTAAGCTGATTATAGTGTCGAAATATGTTTCAAATTCCTCAAATTATTTAACCCATCTCCCACCATCCACGCATCGATCGGTTGACCAATGGAAATCCCAAAACGAGTTTTTATAAAAAAATTAAACCTCATATTCGTTTTGCCCCTCCTGTTTATCGTTACCTGTGTCCACGCCCAGACCCAAATAACCGGCAAAGTCGTCAGTATCGCCGACGGCGACACAATAACCGTTCTACAAAACCGAACTCAATAACAAAATCCGCCTATACGGAATTGATACCCCTGAGAGCCGCCAAGATTTCGGAACCAGGGCAAAAACAGTTCACATCGCGGGAATTCCGGGGACACCTTACTTAATTATTGACCCCAACTGCTTCGACATCAGAACCTGGAACCTGTGCCATGGCTTGTTGGATCAACCGCTCAAGTGCAGTTGGGATTCCCAGGGGACGCATGCTGCCCGTCAGTTTGGGAATTTCGACACGCTTG
>JAUUWG010000110.1 GCA_030589165.1 Desulfobacterales bacterium
GAAAATTTAAGGGGTAGAATAGATGAAAATTGACAGAAGAAGTTTTTTGTCGTTTTTAATTGGTGGTGCGGCGGGAACAACCCTTTCACCATTGACATGGAAGTTGATGGATGACAGTGCGATATGGACCCAGATGTGGCCATGGACTCCTGTTCCGGAGGATGGTGAAGCCAGTTATGTCAATTCTGCCTGCAGCCTCTGCTCCGGTGGTTGCGGTATTACTGTCCGTAAAATCGATGATCGGGCGGTTAAAATAGAGGGAATGAAAGGGCATCCTTTAAATAACGGTGGGTTGTGCATTCTGGGATTGTCAGGCCTTCAGCTTCTATATGGCCCCACGAGAGTCTGGACACCTTTGAAAAGAGTGGGGAAAAGAGGCCAGGGAAGATGGGAAAAAATCTCATGGAAAGATGCCGTATCAGAGGTTGCGGAAACCCTCGGTGACTTAAGAGAAAAAGGTCAATCCCACACCGTAGGCATAATTTCTGGTTCAGATCGCGGGACCGTACCTAGATTATTTGACAGGTTTCTGACGGTTTACGGTTCTCCCAATTTGATGCGCACATCATCAATTATCGATTCCTATGAGCTTACCCTTCACCTTATGCAGGGTGTTCAGGCTTTGCCCGGGTTCGATTTTGAAAATGCCGATTTTATTTTAAGCTTTGGAAGCGGAATAGTAGATGGCTGGGGATCGCCGGTACGGATGTTCCGGGCCAACAGCACTTGGTGTAATACCGGCGGCAAAGTGATTCAGATCGAACCCCGCCTGTCCAACACCGCAGCCAAGTCAGACAAATGGATTCCCATTAATCCCGGGACCGAAGCGGCGCTTGCCCTGGGAATTGCCCATGTCATTATTAAAGAATCATTGTACGATGCCGAGTTTATTAATTATTATTCTGAGGGATTTGAGGATTGGAAGCGTTGTGTGCTCGGTGAATACGGTCCGGATAGCGTTGCAACAATTACGGGAATCGACCGTACAACAATCATTGCTCTTGCCCGCAGCTTTGCCCGTGCATCCAAACCTTTGGCAATTTGCGGCCGTGGTCAGGGAACCACACCGGGCAGTCTTAATGAATGCACAGCGGTGCACGCATTAAACGCTCTTGTCGGAAATATCAACAAAAAGGGAGGGATTTTTGCTGTTGCAGAACCTGATTATATCAACTGGCCTGAAGTAGAGATGGATGATAGGGCAGCAGTCGGAATGCAAAAAGATCGATTGGATGGTGCCGGGAGTAAAAAGTATCCATTTTCCCGTCACCTGTTAAATCGTCTCCCCCAAGCCATCAACTCAGGAGAAAAATATCCCCTGAAAGCGCTTTTTGTTGCCGGTGCAAACCCGTTATACACAATGTCCGACAGCAAAGCAGTGAAAAAGGCCTTTGACAAGGTACCGTTTGTGGTAAGTTTCTCTTCTTATATGGATGAAACGGCTCAAAACGCTGATCTGATCCTTCCGAATCATGCCTATCTTGAACGCTACGAAGATATACCCACGCCCGCAGGAATGCCCAAGCCTGTTATCGGCCTTTCAAGGCCGGTGGTTGAGCCCCTGTTTAATACCAAACATACCGGAGATGTCATAATTCTGTTAGCAAAAGCCATGGGAGGAAATATAGCGGACGCTTTTGCGTGGAACAGTTATGATGAGTGTCTTAAGGAAACTCTGGGTTATAAATGGCGGGTTATGGTTGAAAAAGGATTCTGGTCTCATCCTGATTTTTTTGTTCAAACCCATGAAGAATCGTTTGATACGGTTTCCGGGAAATTCGAATTTGCTCCCAAAGAAACCGGATCCTTGAAACAATTTAAACCGGTTAAAATTGAAGGTGACAAAACGAATTATCCTCTTTTGCTTATCCCTTATGATTCCATCAGATTAGCCAACGGTGTCGTCGGTGATCCGCCGTTTGTTATGAAATCTGTTGATGATACGGTTCTCAAAGGCACGGATGTTTTTATTGAGCTTAATCCGAAAACAGCCGGGGAGCATGGCCTGCGCGAGGGCCAGCTTGCCATGTTAAGCACTCCTGTGGGCAAAGCACGAGTTAAGGTACATCTTTTTGACGGTATCATGCCCGGGCTTGTTGCCCTGCCCAGAGGACTGGGTCATACGGCATTCGACGATTATTTGGCAGGTAAGGGAATAAATTTTAATGAACTCATCGGTCCGGTTGAAGATTCTGTTTCAGGTTTGGATGCTGCCTGGGGAATCAGGGTTAAACTGGCCAAAGCCTGATTATATTGAAGATTGACTATTGAAAATGTTTTGGTTCATCATGTTATCAATAATTGTCAATCCAAAGAGGTTCTGATGAAACACAAGAAAGCCAAAAAGTATGGAATGGTTATAAACCTGGATAAATGTACCGGTTGCGGCAGTTGCATGGTTGCCTGCATGGCCGAAAATAACGTGCCTTTTAGGAAGGATGAATCGGACAAACTTCTCAGCATAACATGGATGCGTGTCTACAAGTTGACCAACGGGAAACCGTTTCCAAATACGGATATATGCTATCTCCCGAGACCGTGTATGCATTGTGAAGGACAACATGAAGGTCATTCTCCCTGTGTAACGGTTTGCCCGGCGGTTGCGACTGATTACAACATTGAAACCGGGATTGTCAGCCAGATTTATACGCGCTGTTTCGGATGCAGGTACTGTATGGCTTCTTGCCCGTATAAAGCTCGCTATTTTAACTGGTGGGATCCGGTCTGGCCGGATGGCATGGAAAAATATTTGAGCCCCAATGTTTCACCCCGCATGCGAGGCGTGGTTGAAAAATGCAGCTTCTGCTTCCACAGGTACCAGATGGCAAAGGAAAAGGCATTCATGGAAGGAAGGCGCGAACTCAAAGAGGATGAATATCAGACGGCTTGCACCCAGGCATGCCCTGCCGGCGCCATTACATTCGGTGATCTGAATAATCCGAATCATGCCGTATACCGGATGGTAAAACCCGACCCTAAACACCACGGTCGGCCGACCAATCCCAATGCATTCCGTTTGCTGGAAAGGCTGGGTACCAACCCCAAGGTCTACTATCTTTCGAGCCGAGAGTGGGTCAGGCGGGTCGGTGATAATTATCTTAAAAATGAGAGTATAGCTAAAAAGACGGTGCACCAGGGTTAAAAAGTAAAAACGATATATTCAAGGAGTACATAACATATGGATTCTGCATTAATACCCAGGGGAGTTAAGCGCTGCCCATTATGGCAATTTCTTCTATTTATCAGTGTAGTCGGCGCGGTCCTGTTATGGGGCGTTTATGCCATGCTGCTTTGCTGGATTAAGGGCCTCAACCAGACCAATATGAACGATTACTATGGTTTTGCTATATGGATTTGGGCTGACCTTGCGGTGATCGCTGTTGGCGGCGGCGCCTTTTTTACCGGTTTATTAACATATATCTTTGGCAAAGATGAGCTGAAGAGTATCATCAACTACGCGGTTCTAATTGGCTTCATCTGTTATAGCTCGGCGCTGCTCATTTTGGCCTACGATATCGGGCAGCCCCTGAGGGGTTGGTTTATTTTTTGGCATGCAAATGTTCACTCTATGCTGACTGAAGTGGCATTCTGCCTTTCCTGCTACTTCGGTGTTCTGACCATTGAATTTATTCCGCTTATTCTTGAAAATCGCCAGATCGACAGGGTGCCGTTCTTTCATCATCTCAGCCACAACATGCATGAAATCATGGCGGTATTTGCAGCTACAGGGGTGTTCCTCTCCTTTTTCCACCAGGGATCCCTGGGCGGCGTTGCCGGTGTCCTATTCGGACGACCCTTCGCCTTTCGGGAAGGGATCTTGATCTGGCCCTGGACCTTCTTTCTTTTTACCTGGTCAGCCGCGGCCTGTGGACCATGTTTTACAATTCTGATTACTAAAATTACCGAAACAGTTACACGCAAAAAGCTGGTTAAGGATAGCGCCATCGAGCTTTTAGCCAAAATTTCAGGGTGGATGATTCTGACTTACATTATTGCCAAGACCGCCGATACCTGGTACTGGGCAACCGTCACAGCTCCTTCCATGGGACAAACGTTGATGGATTTTTATTCCAATAACCCCTTATACGGAATCTGGATCCTGTTTGCGGAAATAGTAATTTGCGGTTTTGTTCCGGCGGCGATTCTGATTACTAAAAAAGGACGAAAAAATTCTGTGGCACTTTGGATTGCCGTGATCCTGGCTGTTGTCGGAGTTTGTATTAATCGTTGGGTAATGGTGCTCCAGGTCATGGCCGTGCCGGTGATGAGCTTTGATTATTGGGCAATGTATTTCCCGAGCTGGCAGGAAATTGCCACCACAATACTTCCGGTGGCATATGGTATTATTCTGGTAGGGCTGGCACACCGTTATTTGCCGGTATTTCCAGATGAGTCGGAACTGAATCCCATTGAAACGTTGCCGGCTGAGGAAGAGGAAACGGTTGAACCGCCAGTTGATTTAGAACAGGAATTAAAGCCGGCTGAAGCTTAAAACGGGCAGGAGGATTAATTATGTTTCCATTTAGTTTTGAATGGATCTGGGATATGGACCATGTGGTTTTCATGGGTGGTCTCTGGTACGCACTCACCATTTTAGGCATTGGCATGACCTACTGTATTATCAAGGCCGCCATCGACGCATGCAGGGGGAATGACGAGCATCACCATTAAGATGCCAAAATCTTTCAAGGTTAAAAGCGCTTGCCTCATCATGAAACCGGGGAAGCGCTTTTTTGTTTGTGCGGGGTTTATATGGATAAAATCGTAATTCAAGGGGGACGTGCTCTAAAAGGAGGGGTTAGAATAAGTGGCGCAAAAAATGCCGCCCTTCCAATTCTTATTTCTTCGCTCCTTACGGATGGATGGAATACGTATTCCAACGTCCCGGACCTGAAAGACATACAAAGCACAAAACTTTTGCTTTCGAGTCTTGGGGCCAGTATAGAATCAGATGGAGATATTATTAAAATAAACGGCGGCGGCATGTGCAATCACGAGGCGTCCTATGATCTGGTCAGGAGAATGCGGGCCTCTATTCTGGTCCTGGGCCCGCTTGTGGCAAGGCTTAAAAAGGCCAGGGTATCTCTGCCCGGAGGATGTGCCATCGGCGCACGCCCCATCAATCTGCATCTAAAAGGACTTGCCCGTCTCGGCGTTTTGATTGAATTAAAACACGGATACGTGGAAGCTTCCGCCGACCGTCTTATAGGGAACGAAATTTATCTGGACATTCCTACCGTAACCGGTACGGAAAATCTTATGATGGCGGCTGTTCTGGCCAAAGGGATTACCGTGCTTCGAAATGCGGCCCTTGAACCGGAGGTCGTTGCACTTGCCGACGTTTTGATAAAAATGGGCGCAAAGATAAAGGGAACCGGCACGTCGGTCATTACCATAGAAGGGGTCTCTTCCTTAAAACCGGTATCCGTTTCCATAATACCAGACCGGATAGAAGCCGGCACGTTTATGGTTTCGGCAGCCCTGACCAGAGGAGATGTAACTATTTTAAATTGTGAACCCAACCATCTTGAAGCGGTTATCCACAAACTAAAGCTTACCGGAGCCCAAGTAACTATCGAGGATAAAAATGTAAGGATTCAGGGAGCTGATGAAATTTCAAGTGTTGATATAAAAACTCTGCCTTACCCGGGATTTCCCACCGACATGCAGGCTCAGTTTATGGTATTGATGTCAGTTGCAAGGGGGTTTAGTATTATTTCTGAAACCATTTTTGAGAACCGTTTTATCCATGTCAGCGAGCTCAAACGGATGGG
>JAUUWG010000059.1 GCA_030589165.1 Desulfobacterales bacterium
CCCATCTCACATCTCCCATCGCCCATCTCCCATCGCCCATCGCCCTCCGCCCTCTGCCCTCTGCCCTCTGCTCACTGCCCACTGCTCACTGCTTTTCCACCCTTTAACCTGAACGCCAATCGTTTCATCAAATCAGGGAAAAAAGCGATCTGAATCGGCCGTTCATTCACTGCTCTTTTGAAGAGATACAGCCCTATACCCCCCATGACCATATTCGGGACCCACATGCCGACAACCGGCGGATAGACACCCGCTTCCCCGAAAACATTCCCCGCAGAAAGCAGCAGATAATAAAGTAGAAAGAAAACAAGCCCAAGCCCTAAACCGAATGATCTTTTTGCACGGCTCGATAGCAGACCCAAAGGAACGGCAAGGAAGCCAAGAAAAAAACATGCAAAACTGATCGAAAATTTTTTATGATATTCTATCAGTACAGAATAATATTTTGAATCTTTTCGGTCGGCAAGACTTAAATACTGACGTAACTCGGTAAGACTCATCTCCTTTTTATCTTTTTGGCTCCCTTTTGATGCTTCAACAGTTTTTTTCAAGTCAATGGAGATGTCATAGGAGTCAAAATTAATCGCATGTACGGATCTATCCTCAAGATCAACCTGATTGATGGTTCCATTATAAAGTCTTAAGTGAAAAGCCAGTTTATCCGGTTCGCTAAACACCTCTCCCTTTGGTGCAACCACGGTACTTACAATGTTTTTTGTTCTTTGATCTTCGATAAAAACATCTATGAGTTTGTTGTCTTTTATATTTATCTTGTTCACATAAAGCATCACGCCTTTAAAGCCGTCATTGAAAGTTCTTTCTTTCAATCCGATATTGAGATTTGAAGAAGCGATTTCAAAGGCCAGCTCCTTAACTGCCAGCCTTCCCCAAGGCAATCCATAAACAGCCATAACACTTGTAAGCACCGATCCGATAAGGCAAAATGCAAATACCGGAACGAGCAGACTGTAGATGCTGACCCCACCGGCTTTAAGGGCAACGATCTCGTTGTCGCTTGACATCCGAAGGAAGGTAAGGAGAACCGTCATCATAACCGACATGGGGATCACAAATACAAGAAAATTGGGCACGGTATAGATGATCATTAAAAAAACGGTAAAGATGCTGATGCCGTAATTTACAACCAGATTGGTAATGTCAAGTATCTTGGCCATCAGGAAAATAAAGGTAAAAAACAGCAGACTGATGACAAAAGGCGGAATTAACTCTTTAAATACATATCGACTTACAATGGTGTTGATTTTCATACAAATGTTAAAATTCGGAGAGAGAATTGTGACGAAATAGGGACCCAAAACGGTCTAAGTTCATTTTTTAGAGCAGCATGCTTATCGCTATCTCGGCAACGCGTTCCGAAGCGCCCGATCCGCCCAGCACGTCTCTTATGCCAAGGAGCTTGTTTCTGATCTCTTCCAGTCCGGCAGGATCATTCAGCATCCCAAAGACCTTATCTGCTATCTTTTCAGGATTTGCATCACCTTGCAGCAGTTCCGGAACGATCTCTTCACCTGCTATAAGGTTGACAAGGCCCACATTCTTTACCTCGATCATGGCCCTTCCCAACCAATAACTTACAGGGGACATTTTATAAACAATTATCATCGGGGTACCAAAGATACCGGCTTCCAGGGTAACGGTACCGGATGCGGCAATAACAAGATCGCACCTTTCAAGCACCTTATCCACCCCGCCGGATTCAAGCTCAAAAGCCGCCGGTCCCTGACATCTTTTAACCACCCCTTCCACAAGAGACCTTTCCGCTGAAGGCGCGACAGAAATAATAAATTTTATATTTTTCTTTCGTTTGGACAGAACATGCGCTGCACCGATCATTTCCGGAAGATGCCTTGAGATCTCCTTGTCACGGGAACCCGGAAGAAGTCCGATTACATTAAAATCTTTAACTTTTTTTTCCAACGCCTTATCAACTGAAAAACAGGCGTGTGAAAAATTCTTGCTTCGGAAAAAATCAGTGTCCAGCAGAGGATGGCCGACAAATGTCGCAGGAATTTTATGCGCCTTGTAATAATCCTCCTCAAAGGGTAAAATAACGGCCATGTGATCCACAAGTTTTTTGATCTTTTTTGAGCGGCCGGATCTCCACGCCCAAACCTGGGGACTGATATAATAAAGCACGGGGATACCGATTTTTTTTGCAACAGCTGCAATGTGAAAGTTAAAATCAGGAAAATCTATCAATATAAGAAGATCCGGCCTCAAAGTTTTAAGGACTCTTTTGGCGGTAGTCATCCCCTTTAAAAGATCGGGTATTTTGGAAAACACCTCAGTTATCCCTACAACGGCGAGCCTGGAAGCGTCAAATAAAATTTTTGTTCCTGCATCCTTGAGAGCCTGCCCCCCTATTCCGCAGAAGAAGAGAGATTGATCCTTTTTTCGCATAGCCTTAACAAGATGTGATCCGTGAAGATCGCCGGACGCTTCACCGGCTATAATCATAATACATTGTTGCTCCAACGATCGACTCATAAGATTGCTATACCTCCAACCGGCTGTTTCTATTATCAATACATTCCACAATAGTTAAAGCTACCTTCAAGGCATCACGTCCGACCCTGCCTGAAACCTCCGGGACTTCACGTTTGATTACGGATTTTACGAAATCTTTCAACTCATCTTCCAAAGCATCACCCTGCTTAAAGAAAAGTTTTCGGGTTTCCATGCCGGGTATCAGCCCGCTATGGTCTTTGCCGCTCTGCTTTACAATATTTACCTCACGCTTTACAAAATCTACGGATACATATGCATCTTTTTGAAACAGCCGGATTTTCCTTTCGCTCCTGGTCGAAATTCTACTGGCCGTAATATTGGCAACACATCCATTTTCAAATTCAATCCGTGCATTGGCAATATCAACAAGCTTAGAGATCACAGGGGTGCCTGCCGCATGAATACTCTTTATTTTTGATTTGACAAAATTTAATATGATATCGATATCATGGATCATAAGGTCAAGTACTACACTCACGTCGGTACCGCGCTCTTTGTAAAGACCTAATCGATGGGACTCTATGAACATGGGTTTCTTTATAAGATTCTCAAGTGCTACAACCGCCTTATTATATCGCTCAAGATGCCCGACCTGGAGGATAAGGCCCTTTGATTCAGCAAGACTGATCAGCTCATCGGCCTGTTCCAAAGTTGTCGTCATGGGCTTTTCAAGGAGTAAATCAACATCATTTTTCAAAAAGTCCATACCGACGGCAAAATGCAGCGGGGTAGGGGTAACAATACTTACGGCATCAACCTTCCCGAAAAGGTCCTTATAATTCAGATACGCCTTTGTCCCAAACTTTTTTGCGATATCTTCGGCATTCTTTCTATTGACATCCACAACCGCCACAAGGTCAACGTTATCCATTTTTGCATACTTTTCAGCATGGTATTTCCCAAGATACCCCACACCAACAACACCGACTCTAAGTTTTTTCATTAACGACCTCGTTTTCTTCATATCTTGGGAGTTCAGACTTTAAGTCTGAATTCCAAACTTCGAGGATAATCATATCTTCGCCCATCGCCCATCGCCCATCGCCCATCACAAGGCAGACACATAGGTCTCTGCCCGCCCCTACATTACGTTCTCTGCTCACTACTCAATGCAACAATGGAAATCCCGAAACGGTTTGCAAGTTCAATCATTTCATTTCTGTCAAAAACAACCGCCCTGCCCGCTTCAATAGCAAGCACTCTTGCACCTGATTCATGCATCGTCTTTATTGTCTGCACACCCGTAGCAGGAATATCGAATCTTAAATCCTGATTGGGTTTACAAACTTTCACAACCACAGCAGTTCCCCTGGCCAGTCCTCCGCCCCTTCTTATGGTAGCATCTGTGCCGTCAACTGCCTCTACCGCTAAAACCGACCCACCACTAACCACCACACACTGACCGATATCAAGACGCCCGATCTCCTTTGCCAGCTTCCATCCCAGGTCAATGTCGACCTTTTCTGATCGGCTCGGTTTCCGCTTTGTCCAACAGCCTTCCGGCGCCAAAAGATCAGGAAGCAAAAATGTCGATGCCTGTATATTGATGCCTTCTTTTTCAAGCACGCCGGCAAAAGCCCTTAAAAGTCCGTCATCATGCGTATGCCTCATGCCGGCAATAAGTGAGAGGGCTTTTGTATCAGGCCTTATATCAGAAAACATCCTTGTCTTTCTAATGGCCCCCATCATAACAACATCCCTTACGCCGTTTGTTTTAAAAAATTTCAAAAGACGCTTGATCTGGCCCAAATGGATCCATTCCACAGCATCTACATACCGCTTGAGCTCAGGGTCCGTTTCCTTCAGATACCCCACCGCATAAACAGCATACCCCTTTTCTTTGGCTGCTTTTGAAAAAATAAAAGGGAACTGGCCGCTCCCCGCAATTAATCCTATCCTTTTGTCATTAATCATTGGTTGCCATCAGCGGTGTGATACCGTACAAATCGCAAAATACGGCTTGTTTACTTCAGTAAAATGATAGCGGTTTCTTACCATGTTGTACTCCGGTATGCATTCCCGCGCCGGAGCATGGAAACGAGGAGCTATCGTTTTTTCCCATAGCCCATCGCCTATCGCCCATCGCCCCCCTCTACTTGCTATTCACGCCGGTATGCATTCCCGCGCAGGAGCATGGGAACGAGAAAAACTTTAGCTCACTTTTCCGGTTTATCTGGTAATCCCTCGCTGGGAGGATGTTATAAAATCAACAAAATTGACTACTTCAGGCACTTGGTCCACCTCGGCCTGTACTCTCTCGACAGCCTCGTTTAATGTAAGTCCGATACGAAAAATAATTCTGTAGGCTTTTTTTAATAAAGATAATGTTTCTTCTGAAAAACCATGGCGCTTTAAACCCACTTTGTTTAAACCGTGGAGTTTTGCCCTGTCACCCGCTGCAATAACATAAGGGGGAATATCTTTTACCACTGCCGATTTCCCACCCACATAGGCATAATCACCTACCCTTACAAACTGATGAATAGCCACAAGCCCGCCTATGGTTACACAATCGCCTACGGTTATATGACCGGCAAGGGTTGCATTGTTTGCCATAATAACTTTTCGGCCTGTCTTGCAATCATGGGCGATATGGGTATAGGCCATCAAAAAATTCTCTTCACCGACTTCGGTAACGCCTCCGCCGAATCCTGTCCCCCTGTTGATTGTAACAAATTCACGCACAACAGTGCCGCGTCCGATTTTCACATGGGTCTCTTCGCCCTTAAATTTGATTGCCTGGGGAGCGGCTCCTATGGAAGCATACTGGAATATTCGGCAATCCGGCCCTATGGTAACATACGAATCAATGACGACATGGGGGCCTATGACGGTTCCGGATCCTATAAAAACATTTCCATTGATAATTGAGTACGGACCGATTTCAACATTGGAATCGATCTCGGCTGCCGGGTCGATAATGGCGGTCGGGTGTATCATTTTTCCTCTCCAATAGAGGCCATCAGCACGGCTTCCGCCACCAACTTTTTATCGACGGTTGCGGTTCCGGACATTTTGAATACCTTTGACTTCAGCTTAATGATTTCCAGCTCAAGGAGAAGCTGATCCCCGGGCAAAACCGGCTTCCTGAATCGGACCTTGTCAATACCCATAAAATACATCAGGCCTTTGTTTTCCGGGGAAAGGGAAGCAAAGGCAAGCACACCGCCGGCTTGGGCCATGGCTTCAATAATAAGCACACCCGGCATTATCGGGGTCCCGGGGAAATGACCCTGAAAATAAGGCTCGTTTATCGTTACATTCTTTAGGGCGATAATTTTCTCATTGGGCACAAGTTCAAGTATTCGATCGACCAGTATAAAAGGATACCGGTGAGGCAAAATATCCATGACCGCTTGAATATCAAGAGTTTTCTCCATTTTTCTTCTCCTCGATCTTAACCAGTCTCTTTTCCATTTGAAAAATCTTTTTTTTAAGCTCCGGAAGCCTGGTAATGATCCTGTGTACTCTGAGCCACAACCTGTGGGGCATCTGCGGTGTTCCCGATACGACTTCGCCGGTTGGAACAGATTGGACAATCCCTGCCTGGGGTCCGATTATCGCATGATCACCTATGCTCAAATGACCGGATATCCCGGCCTGACCCGCTAATACAACGTGTCTGCCTATGGTTGAACTTCCGGCGATACCCACCTGTGCCACGATTACGGTATTTTCACCGACAGTCACATTATGAGCGATATGAACGAGATTGTCTGTTTTAACCCCTTTTTTTATCCAGGTCTTTCCCAAAGTAGCCTTGTCTATCGTGTTCCCCGCTCCAATTTCCACGTCATCGTCTATTTGAACAATACCCGTCTGCGGGATCTTGTAATAGTCTTCTCCATCAGGCGCAAACCCGAACCCATCACTTCCTACTACCGAACCGGCATGAATGATAACCCTGCTGCCCAGTTTGCAACGATCAAGAATAGTCACATTGGGATGGATCTCAACATCACTTCCAATGACCACATTATCACCGATAAATGCATTTGAATGCAAAACAACACGATCACCCAAAGTAGCATTATCACCAATTACAACCAAAGGAGCAATGGAAACATCTTTGCCGCATTTAAAATTTTGTCCGATGTGAGCACTTGAACTTATCCCGGGTTCAGCTTTTGGAGAGGGCCTGAAAATCTCTAAAATCCTGGCAAAAGCGATCTGAGGATTATTCACAACAACCAGATTGATTGAGTCTTTTTTTAAATGCGCCTTAAACGAATCGGGTACAATAACAGCTCCGGCATTGGTTTCGTTTATTTTTTTTAAAAATTTTGAACTGCCTGCAAAAGTTATTTCATTCTCAGCAGCATGGTCAAAAGGAGCTATCCCGCAAACGACCTTATTCGAATCACCGTTAATCTCTCCTTCAACGATCCGAGCTATTTCAGCAAGTGATATTTCCATTACGCATACCCCCCCTGATCTCAGAGCCTGTTTAAAAACTGATGAATCCGCTGCAAAACCGTGAGAGCGGTTCAAATTGTCGCAAATTTTCGGCAAATAGGCTTGCTATTCACCTCAAATTTGCAACAATTTGCCCTCGCTCTCACACTTTTTCACTTCGATTCCCTAATTTTTAAACAGGCTCTTACTTCCCGGCAAACCGGGCCTTGTGTTTTTGTATCACAAGATCTGTTATGTCGTTTGACTTTGGAGAATATATTACCGGACCGCTTTCAACGATAAGAAGGTAGCCTTGCTTTTTTCCTATCTCCTGAACGATATCAAAAATCTCTTTTCGCAAACGGAACACAAGCCTGTTTTGGAGTTCCTGCATCTCTGATCTGTATTTTTTTTCAAGCTCCTTGAAATCCATTACCTTGATTCTGAATTCACGTTGCTTTTCTTCACGCATCTCTTTGGTATTGACCAAAGCTTCCTTCTTAAGCCTTTCTTGAAACTCTTCGAGCTCCTTTCCTTTTTTTTTAAGATCAGCCGCCATCTTTTTTCCCTGCTTCTTAATTAATTTTCCGGCATCGGACACATCAACGATTTTCTGGAAATCAATGACCCCTATCTTGGCAAGATCTGCAGCATAAGAAGGTATAGTAAAAAAACAAAAGAAAAAAAATGTTGCGGCAAAAGTACTTTTTACAACTCGCATTTTCATTTCTCCTTTTAATAAAGATTAAAATTTTTAAAATACCGTACCCATGGTAAACTCCCATTTGCCCTTATCCTCTCCTTCTTTCGGATCAAGAATATGACCATACTCAATACGTATCGGCCCCATGGGTGAATACCATCTGAAACCGTATCCGGCACTTTTACGAAGATTACCAAAGTCTATATTCTCACCATTGTCATATACGTCACCGGTATCATAAAAAACAACCCCTACGATGCCGGCCTTTTTTAACAAAGGAAACAAAAATTCAATGTTGAACTGTACGAATTTATCTCCGCCGATCTCTGCGCCGGTCTCATCCTTGGGACTTAAGTCTTCCCATTCAAACCCCCGCAGGGAATTTATGCCGCCAAGATTAAAACGTTCCCAATCCGGTAGCTTACCCCCTGAACTTTGCTGAACATATCCTGTTTTCCCGTGTAAAAATCCCACAACATTCCAAAATAAAGGAATGTACCAGCCGGTTTCCGCCTTGTACTTTGTAAACCCGATGTCCCCTCCAAAACCGGCATATTCAACGCTGATGCTGTGTTCCGACCCTTCTGTAGGATTGAATCGTCTGTTTCTTGAATCATAGTGCAAAGACGCTGTTATAGTGCTCGCGGAATTTTCTCCTTCCATCTTTTTGATGGACGATGAAGCGTCTTCGTCGATATTTGTAATATCACTGATATCATAGGAATAAGACAGATATGCCCTTGTATAATCAAAAATCGAATAGCCGAACCTCACACCGCCTCCGACACTATCCTTGTCGTAGTCATCATATCCCCTTTCCCAGTTGTACAGATCAAAACCTGCCGACAAAGGGATATCAAACAGCCATGGTTCAGTAAAACTTAATGAAAACTGTGTTGTCTTGCTTCCAAGCTCGGCCTTCAACTGAAGTGTCTGGCCGCGACCGAAAAGGTTCCTCTGGGAAACAGAAGTCATAACAAAAGCATTTTCCTCACTACTGTATCCACCACCGAAGCTGAACGTCCCTGTAGGTTTCTCGGTGACATCGATCTTCAGGATCATCTTTTCGTCGGAACTTCCCTTAGACGTGTTAACCTTTATATCCTCAAAATAATCCAGCCGATGAAGATTGCGTACCCCGCGTTTTAATCTCCGGCCGCTGTAAAGTTCCTGCTCATACACATCGAGTTGACGGCGGATAACCTTGTCCCTTGTCTTTGTGTTCCCTCCGATAATGATCTTTTCAAAATAGACCTGATTCTTCTTGTCGATGACAAAGGTTATGTTTACCTCCTGTTTTTCGAAATCCTTCTCTATTCGGGGAAAAATTTCAGCATAGGCGTAACTTTCATCGGAATATATATCCGTTAAGGCCAGTATATCGTTACGTAAAACTTCGCGGCTGTAAATATTTCCTTTGGAACTCTTTATCCGCTTTAGTAATTCCGACCGGGTTAAAACAAGATCACCTTCGATATCCACATCACCGATCTTAAACTGCCGGCCTTCATCAATTTTTATTTTAATATATATCCGGTCTTTTCGAAATTCCACTTGAGGCTCTCCCACCCTGGCCTGGAGGTAACCGGTATTGTGATAAAAACCCGTAAGGTTGGCAACATCCTGGCTGAGGTCCTCCATGTTAAGTTCACCGGATGACGTCAGCCATGAAAAAAAGCCCCTTTCCGAAGTCTTCATCAATTTTTTCAGTTTTTTGTCGGGATATGCATTATTCCCCTCAAATGCGATCTCTTTGATGAGTACCTTTTCCCCCTCATCAATGACAAATTCCAGATCAGCCCGGTTGCTTTCAAGTTCAATGACATTATAGGCGACTTTGACATTATGATAATTTTTGTCTTTGTATAATTCCTCGATGAGTTTGATATTGTCATGGATCTTTGAAACATTTAAAATCGATCCTGCGTTTATGGTTAATCCTTCCTTGATCTTTTCATCTTTCAAGGCGGTATTACCTTTTATACGAATCTCCCCGACCGTCGGTTTTTCTTTGACCTTGAAAATAACCATCTTCCCTTTGGGACCGTCTTCCACCTCAACCCGAACATCATCAAAAAAACCCATCGAATAGACACGTTTCAAATCTTCAGAAAGACTTCGCGAAAGATAGATATCCCCGGGTTTTGTCCTGATAACTCTTTTAACGGCGTCATCTTCTATCCGCCTGTTGCCCTCAATAAGGACCTGAGACACCTTTTCCCGCTTAAAAAGCGTCATGCCGATATCACGGGAGACTTTCCCTACAGTTACAAAGAGATTTTCCAGGCCTTCTCCCTCGGCAAAAAAAGCACCGGGGGATTCTTGCCCCAAAGTCGCTATTATTCTGGTGTCCAGGCTGATTTTTCTTCCAATTAAGGTTAAACTGCCCCAAATCACGTAGTCGGCACCGGCCTTTATGCCAAATTTTCGGATCTGATCATAGTTTTTCGTCTTTTCCTTCCATGACAAATCAGGGAGAGCAGCCTGATCTATTACGATTGCACCCTCTTTGTTCAAATGCTTTCCGATTATTTCCGGAATTTCGGTTTGCAGATGTCCAAGTTCTTCTTGAGAATAGATTTCAAACGGCAAAAGCACGACGCGAACGGTTTGAAGAGAATATGCGGCAATGGGCAAAAAGGTAATTACGGTAATGATTAACAGGCAAATACATCTTAACATAATAAAAAACCCTATTTAAATCTCCACAAGTTTTCCGTCAAGAATCGTAACGCTTCGAGACATCATTTCTGCAAGTTTCATATTGTGCGTCACAACGACCAACGTCATGCATAATTCACGATTCAACTCCAAAAGGAGTTCATGAACCTGCTCGCTGTTTTTCTTATCCAGGTTACCCGTCGGTTCATCCGCAAGGAGCAAAGGCGGTTTAAGCAGAAGCGCCCTTGCCAGGGCCACTCGTTGCTGTTCCCCTCCCGAGAGTTCACCGACTCTGTGAAACAATCTCTCTTTCAGGCCCACCCGGATAAGTATCTGCTCTGCCGCTTCCCTGGCCGCTTCCCTGGTTTGACCCTGGATAAGCGCCGGCATCATTGCATTTTCAAGCGCACTGAACTCCGGGAGCAGATGATGAAACTGGAAAACAAAACCAACGGTTTCGTTTCTGAATCTTGCCAGCTTTTCCTCATTAAACGCAAAGACATCCTCGCCTTGAAACAGAACCGTACCGCTATCAGGCCGGTCAAGGGTCCCGATGATATGAAGAAGCGTGGATTTGCCGATTCCCGACGCTCCGACTATTGCCAGGGTCTGGCCGGCATCTATATCAAAATTTATTCCTTTGAGAATATCAATTTTATCGCTATTGTTAAAACTTTTGGATAAATCTCTCAAACTTATCAAGTGACGTGAAACAACGTCCGAAGGTTTTTGTTCAATACAGGATTTTTTTTTCAATTTATTATTTCTCGTTCCCATGTCCCTGTGTTGTAACGAAGAACAGGCATAGCCCATTGCCCATTGCCCCTCCTTGACACAAAAGCATAACATATCGAGCCAAGGCGGGCTTTAGCTCACTTTCTCCATCACCCATAACGAATCGCCTCAACCGGATTGACTTTTGACGCCCGGTGCGCCGGATAGAGTGTTGACACAAAGCAAATCAACATAGCGGCCCCCCCGATCAACAAAACATCCAACACCTCAAGTTGAACGGGCAGTTTGGTGAAATAGTATATATCTCCTGGTAGTTCGATGAACTTGTAATGTTTGAGTAAACTGCACAGTACAAACCCGAGACACATCCCTATAATCGTGCCGACAGAACCGATGACCATTCCCTTGAAGACAAAAATTTTCCGAATATTCCTGCCCGTAGCGCCCATGGCCTTTAAGATGGCGATATCCTTTCTTTTTTCCATCACCATCATAATAAGCGAGCTTGTGATGTTAAAGGCCGCAACGAGAACGATCAATATCAAGATAATGAACATGGCCTTCTTTTCGAGCTTAAGTGCAGAAAAAAGATTCTTATTCATCTGCATCCAGTCTCTGGCCCAATATGAGCTGCTTTTGTATTTCCGGTTCAGCTCGGAAACGATCTCTTCGGCCATGTTTCCTGCATTGTAGATATCGGCTACACGTACGCCGATTCCGGTTACGGAGTCTTTCATCCGAAGGATCTTCTGGGCATCCCTTAAATGGATGTAAGCCAGTGATGCGTCATATTCGTACAAGCCGGACTCAAAAACCCCCGCCACCTTAAACCGTTTCATTGCAGGCATATGCCCTATGGGAGAAATCATTCCCCGGGATGAAATAAGATAAATTAAATCCCCCTCCATAACGCCCAGATTTCCGGCCAACTCCTTGCCTAAAACAATCCCGGGCATTAAGGTTATGGTATCGTCGTCTTGATTTGTATTTACATGATCTTTCCTTAGGAGGTGCTGCAACGGGACCTTATCGTAAGTACCCGGCAGTTGACCGTCTGATTCAGGATCGACACCCCTTAAAACAGCTCCGGATACCCCGTATGATGAACGGAGCATAATCTGGCTGTAAACAAAAGGCGCCGCGGATTCAACCCCCTGGATATTCTCCAGGGTTTCAAGGATTGTGCGATAGTTGGAAAAATCCCTGCCATGTTTCATCAACACCACATGGGATTCAACCCCTAGAATCCGGGACTTGAAATAAGACTCCGCACCTGTCATGACGGCAATAACCACGATCAAGGCCATCACGCCGACCGCGACCCCGGCTATGGAAAGAATGGTAATCAAGGAGATAAAAGCCTGCTTCTGCTTGGCCCTGAGGTAGCGACAACCTATGAAAAATTCAAAAGACATAAGATTTGGTGTTTGTTGGTTAGATTGTAAACCTTTGGGAATGAAAAAAAGTGAGCAAGAGGGCAATGGGCGATGGGCGATGGGCAATGGGCAATGTGTAAGGGCAGAGACACATAGATATGCTCTATATCACGGTTATTGCTCACT
>JAUUWG010000194.1 GCA_030589165.1 Desulfobacterales bacterium
GAAAATAACGGATAAGAAAGGAAATTAAAGGGGAGTTGATCTTCATTCTTTCCATAGATCTATGTCGATGAGGCCTATTTTGGCGGCATAGCGTACAATTTCAATAATGCTGTGAAGGTCAAGCTTGCGCATAATGCTGGAGCGGTGGTTTTCAACTGTTTTGGAACTGATGAAAAGTTTTTTGCTGATTTCATTGGTGGAAAAACCTTCGGCCACCATGGCCATGACTTCTTGCTCCCTGGGCGTCAGGGTATCGTAAGCTGCGTCCGTGATTTTCATCTCTTTTTCCTGTAATCCCATAAGTTTTTTAACCACCTTCTGGGAGACGGAAGTGTCCATGAAATAGTCGCCTTTTAAGACAGAACCGATTCCCTGCTGGAGCTTGTCAGAGGCGGATTCTTTAACCAAATATCCTGCTGCTCCGGCTTGAAAAGCCTTAACGATATAGTCTATTTTGGAATGCATACTGACAACCATGACACGCGTCTTTGGCGATAATTTTTGTATTTCACGAATCAGTTCCAGGCCGCTTCGATCCGGGAGGGATATATCCATCAGGGCCAGGTCAGGCTTGAGTTTTCCGGCCATTCTGAGGGCTTCACGACCATTGCCGGCCTCACCAACCACTTCATACTTGGGGTTACGTTCGATAATTGCCCTGAGGCCTTCCCTGAAAAGCGCATGGTCATCAACAATTAATATGGTGTTTTTTTGTGCCACTTTTTTTCTCCTGATTATGGAGGCAATTTCAAAATGTCCTCTGTTGCGTGGTGTAAGGGACCTTTATTGAAATTTTTGTGCCCTGCATCGGCTGTGACTGAATTTCAATATCGCCCTGAAGCAGGTTGACCCTCTCCTCCATACTGCGAAGCCCCATCCGTTTCTCATTCAGGGCGTTGGCAAGCCGCTCCTTTACATCAAACCCCTTGCCGTCATCCTTTATACGAAGAATAATGTTAGGGTGAGCTGCTGCCAGCCTGATGGTCACATGCCTTGCGTCGGCATGCTTCCAGGTGTTATTGAGACCTTCCTGAACCAGGCGGTACAAGTTGATCTCGGTATTAAAATCGAGCTTTAAGCCGTCCATACCGGCAAAAGTAAAGTCCACGTTCAACCCTGTTTTCTCTGAAAATTCCTCACAATACTGGAAAATGGTCTCAGCCAGACCCATTTGATCCAGACCGGGAGGTCGCAACTCATATGCTAGATCCCTAATGGCGTTGATGGCCCCCTGAAGGCCGTTTGATATCCCTATGATTTTTTGCTTTACTTCAAGGGGCAATGCAGGCTGATTTTTTAAAACCATGTCACATCCAATTTTTGAAACGGAAAGGTCTTGCGCCACGCGATCATGCAGTTCACGAGAAATCATTGTACGCTCGTCTTCCTGGGCTTTCATCAGCTCATGGGTGAGAGTATGAATATATTCTTCAGACTTCTTTTGATCCGTAATATCCATGGATGCCAGGATAATCACTTTTTCCGGATCAGATGGATCCAGAGTTCTTGCCTGAAGGAAACAGTGGATAACACTGCCATCTTTTTTAATCCACCGGGTTTCCACATTTCCGATCCCTGTTGCATTAATTCCGATATACAGCTCACGACCAATACGGTCGTATTCTTCATCATCAGGATAAAGCACCCTGGCGCTTTCCCCTAACAGGGAATCCTCTTCGTATCCCAGCATTCGGTACATGGCTTTGTTAGCCCAATCCAGAGTCCGGTTGCGGACCAAACCGATACCCACCGGAGACGCTTCAAGAATGGCCTTCAGGGTCTTCTCACTTTCACGGAGTGAGTCCTCTATCCGTTTGCGTGTGGTGATATTGTGAAAGGAGCCTATAATTTTTTCAGGATTACCCTGTTTATCGCATGCCAGCTTTGCAGATACCGAACAATAGGCTTTTGAGCCGTTTTTACCCTTTAGAAGGACTTCATAGCCGGTAACCCTTCCATTTTTTAAAAGCTTTTTTACAAGCGCATCTCTTTTTTTCGGGTTAAAATATATGTCATACGCTGATTTCCCTATGAGCTCTTCTCTTTTATAGCGGGAAATTCTCTCAATCGAGGGACTGATTTCCAATATTTTTCCATCCAGGGTTACTTCGTAATAAACATCCTGGATATTTTCAAAAATGCTGTGATACTTTTCTTCGCTCTTTCTCAGCTCCTTTTCCGCTCCCACCCGCTCGGAGACGTCAATGGCAACACCTAAGGTTGCAGTCATGTGACCTTTACCATCAAAGATAGGGTAGGAGGTGAAAAGGGCCGGGAATCGCTCCCCGGATTTTCTGACCAGAGTCGACTCCCCGGCAAATCCGGCTTTTCCCTGGCTCATAGCCTCAATTATCTTGGGAAAACTGGCCACATCTTCCGGCAGGTGGAGCATGGCGGCGGGTTTACCGATGATCTCGTCACATCTATACCCGAACATACGCTCCGCGCCCGGGCTGAATTCCAGGACACGGGCATCTGTGCCTGCAAGGTCCGTCATGACAAGAGAGACGTTTACCGCTGCTTCAAAGATGGCCCGCATACGCTCTTCGCTCTCCCGCAGAGCATCTTCCGCGTGCTTGCGTTTGGTGATGTCCGCCATGAAATTCAGGGTGGCCGGTCTGCCTTCCCATTCGATCAGGATTGCGTTGATCTCTATCCATTTTTCTTTGCCGTTCTTATCAATAATTCTGAATGGATAAATATGGGGCCTATCTTCGCCTTTCAATCTTTTCCGGTGGTGTTCGAGGACCATATGCCGGTCATCCCGGTGGATAATCTTCACAAAAGGCCTGGTGCTGAACTCTTTTTCCGTGTAGCCCGTGATTTCCAGTGCTTTTC
>JAUUWG010000129.1 GCA_030589165.1 Desulfobacterales bacterium
GGAAAAGGAAGTTTCGGCTAAAGATTATATTTATCTCACTGCACTTCTCGAACAAGAACTTGCAGATGTGCATGTTCCATTGGAACTTCGAACACTTTTTGAAAAAATTTACCGGTCGCATATCAGAAAGGAATACCTCTCCGATCCATCGGTCCCAAAAGCGCCGCTTCTCCTTATCACCGGCCCGAGCGGAAGCGGGAAAACGTGCACCATGACGGAGGCAATCGAAAAAGTAATCTTTGCAAATGAAGTTCTTCCGGAAATCGATTTTAACCGGAAAAAGGAAGAGATCCTTGCCCGGGAGATGTTCTGGAAAAGCATAGATGAACTGGATCCCACCTTGTCCTTTGAAATCGAAAGAAGGAAAAAATTAAAATTCTATAAACGGCTTTCCCGGCTCCCACTCATCAGTCTCATATTCCGAAAGCGGATATCCAGCAACCTTTCCCAACTCGAAGAGCAGGGCGTCATGGTCGACTACACCATGATAACACCCAATGACTACCAGACCGCACTTGCCGGTGAGCCCGGAAACTACTTTAAAAAGGCCATGGGCGATCCGAGAAAGACATCCATCCGGCATATCGAGGAGGCCCACAGCGCATTCGGAAAGGCGGACGACCGTCATTCCGGGGTGGAGGGACAGCAGCGAACTTTAATCGACACATCGAATATCGTTATTGATGAAATCATAAATGGCAGGCGTGACTGCCTGCTGATAGCAACCACCCACCAGGCCGAACGTTTTGATTCCGCCATCTATCGGCGTTTTGTTGAAAAGGGTAAGATCATTGATATCTCAGAATTCTGGAAGAATGCGGACAACCTTAAAGAAATCGTCAGGCTGGAACTGAAAAGAAATGATATCCGGGTCGGAGAACCCCACGAGGTTATCTGCCAAAAAAAAGCCACTTGCATCTCCAACCAGGACCTTGGTGATACTGTAGAAAAACTTTTTACCACCTTTGATGAAAGAACCCTGAAATTAATTCCGGCTTATGTAAGAAAGCTGATCCAGTCCGTCATAGAAATAAAGGGAGACTTCTTGCCGGATTACCTGGATGACTCTGTGCTCATCAGGCAGGCTTTTGAATTGGTTGCAAAAAATTCTTACGGCGACTTGTACAACAAATTCGTCGACCATATGGATCGCCGGGTAAAGTGGGACGAATATGTAGGGACTATTAAAAACACGTTTTCCGAGATGGCCAACAATTGCCTTTTTTATGGAGTAAGTGAAGAAAAGGGTGTGGTTTTAAAAGGACCCCCCGGAGGCGGCAAAACGTTTCTCATCAGGTCCTGGTTGAGTGAAAACAGCGATATCCACGATATTTCCTCAAGCCCCAGTGCGCTCCAGGATCCGGTAAACCCAGTCGACGGTGCAGTGGACAATCTTGAGAAAATTTACGATATCGCCAAAATGATTGCGCCGACCATAGTATTTTTTGACGAAGGAGATTCCCTGGCCCCTAAAAGAAGTGCCTCCGGCGGTTCTCCCTCTGACAAACTAACCAACAAACTACTGAACATCATTGACGGAGAAATCCCCCTCAACAGAGTATTTACGACGCTCACAACGAACCGGCTGGATATCCTGGACCCGGCACTGATCCGCTCAAAGCGCCTGAAGGTTTTGGAAATTTCAGGGATGCTCGGGAAAAAAGACATCTCTAAAATTATCCGAAACACGTTAAAGGATGTCCCGCTGGACCGGAAAATTGATGTAGAGTCTATTATTGAAAAAGCTAAAAGCGTGTGCGATACACCCGCAGATTACGCGGCCTTTGTCGAAAAAGCCAGGAGTTTGCGCAACACGGAATTTGAAGTCCTTTTACGGTTTCGAGACCTTTTTGATGCTTCACCTAAAATCAGAGATAACTTTATAAAGTTTAACTACAAGACTCTTGTCGGTATACTCGATGCTGTGGATGCGCCGGAGAATATTCTGATGGCAACAAAAAGCAGCCCCCATGAATTTCTTAAACGATACGACGAAATCACCGCACTTTTAAAAAACATCAGGGATGAAGATCGATACCCCCTGATGGAATCTCATCTTTTATCGGCGCGGGGAGAGATTTCCGAAAGCCCGGTAAAGAAAGGCAAAGTCCAACTGGATGAATTTCTGGAAGCGGAATTAAGCCAGGAACCCCAGGTCGGCTTTATTATCGGTGTCGGTGCCAGCGATGTGTCCGGGATACTCCTTCCTATCGCCACCAGCCTCACGTACAGCCTGGCCCCTGATAAAGTCCTGGTGACCGGTGCTGTTTCCTCTTCAACATCGGCGGCCGCTGAACTGGATATGGCGGTCCAGATGACCCAGCAGTCGGCCAAAGAGGCCCTGACCATGGTAAAAAATTACCTCCAGGATCTGGAACCGAAAGTCAGCATTCCCAAGCTGCTGGGAGAATTTCTCGAAAAATACTCGATCCACCACCAGCTCCTTTCGGCATCCTATAATGTGGGCGGTCCCTCTGCCGGGTATGCTCTTGCCCTGAATACACTTTCGGCTCTCATTAATATTCCGATCTATCATGACTTCGGAATCACAGGCGCACCCTGGACAAAGGGTGTAAAAAAAGGCGAGGTCGGCGGTTCGGTAATCATCGGTGGTCATAAGAAAAAAACCGAGAAAGTCCTGATGCACCTCAGGCGGATGTATATGCCGCTGCAGAACTACAAGGACCTGGAACCGGAATTTCTGATGAACTACTGGAAGCAGAACAAGGATGTACTTGGGGTGACCCACTTCGGTGATCTTGTACCTGAACTTGTCTGGCTCGGATCGGACTATGAAAAAATAATGCTCGATCTCATCGATATGCGCATTGAATACAAATTGAACAAGTTCAAGGATATAAAGATGCCCCCTGGTATAAAAGAGGAAATTCTGAAGAAGAAAAAAATACTGCGAAGCCGGATCGAAAGGGAAATCATTGACCGGCTCGCTTCGATACGTTTATATCTTAGAAACCCGGAAAAGGACCCGCACCTTTCCCTCGAAGAAATTTTCAAAAAAAGAAAAAAAAACCCCATCGATGTGGTGAAGCCGCTGGTGCATTTTATGAAGCGAATACAAAGAAAGCACGCATGACACGACACAAGGAATATGATTGATGATTGACGACTGACGATTGTCGATTGGTGGAAGTCGCTACGCTCAACCGATTTTATTAAAAGATTTTCATCCTTCAATCAACAATCAACAATCGCCAATCATCAATGAGTTTCCGGTTTATCCGGGTTAGGGCTATATATCGAAATCAATACAGTCGGAGATGTTCAGCTCCATCATCTTCACACTGGCAAGCAGCCTGGTCGTGTTCCTTGTTATGGCCGGGATATTTTCGGCCAGGCTTTTCAACTCCTCAGCTGTATTGCGGAGCAGTTTGATCTTATCGTCAATTTTTTTTAATTCATTTTCAGTTAGCATCATTTTTTCCGCATATCCTTAAATCTCTTTGCCTTGACTTCATATCTGGGGAGTGTACCGTAATCGTAAAATATGAGGTCATACCTGAGGTTGGTTTTGAGCCTTAGCTGGTCTGTGAGTTTACTTTCAATGGATTGGCGCCTGTCTGTGGAACCCGGCATCATTTCCACCTTCAGGGTTATCTTTTCGGCATCGCCAGCCTTTTCCACGATCACCTCATACTCATCGCCGAGGCCGTTTATGCCTCTTACCACCTCTTCTATGGCTGACGGTGCCAGGAGGACACCTTTTACTTTTGTTATATCGTCCGCCCTGCCTACAACGCCGCCTTTTATTACCCTGAAGGTCCGGCCGCATGAGCATGATTCAGGAGCCCATTCGATAATGTCTTTGGAATCAAAGCGGACACAGGGTTGTGCCATGCGATCTAAAGCTGTGATTATCATCTTGCCCCTTTTGCCCGGCCCGGTGATTATTTCCCCAGTGTCTATGTCTTCGATTTCAACGAGGAAAAAAGCTTCATTGACGTGCATGCCCCCGGGTTGATGGCTGCATTCATAAGACCATGCGCCTATTTCCGTGGCCCCTGCATGGTCATAAACTTTTGCGTTCCATGCTGTTTCAATACGTTTTTTTGTGCTGGGTATGCCTGCTCCCGGTTCTCCTGCACAGGTTATCTTGTTAATAGTCAGCTTAGCCGGATCGATTCCCATCTGGTTTCTTGCCGTGTCAGCCATGCCAAGAATATATGTTGGCGTCGCCATGAGGGCTGTTGCACGGAGTTCCTGTATTTTAAGTATTCTTGATTTTGTATCTAAAACACCTCCGGGTACTACTTCACAACCTATCTTTTCGGCTCCGTAATGCCCGGCCCAGAAAGACACAAAGACATTATAACCGAACGGAATAAAAACACGGTCTGCAGGGCGGTATCCCTGTGCCCACAGAAGATATGCCCAGCATTCGGCCCACCATTCCCAGTCCTGCCAGGTATCGGGCTGATACACGGGCTGGCCGGTTGTACCGCTGGTCTGCCTGTATTCCGTAACCTCTTCA
>JAUUWG010000056.1 GCA_030589165.1 Desulfobacterales bacterium
AATCTTCGTTTGAAAAATCATATTAAAATTCTGTAGTTATGATTTTTATTTCGTTTGGTTCAAGTATTAAATAACAAACATAAATAAAGAACCGATGTTAAAAAAAAATATTAAAGAAAAGATCATTTTTATTATGAAAAATCAACTGTATAAATTGGTAATCAATGATGTAACCGACCATTGCTATAAAAATTGTTTGAACTATTTTCCAAATTACTCTGTTGTTATGGACGTGGGAATCGGCAACGGACTGATGATGAAAAAATACCATTCCTTGATTAAATCCAAGAACTTGAACATAATTGGAATAGATATCAATAAAGAGTATTTAAATCACTGTAACTGCCTCATTAGAATCTACCAACTTGAAGATCAGATAAAAATTTATCATCAGTCCGTGGAATCCTACAGGCCGCCGAAGAAACAATATTTCGATTTTATTCTTTTCAGCATGAGTTTCATGCTTTTCAATGAGCAGCATCTGGTTTTGGATCGCATAAAAAACTGGCTGAAACCTGGTGGAAAGATAGTCTTTTTTCAGACCATGTGGCAAGATAGGGCTCGATTGATAGAGTTTATTAAACTCCAACTGAAATATATTACCACCGTCGATTTCGGCAAGGTAACCTATGAAAAAGATTTTTTTGATCTCTTAAATGAAAAGAATCTATCAATTGTGGAAGACAGAGCCATAGAAAAGAACCGGTTTAAGGGCGAATATCGAATGATTGTAACATCCGTCGATTCGCTTTAATCTTTTTTAGAGCCTGTTTAAAAAATAGGGGATCGAAGCGAAAAAGTGTGAGAGTGAGGGCAAATTGTTGCAAATTTGAGGTGAATAGCAGGCCTATTTGCCGAAAATTTACGACAATTTGAACCGCTCTCACGCTTTTGCAGCTGATTCATCAATTTTTAAACTGGCTCTTACTTTGGGTCTCCTCTCTTTTTTCTGCATGCAGGGGCTGAAGTTTCCGGGAACCGTCACGGTAAAACGTGATTCCCTTGCAGCTCATTTTCCATGCCTTGAAAAAAGCATCGGAGACCTGCTTTTTATCCGTCTTCTCAGGTGCATTGATTGTTTTTGAAACGCCGGCATCCACGCCGTTTGTTTGAAAGGCCGCTTGAACCAGAATATGTTCCTCCATCGGGATATCTCCTGCTGTAACAAAGTGTTCCGGTAAAGGTGCATCGCTCCCTTTTCTCCGGGTCCACTCCTGAACAACCGTGGGGACAATATCTATCGTTTCCCCTTCAAGGCACTGTTTGCTGTAATCAAAAGCAAAATGCGGTTCACAACCCGGCGAGCAATTTGCTATGATGGATAAAGTACCTGTAGGGGCTATGCTTGTAAGCGTAACGTTTCGTCTTTTCGGGGCAGGAAGTTCATATTCCGAGTAAACCGGAGCCATCCCTTTTTCTTTGCCGAGCTTAACGGATGTCTCGTTGGCAACGGTATAAATAAAGGTCATAATCGCTTTTGCCAGATTGACGGATGCTACGGACCCGTACCGAATGTGAAGTTTGATGCAAATATCGGCAAATCCCATGATACCTAATCCGATCTGTCTTGTCTTTTTCGCTGCTTTTTCAATTTCGGGAACAGGGTAAAGATTTACGGAGATGACGGAATCCAGAAAGCGAACGGCGACCTTTATTGCTTCACGAAGTTTTTTCCAGTCGATCTCGCCTTGTTTTTCTATCCAGTCCCCTTTGATCATATTAGAGAGGTTTATTGATCCGAGGTTACACGAACCGTAGGGCAGAAGCGGCTGCTCTCCGCAAGGGTTGGTGGCTTCAATCTCGCCTAAGAGATGCAGAGGGTTGGCGCGGTTGATGGTATCCAGAAAGACGATTCCCGGCTCCCCGTTTTTCCATGCACTTTTGACTATCTTTTTCCACAGCGTTCGTGCCGGAAGTGTTTTGTAAACTTTTTTTTTGAAAACAAGATCAAAATTTTCTTTGTTCTCAACGGCTTTCATAAATACATCCGTTATGCCCACCGATAAATTGAAGTTTTTCAGGACGCCTTCTTTGTTTTTGGCGGTTATGAAGGTTTCGATATCCGGGTGATCGATCCGGAGAATTCCCATATTGGCTCCCGGCCGGATACCGCCCTGCCGTATTATGTTACCGATCGTGTAATCAAAGATTCCGATGAATGATACGGGCCCGGAAGCTTTTGTTCCTGTAGAATCAATAAGATCGCCTTTGGGACGGAGCCTTGAAAAATTCATGCCTGTTCCACCGCCGTATGTCTGAACATCTACGGCATCAGAGAGGGTTCGGAAGATACTTCTTCGTCCGTTTTCAATGGGAAGAACAAAGCATGCGCTTCCGCAGCCGCCGTCTCTGCCGAAGTTTCGTAACGTCGGGCTGTTTGGCAAAAAATCAAGATCCAGCATGATCTTTTGGTAAGCTTTAAACCATTTTGAACGCTCTTGAGATTTTTTTTCATCGCTTGCCACTTTATCTGCTACACGTTCACACAATTTTTCCCAGGTTTCACCTTTCTTAAGATATCTTTGTTTTAATATTTTTAAGGCATTCTCCGTGATCTTCATTTTTTTAGTCCCTTGGGGGGTAAATATATAAACGTAAGCCGTATAAAAACCATATACCATAAATATACAAATGCTTACAAAATATATCACGGCCAAAAATCCTTTGTATAATCCGCTCTTTTTATTTTTGGGCAATTGATATATAAATACGGCTGCACTTAGAATTAAGGAAGGGGGATTAAGAATGATTTACGATATTGAATTGGAAACCATGCCGAGAGAAGAGCTCGAGGCTATTCAATTGCGCCGTTTAAAGACCACGCTTGAGCGTGTATATTTTACTGTTCCATTTTATAATAAAAAATTTAAAGATGCCGGTATTCTTCCTGGTGATATAAAATCCCTTGAAGATTTAAAATTTATTCCATTTACGACAAAGCAGGATTTGCGTGATAATTATCCCTATGGAATGTTTGCGGTACCCATGGACAATGTGGTCCGTATTCATGCCTCATCCGGAACAACCGGCACGCCGACGGTTGTGGGTTATACTTCAAGGGACATCGATACATGGGCCGAACTTATGGCCCGCAGCTTGGCAGCAGGCGGTGCTTCCCGCGGAGACATCATTCACAATGCCTATGGGTACGGACTTTTTACCGGAGGTCTGGGAGTTCACTACGGGGCTGAAAAACTTGGGGCTTCGGTCATTCCCGTTTCAGGCGGAAATTCCAAAAGACAGATCATTATAATGAAGGATTTCGGCCCGACCGTATTGACGGCGACCCCTTCCTACATCCTTCATCTTGCGGAAGTAGCAGAAGAGATGGGGTTCTCTTTTGAAGACTTTAAATTCAAATGTGGTATATTCGGTGCTGAACCCTGGTCGGAAAATATGCGCCGGGAAATAGAACGGAAACTGCATATCAGCGCCATAGATATTTACGGTTTGAGTGAAGTGATCGGGCCGGGCGTGGCCGTGGAATGCCGTGAAGCAAAAAACGGTCTTCACATCGCCGAAGATCATTTTATTCCGGAAATTATAAACCCTGAAACCGGAGAAGTCCTTCCCGACGGTGAAACCGGAGAACTTGTTTTTACGTCCATCACCAAAGAGGCGTTTCCCATTATACGCTACCGAACGCGTGACGTTACCTCGCTTGATCGAACGCCGTGTGTTTGCGGAAGAAGCCTTGTACGTATGAAAAAAGTCAAAGGTCGAACGGATGACATGCTGATCATCCGTGGTGTCAACGTATTCCCGTCACAGATTGAAAGCGTTCTTATGAAGGTTGACGGAATTGAACCCCATTATCAGCTTGTTGTCGACAGAGAAGATAAACTGGATAAGCTGACGGTGATGGTGGAGGTGGGAGAACGCCTTTTTTCCGATGAAGTTAAACGCCTTCAGACCCTGGAAAAGAAAATATCAAATGATATAAAGGAATATCTCGGTATTTCCGCCAAGGTTAAACTTGTAGAACCCAAAAGAATTGTTCGGAGTCAGGGAAAGGCGGTACGGGTTATTGATAATCGCGAAATTTAATCGGTTAAAAGGTTAAGTAGAACCGGTTGAATCCCCAAATCGAAAAGGAGAACCTTTTATGCGAGTTGAACAGATTTCGGTTTTTTTGGAAAACGAGGTGGGACGTCTTGCGGAAGTTACTTCTGTTCTTGCCGAAGCCGGTGTGAATATCAGGGCGTTATCCCTTGCAGACACATCCGATTTCGGCGTTTTGCGCCTGATTGTGGATGACAACAAAAAAGCCAAGGAAGCACTTACGGAAAACGGCTTTACCGTGGGCAAGACGGATGTAGCAGCCGTAGAAGTCCCGGACAAACCCGGAGGGCTTCACAAGATACTGGATTTACTCAACAAGAATAATATAAACGTGGAATACATGTACGCACTTGTGCATCAGGATGCGAATAATGCCGTGATTATATTCAGGCTTGATAATATTGATGAAGCAATAGATCTTTTGATCCAAAACGGTATTACCGTAATTAACGGGAGTAAAGTCCATAAGTTGTAATTCTTGAAGGTATAAGGGACACTTTATTTGTGTCGAGTTCCTAATCCGATTCAATTTAAGACAAAAATTCAAATTATCGAATTACACTTCTTGACAATACCTCTGATATCAAATAAATAATAAAAATTATTTGGTGCCGTTAAGGCTTAATAGGGAATCCCGTGAGAATCGGGAGCGGTCCCGCCGCTGTAATCGGACACGAATTCTGCGATATGCCACTGCCGGGTTTTAGCCTGGTGGGAAGGTGCAGATATTAGGTTTATCCGAGAGCCAGAAGACCTGCCGTAATAGTATAGCCATTTCTCTGCGGAGCAACAGGGATTATGGGAAAAAGATAAGGGCCGAATAAACTGGGTACAGCCCTTCAGGCAAAAACTGCTTGAAGGGCTTTTTTTATTTGGGGCCTTTAACTTTTATACTCCATCTGCGGGACCACAAAGTAACGTAACGCAAAAGGAGGTATAATAAATGAAAACCGGTATTATTGTTTATCTTTCGGACAGTGAATCTAACAAATGCAAAGCTGATCCTGAAAAAACATTAAAGAAAATGCTAATGGGAGCAGACAGGGTAGAGGTCATAACAGCGACATCAGGCCATTTTGATATCCTTGATGCATGGCTGGATCTTACGATTAAAGGGATGCAGCGTATTTTTTGTAGGGTAGCAGAATGTACCGATACCGGAGAACTCAAATTAACCGACCGTACACTCAGGTTATGCGGCTAAATGTAGTACGATTTTATGATTTTTGTTGGAATGCTTTTTAAACGAAAAACCATCGATTATTCACAAAGTAATGAATCTTAGAGAGCTTATGCGGCAGGAAATGATCGAGCCGTATAAGCTCTTTATTTTTAGGCTTCAGATTTTGTGGGAAAGGTTCCCACAGATATAAACCAAATCAATTCAAATTAAATTATTGGAGGTTTTATGACAAAGAAAAGATTTCTAACCACACTTGTATTATTTCTGGCCGTCAGTTTTATTGGGGCAACAAACATCGTTCAGGCCGGACACCATATGAAACCGGTAAAAAAAGGAATACTTCTGGTTGCTTTTGGTTCCAGTATGCCGGAAGCTCAGGTCTCTTTTGAAAATATGGATAAAGCCGTAAAAGCGGCATTTCCTGGTGTGCCTGTAAGATGGGCGTACACCTCCCGGATTATTCGTCACAAACTTGCTAGGGAAGGCAAATATATAGATTCGACAGCGCTTGCTTTGGCAAGAATGATGGATGACAATTTTACCCATGTTGCCATACAGTCACTTCATACCATACCGGGTGAGGAATACGATGATCTGATCAACATCGTTAATGCCTTTAAAGCAATAAACGACGGGTTTGAGCAACTGATTGTCGGAAGACCGTTACTCGGCAGCATGGAAGACATGCACGATGTTGTTGATGCGGTTATTGTGAATATTCCCAAAGAGAGAAAAAAGAAAGAAGCCGTTGTTTTCATGGGTCATGGAACACCCCACGCAAGCAATACGGCATATGCGGCCATGATGTTTCAACTGCAGCGCAAAGACCCGAATATTTTTGTTGGAACCGTGGAAGGCGCTCCAACCATTGATGATATTAAGGTGATGCTCAAGCAAAAAGGAATTAAAAAGGCGTACCTGATTCCCTTTATGTCGGTTGCCGGTGACCATGCCCGTAACGATATGGCCGGAGACGAAGAAGATTCATGGAAGTCGATTCTTACCAAAGAGGGTATTGAATGCGTTCCTGTTTTAAAGGGGACGGCAGAGTACAGCAATATGGTAAACTTATGGACAGCGCATCTTGAACAGGCCTTTGCTCATTTCAAGTAGCAGGTAAATAAAAAAACCTGTACCTCTTTTGGGAGCGGGGTGTTCATCAGCAATTCTAATTTTGCTAAATAAATATCTTGTAGGTTGGATTAAGCGATAGCGAAACCCAACAAATTGGGTCAAATTCGCCGCCTAATAGTTGGGTTTCGTTCCTCAACCCAACCTACAAAATATCAAAATCAGCATTGCTGCTTGTTAAGAAAAAAAGTTTACACTATTTAGACCCCATGTTATTTTATTAAGTTTTGAAAAATAGGAGGTTGCCATCAAAGGACTGGTTATAGCAGGGACAAACAGCGGGTGCGGTAAAACCACGATGACGCTTGCCCTTATGGCATCCCTTGCCAAACGTGGTCTTTGCATTGCGCCATTCAAGGTGGGGCCTGATTTTATCGATCCCGGACATCACACCAGAATAACGGGCGTAACCAGCAGAAATCTGGATGGGTGGATGCTTTCGCAAGACTATAACCTGAGGCTCTTTGAAAAGCATTCGGCGCGGGCTGATATTTCGATTGTTGAAGGGGTGATGGGACTTTTTGACGGGTATGACGGAAAGAGCGAAGCCGGTTCAACAGCACAGATGGCCAAATGGCTGGGACTTCCTGTAATCCTTGTCGTAAACGCAAAGAGTATGGCCAGAAGCGCTGCGGCCCTGGTGCAGGGATTTGAGCGGTTTGATAAGGATCTTGAATTTGCCGGGGTGATTTTTAACCATGTGGGGAGCAAACGGCATCTGGTTTATCTGAAAGAGGCCCTTGAAAATAATGTTAAGATGCCTTGTTTGGGCGGCATTCCCCGTGCCCCGGAGATTACGATTCCGGAAAGGCATCTGGGCCTGGTAACACACGATGAGCATGTTTTATCAGACGAAAATGTTGATAAACTGGCCGGCCTGATTGAAGAAAATATCGATATAGACAGACTTTTAAATTTTCTTCCTGATATACAAAGATGCAAATCAGATAAAAAAAATGCTTTGAGCGCCACGGATTACATTAAAAAAAAGTCCTTTGTAAGAATAGGCGTGGCAAGGGACAATGCGTTTTGTTTCTATTATCAGGACAACCTTGATATGCTTGAAGCCCGTGGTGCGGAACTGATCTTTTTTTCACCTGTAAAAGACCATGACCTTCCACAGAATCTTGATGGAATCTATTTTGGAGGGGGATATCCCGAGCTTTTTGCAAAACAGCTTGCCGCCAACTCGAGTTTGCGTGATCAAATCAGGAAAAAAAGCATTGCCGGTATGCCGATTTATGGCGAATGCGGCGGTTTTATGTATCTTTGCAGGGACATCCGCGCCAAAGACGGTAACCTCTATCCCATGACAGGATGTTTCCCCTTTACAACCGGCATGTTTCCCCGTTTAAAATCACTCGGCTATCGCAAAATCAGGCTGACGGAAAATACGATCATTGGAAAATGCGGCCAGACCCTCAGAGGGCATGAGTTTCATTATTCTGAAATAACAAATTTTTCAAAAGATATGGAAACCGTCTACAGTGTATCGGCCAGAGCCGGTCGAAACGAAACTCGTGAAGGGTATCAGTTCTCACGTAGCCTGGGGAGCTATGTCCATCTTCATTTCGGCAGTCAACCGGATGCTGCCGGAAATTTTGTCGAGGCCTGCCTTGACTATAACCGTGAAAGGGTTAAAAATCCATGAAACCGGAAGATATAGAAACCTTGAGTTTTAAGATAATAGACAAGGAAGCCGGGCCACACGACTATTCTCCCGAGCAGTGGCGTATTGTACAAAGAATGATTCATACTTCGGCTGATTTTGAATATATGGATACCATGCGTTTTCATCCGGAATCTATAAGGGCGGGATTAAACGCCATCCGTTCAGGAAAAAACATTCTTACAGATACCAATATGGCTAAAGCCGGGATTCGTAAAAAAGAACTGGAACACTTCGGCGCTGCTGTAAAATGTTTTATAAATGACGATAAAATAAAAAAGGCGGCAAAAGAGGCGGGAATAACCCGTGCCAAGGCGGCTGTTGATGCATCGGTTTCCATAATGGAAGGCGGCATTTACGTGGTGGGGAATGCGCCGACAGCTTTGTTGCAAATCATCGAACTGGTAAAGGATAAAAAAGTCAAACCGGCTCTTATCATCGGTTTTCCCGTAGGATTTGTCAATGCTGCGGAATCTAAGGCGGCGCTTATAGAGATGGATTGTCCTTACATTTCCAATGTCGGTCGAAAAGGTGGATCAAACATTGCTGCAAGCGTTGTAAATGCCTTGGCAATACTTGCTGTAAAAGTGCCTAAAGTGAGGATACAATGAATAACCAAGCAGGAACCTTATACGGTATCGGTGTCGGGCCGGGTGATCCCGATCTGATAACCCTCAAGTCCGTAAAGATATTGAACCGTGTCGATGTCGTCTTTGCGGCTGCATCCGCAAAAAATAAACACAGTCTGGCCGTTAGTATTGCAAAGCCCCATCTTCCTGAAAAAACGCCGGTAATCATGCTTCCCTTTCTCATGAGTAAAGATGAGGATGAAACGCAAGCAGCATGGCAGAACAATGCACGGACAATCATCAAGGAGCTTGAACAGGGAAAAAATGTCGCCTTCTTAACATTGGGAGACTCCATGACCTATTCCACCTATGGTTACATTCTCAAGCACATCAAACGCCTTGCCCCCCACATTTCCGTGCAAAGCATTCCGGGCATTACTTCATACCAGGCTGCCGCAGCCCGCCTGAATACGCCCCTTGTAGAGGGGGAAGAGTCCTTTTTACTGCTTTCCGGGGTAAAGGGAGGAGACCATCTCAGACAACTTTCCGGCAAACCGGACTCCGTGGTTTTTTTAAAGGCGTATCGTAATGTCAAGGATATAACATCTGCTCTTGATGAAGTCGATATGATTGAAAACAGCGTCGGCGTAACAAAATGCGGGCAGCCGGACGAAGAGATCGTAACGGACATAATAGAGTTGAACGACAGAAAGCCTGACTACTGGACCCTTATCATGGCAAAGAAGAAAAAAGAGAGCGACACGCCAAAAGATTGAAGAAAAGCTGAAGGCAACGAAAAGATGTCAAAAAAAAGTAAAGATCTCAAGTTCGGATTCACTACCGGTACTGCAGCGGCGGCGGCGGCCAAGGGAGCGCTTTCTCTGCTTCTTGAAGAAAAAGCGCCTTTGAAAGTGAAAATAGAACTTTTAACCGGCGACCCTATCGATATCTCCCTCCAAACCTGCGAAAGAGAAGGCATGAGAACAGCAACCTGCACGGTCGTAAAGGATGCCGGAGACGACCCGGATGTTACCCATAAGGCCGTGATCGGGGCCAGGGTTATGTTTTTGGACGATATGGATTTTGAAGGTGTGGTGATAACAGGCGGTAAAGGTGTTGGAAAAGTAACAAAGCCGGGCCTTGAAATACCGCCGGGTGAACCGGCAATAAACCTGGGACCCCGCAAAATGATCACGCAAGCCGTAAACGAGGTACTGAAAAAGCACAGAATAAACCCGTTGGTCAAGGTGGAAATTTTTGTGCCGGAAGGTGAAAAAATGGCACTGAAGACCTTAAATGCAAGACTCGGAATTCTGGGCGGTATATCTATTTTAGGTACCACCGGCGTTGTAACACCCATGTCCCATGAAGCCTATATCGCGACGATCCGCTCATCGGTCTCTGTTGCCCGTGCGACCGGCCAGGATAGAGTTGTGCTGACCACCGGCAGGCGGAGTGAAAAATTTGCTCAGGCTTTGTTTGATCAACTTTCTGAAGATGCTTTTATTCAGATCGGAGATTTTTTCAAGATGTCTGTGGAGGCGGCATCGAAAAACGGCTTTGAACGGATCATCCTGGCGGTTTTTTTCGGCAAGGCCGTCAAAATGGCCCAGGGGGTTCCCCATACCCATGCAGCCAAGTCGACCTTAAACATATATAATATTGCCGCCTGGTCATTTGAAGTTACACAGGACCATGCTTTTTCAGACAAAATATCATCCTGCAATACCGCCCGCCATGCATTTGATTTTATCGTTGACAAATATCCGGAAATTATCAGCCATGTCGGAAAGCTGATGGTTAAATCCGCAAAAAGATTTGCAGAGCAAAATGTTCACATTCAGGGAATTATCCTTGATTATAATGGAGATGTTCTGTTTGATTCCGATCTGCACTATATTCCCAGGCTATAAATTATGACAAACCCAGTGTTAATCATAGGAATGGGGCTTTCTCCCCGTGATCTTACCGCAAAACATATAGAACTGATTAAATCGGCGGATATTCTGATAGGAGGCGCCAGGCATCTTGCTTATTTCAAGAATTATCCGGCAGCTAAAAAAGAGATAACAAAAGATATTAAAGGGCTGATTGAATACCTCAAGGACCGGATAAAAAATCATTCCAGCCAATCAATTGTGATACTTGCTTCAGGTGATCCGCTTTTTTTCGGTATCGGTTCCGTTGTAACAAATGCATTGGGTCCCGATAATGTAACCGTATATCCGAACATTACTTCTGTTGCAGCGGCCTTTTCCCTTATAAAAGAATCCTGGAGTGACGCACATATTGTAAGTTTGCACGGTAGAGATCGTAAAAAAGAGTTCTTGGAAATGCTTTTAAAGACGGACAAGATCGCGGTCTTTACCGATCCCAAACAGAATCCCGCATGGCTTGCCGATTTTATGCTTAAAAACGGTTTTGCTGATTTTGATATGTGTGTCTTTGAGCAGTTAGGGTCATCTTTAGAGCATTTTGAATGGTATGACCTGCCCATGGCTGCTGCTCAAAAAGAGTTTTCAGAACCGAACCTCGCGGTATTAAAGCGTAAAAAATCTACCAATGAATCCAACGAGGCAAAACAGACAAAAAATGATCAGAGAATGCCGCTCTATCCGGGTGCGCCGGACAGTTGGTTTGATCACCGGAAAGGGCTGATCACCAAAGCAGAGGTCAGGGCTGTTACACTTTCAAAACTTCGTCTGGCCTCGAACCATATATTGTGGGATTTGGGCGCGGGAAGCGGCTCTGTCTCCATGGAATCTTCATTATTTGTAAAAACAGGTAAAATATTTGCCATTGAAAAAAAACTCGACAGAATCAGGCAGATTCAAAACAATAAGGACCGCTTTGAGGTAAAGAACCTTGAAATTATAAATGCCGTGCTTCCCGAAGGACTTGAAAATCTACCCCGGCCCGACCGAATATTTATTGGAGGAGGCGGCAGTGATCTTGAAAATATAATTAAATCGGCTTCTAAATATCTAAATGAGGCCGGGATTATAGTTATCAATACGGTACTCATAGCCAATATCGACATTGCCCTCGCTACACTTGAGCGTATCGGTTTTAAAACGGAAATTGTACAGGTCCAGATCAACCGGGGCCGAAACATGCCGTGGGGAAAAAGGCTTGAGGCACAAAATCCGGTTTGGATCATTTCAGGAACCAAAGAGAAAAAGGCTTGTGAATAAAAAAATAAGTAAAGGAGATTTGTAAAGAATGAAAACACGACATCCAGTTATATTTGCCGGTGCAGGCCCGGGTGATCCTGAATTGATTACGGTAAAGGGGCAACGGGCCCTTATGGAGGCAGACCTGGTGATTTATGCCGGATCTCTGGTTCCTGAAGCGGTATTAAAGTGGGCAAAGCCTGAAACGAGGACTTTAAACAGCGCTTCCATGCACCTTGAAGAGATAATTGAAAAAATCGAAAAGGGGTATAACCAGGGCAATCGGGTTTTACGTCTGCATACCGGCGATCCCAGTCTTTACGGGGCTATATTTGAGCAAATGGAAGAACTGAATAAAAGATCCATATCTTACATGATAATCCCGGGGGTAACCGCCGCTTTTGCTGCAGCAGCTTCCATGGGCATAGAATATACCCTTCCTGAAGTCTCCCAAACCCTGATTCTGACCCGAATGGCCGGCCGAACCCCTGTTCCTGAAGCGGAAGCATTGGAATCTCTTGCCAGTCATAAAACATCCATGGCCATTTACCTGAGTATAACACTTATCGATGAAGTTGCTAAAATATTAAAAAAGGCATATGGAAAAGATTCAATCTGTGCGGTTGCATTTCGCGTCAGTCAACCCGAAGAAAAGATTCTGTTTACCCGGCTTGAGGGACTTAAAGACTTGGTAAAAAAGGAGAATATCACTCACCAGGCACTTATCATCGTTGGAAAGGTTCTCGACGTAAGGCAAAACGGCATAAAATACAAGTCAAAGCTTTACGACAAGGACTTTGTTCACGGGTTCAGGGAATAAAAAAAGGATCGTGTAATGAAAGGTATACTACTTGCAGGGGGATCAGGCACAAGGCTCTATCCGATTACAAGGGCGGTGAGCAAGCAGCTTCTTCCCGTATACGACAAACCCATGATCTACTACCCTCTCTCTGTTCTGATGCTGGCGGAGATACGGGAAATCCTGATTATCTCAACTCCCCATGATCTGCCGCTCATCAAACATCTTTTAG
>JAUUWG010000178.1 GCA_030589165.1 Desulfobacterales bacterium
TTCTTGCAATGGCGATGAGAGGGAAATCAGTCCCCCACAATCATTGAGCGGCCAAAGGGCTTGAGGAGCGCCACTTCGTGGCTTGATGAGCAGCCCTTCGGGCTTTGAAGAGCGGCCTTCGGCCTTGAGTTTTTGCCTCAAGCGAAGCGCTCATCAAGCGAAGCGACCCTCAAACGAAGTGCTCCTCAAGCGAAGCGGTCATTGGGCGAAGCGGTCATTAAGCGAAGCGCTCGGCTTGTCCGGGTTAAGACGAATTTTTTAAAGGAGGTTATGATGAGCATTAAAAAACAATTTCTTAAAAGCAAACCGGTATGCAAAGTTACTTTTCGGATTCCTGAGGAAATGGGCAACTCGGCCAGGACAGCTCACGTTGTCGGAGAATTTAACAACTGGAACTTTTTATCCACCCCCATGAAGAAGTTGAAAAACGGCGCTTTTACAGCAACGTTAGATCTGGAAAAAGGAAGGGAATACCAGTTTCGTTATCTGCTGGATAAAAAGAGTTGGGAAAATGATGCAGAAGCTGACAAATTTATACCCACGCCATATGGGGATAGTGAGAATTCAGTGATTGTCCTGCGAATCTGAAATCAAGGAAATGCTAAGGTCTCAGGATCGCGCACCTCTCCTGTGAGGTCAATAGTAATCGCGAATAAAAGAGTATTGGATCATGTTAAATCTATCTGCTCCCAATCGGATTCTTATAGTTACCACTGATGTTATATATATTCCCAACGAAATGGGTGAAAGTGCCGAATTCATAAGTGCTCAACCAGGAGGGTTTGCAGGTTTCCTGCCGGACCTAATCGATAATCTTCTTGATCAGGGCATTGATGTTCACCTGGCCCAGCCGGATTACCGTCGAAGATTCGGAAGCCTTTTGCAGAAAGAACAAAGCATGGGGAACAGAAAGATACCGGCCCACCGCGTTCACTTGGCCAAAGATAGGGTATTTTTTTATCAAAGCTCCATCGATTCGAATTATGAGTGGAAAAATATCGAGATTTCCCTCGCCTTTCAGCGGGAAGTTGCAAATAATATCATTCCCTGGGTTCAGCCGGATATGATACACTGTTACGATTGGATGACCGGTTTGATTCCGGCCATGGCAAAAGAATTGGGTATCCCCTGTCTTTTTACGATTAATAACATCTATTCCGTCAAAAGCTTTCTTTCCCATGTCGAGGATATGGGGATCGATGCAGCGGCATTTTGGCAAAACCTGTTTTATGATCACTTTCCGACCAATTACGAGGAAACACGGCATGCCAACCCCTTCGATTTGCTTTTAAGCGGAGTCTTTGCCGCCAACTTTGTTAATACAGTATCGTCTACATTCCCAATGGATATTGCCCAAGGCCAAAACGTTTTTTTTGAAGCTTCCCTGAGACAATTACTATCTCAAAAGGGCAATGCCGGATACGCTGCCGAATTTAATCATCGGATCACGGCTCAGCACTACATGTTTTTGTACAATAAATTATTACGGCACCAACTCTTCACCCTGGAGAATTTTAAAGGTGATATGGCCGGAAAAGCGGAGTTTATCTGGAATACAGGTCACGAAACAGGCGCAAGAACCTGTGCTGTTCGGGCAGGAAGGTAAATGCTTAGAAGATGCCGGTTGCTGTCTTTCGGTTTTTCGCAAATCGTCCGGTGGTATTGATCCGAAGACAGGCGTGCATGCCCCCCGTATTTCGAAGCATCGCTGTCAAGAAGCATCCTGTATTTTCCCGGCGGGGCGGCAAACCGGTAATCAACATGGGAATAGCCTGGATGAAAATTGAAAGCGAATATAAGTCCTCCCCTTTCAAAAATAATGACCTTATCTATGTAATGTTCGTGAAGAAAGTTTAGGGCCGAATAATCGAGAATCTTGAAACGTTTGGCCATATCTATCATGTCCCTGTCAAATTGAGCCAGGAAATGATACTTTAAAGTTGTATCGTCTACCAGGTGCCACTGGCGCCGTGCATATTTATATGACCATGCGTTTCCTTCCCTGGGAAAATCGATCCATTCGGGATGCCCGAATTCATTCCCCATAAAGTTGAGATAGCCGTTTCCTGCTGTTGCCAGTGTGATTAAACGGATCAGCTTTTGCAGGGCCATCCCCCTGTCTACCTTAATATTATCATCACCGGCTTTCATGTAGTGGTACATGTCTGAACCGATAAGCCTAAAGATTAAAGATTTATCACCAACAAGAGCCTGATCGTGGGATTCAGCGTAGCTTATGGTTTTTTCGTCTTGTCTGCGGTTGGTTAGTTCATGCCATATGTTTCCTATGGGCCAGTCTTCATCCTGCATTTCCTTGGTAAGGCGAATCCAGAAATCAGGAACACCCATGGCAAATCGATAGTCAAAGCCGAATCCGCCTTCAGAAAACCCGGCGGCAAGACCGGGCATGCCGCTGATATCCTCTGCAATAGTCAACGCGTCATCACGAACATCGTGGATAACCCGGTTGGCAAGGGCCAGGTAAGTGAGGGCGTCTTCGTCCACACTGTCATCAAAATAACAGTCATAGGAAGTAAAAGCCGTTCCCAGTCCATGGTGATGATAGAGCATGCTGGTAATGCCATCTAATCTGAAACCGTCAAAATGGTATTCATCAAGCCAGAAACGACAGTTGGAAAGGAGAAAATGAAGAACCTGATGCTTTCCATAGTCAAAACATCTGGAATCCCAGGCATCGTGCAATCCACGCGGCCCATGGTGAAAGTACTGATAAAGGGTTCCGTCAAATCGGCTCAATGCTTCTGTTTCGTTTGATACGGCATGGGAATGAACCAGATCCATTGTCACAGAAAGCCCGTCACGGTGAGCGGTATCGATCAACGTCTTCAACTCCTCCGGTGTTCCGAACCGTGATGATGCTGCAAAAAAACTTGAAACCTGATAACCGAATGAACCGTAATAAGGGTGCTCCTGAATCGCCATTAATTGAAGGGTGTTATAGCCGGAAGCCACAATCCTCGGTAGTACCCGGTCTGTGAACTCCTGGTACGAACCGATCTTTTCCTCTTCCTGGGCCATTCCCACATGGGCTTCGTAAACGAACAAAGGTCCCTCAGGACAACGAAAATCATTATGCTTCCACTGATAAGGTTCAGGCGGCGACCAGACCTGTGCATTAAAAATCAAAGTATCTGGATCCTGAACTACCCTCCTGGCATAGGCCGGAATGCGATCCCCCTGGCCGCCAGGCCAGTAGATCCGGAGTCGATACAGATCTTTATGTTTAAGCTTTTCAAAAGGCAGCC
>JAUUWG010000127.1 GCA_030589165.1 Desulfobacterales bacterium
CCTATATCCTGATTCCTATTTCATCCTTGTCAAGCTCCCCCGGAAGGCGGAAGATGCCCTGGTGATGGCAAGCTCATACGCCACCCAGCGAAGCCCCTCTGTTAGGAGAACCGGTGCCCGGGGTCAGGCATGATTAATTGACTATTCTTTTTCGAGAGAATAGGATTAGTTCTTGATGTTGAATATTTCTGTGTGGTGCACAAAAAAGCTAGCCCTGAGCGGAGGTCTGAAAAGACCGGAGTCGAAGCCAGAAAGGTTTACTCTGAGCTTGCCGAAGGGTTTATCCTGAGTCCGCCGCTGGTGACCAAAGCAAACGTCTGCTCGGAGGATTCCCCTTTGTACGGGGTCCAGGGTGCATCATCAGAGACAATCAAGGGGTAGGTCTTAAATATTTCGTTGCTGGCCTGAAATTCCGGCAGGCTTTCCTCGACCCATTTTTCATAAGCAATTTTAAACTTTTCAAGATCAATCGGCATTTGTTCTTTCTCTTTTTTTTAGTTTACATCGGTAAAATAAAATATTATCCGGCCATTTCGCCGGCCCGGGAACTTGAAGCGCAGATATCTTAACCGGTTTTTTCTTTTGACTCGCTTTCATGGTCAAACACATAACCCACCGAACGCAGGCTTTTAAAAAAAACCGGTTTTTGGGGGTTGTCCTCAAAATATTTTCGAAAGCGTACGATAAAATTGTCCACTGTTCGGGTTTTCATGCCGCGGGGGTACCCCCAGCCGATTTCGAGAATTTGACTTCGCGAAACGGGCTTGCCGCGGTTGGAAATGAAAAGCTTTAGAAGCTTCACTTCCTGTTCGGTCAATCGTATTTTACCGGGTTGTCCATAGGCCGTCAGGCTGTCAAAATCGATGCGGTTGCTGCCGAACCGATAGATCGGGTCCTGTGATGTCGGGTCGGATTCTTTTAAGGCATCGCTTCTGTCCTGGCGGGCGGCCCGGAGCAAAAGTCGCTTCACCCGCAGCAGAAACTCTTCCAGGTTGAACGGTTTGGCAAGGTAGTCGTCCACTCCGCAGCAAAACCCCTTGACCTTGTCCTCGGAATCTCCTTTGGCGGACAGTATCAGAATCGGAACGAGATCGTCATCGAGACGGATGTTGCGCAGCACGGAAAAGCCGTCAATGCCGGGGAGCATGATATCCAGCACAATCAAATCGGGTTTCCAGTCTTTCCAGTCCTGCAGGCCGCTAACTCCGTCGGGTGAGATTCGCACATGATATCCTTTCAGCTCGAGGTTTAATTTCAGTCCCTCGGCGATATGCACCTCATCTTCGATCAATAGGATCCGTTGTTTCACGGTCTGTCCCCTCTTTATTTCATCGTAGAATGGTCGCAGGCCTGAGCGGTAGGGTTACGGTAAACACGGAACCGCCGCCGTCCTCCCGGTTATCGGCCATGACCTTGCCTCTGTGCATTCGAACGATGCTGTCTACCAGATATAAACCCAGACCGGTGCCCTTGGCCGTCATGTTGTCCGAACGCCCGATTTGATAAAATTTTTTGAAAATCTTTTTGATTTCGAATTTTTGTAATCCGATTCCATTGTCTTTGAAACAGATATGCAGTTTCAGTCCTTTGGGCTCAAAGGTAATATCCACCTCGGGTACCGTTGACTCATTGTACTTGATGGCGTTGGTTAGAAGATTCATCAGCAGCATTTCAAACAGGGACAGATCGATTCGATACTCAAAGGCGCGTTCGGTAGGATTATGCAAGCGGATGTTACAATTGGTAAAGATATGTCCGTTTTTTCTCAAAAATTCTTTGGTGACCAGAACCAGGTCGCGGGTAGCGAATTCTCCTTTGAACGTTTTACTCTCGAATCTGGCAAGATTCAACATGCGGGTAGTGGTTCCGGACAGGCGATCGGCATCACGGATCATATAATCGATATATTTCAGCCGGTCATCCCGGGAGAGGTCATATTTTTGAAACGTCTCCAGATACAGCTTTAGTGAGGTTACCGGCGTTTTGAGTTCATGTGTAAAATTGTTGATAAAGTTTCGCTGGAGTCGATAGAGCTGCAGGGTCTTATGGTTGTAAACGAAGATTGTAAATATTCCGGCCATAATGATGCCGACGAGGATGGAAAGGACCAGGATCACCACCCATGTCTGCGGAGCCAGGATCTGGCCGGGGTCGATGCTGGCTTTTTGAATGACGCCTTTGAGCCCGGTACTGACCTCGACGTACCAGTAGATGTAAAGGATCAGCGACAGGGCCATGGCCAGTATCGATGAGATAAAGATCATCATCGGGTGAAGAAACCATTTATACTTGGACTGTCCCACCAGTCTAATCCTTTGCCGTGAACTTTAACATACGGAAACCTTTGTAAAACTTTTGTAAAACGCCGCTCTCGGCCTTTCCTTCCTATCCGTATTCTATTATAAGATTGGGCAGCTGAATTCAACAGCAAAAAACGACAATACCCATTTGGCCGGATTCGGCTGAATGCTGCACGGGAGAGATATGATGACAGTGACATCCCCACCGGTACATCCACTTGGGAAAAAGACAAGAATTTTATTGAGCGCCGTTTTCGGGCCCTACGCACAGGACGATGAATACGGCAGCCGGGCATCCAACCCGATGGAGCTGTATCAAAACCAGGTCACGCGGGTACAGGGAGGCTTTTCCCTGCGCATGTTTCATCGCTCTTTCGGTTTAATGTTGCTGCAGGCAAATATCGATGCGCCCTGCACCCTTTTGGACTTTCCTTCTCTTGACCGGTTCATAGAGGAGATAAAAACCCATTCTTATGACGTGGTGGGGATCAGCGCGATATTGACCAATACGTTAAAAGTAAAAAAGATGTGCGCGCTGGTCAGAAAATATCAGCCGCGCGCAATCCTTGTTATCGGCGGGCACCTCGCCAACAAACCGGATCTCCCAGAAATTATTGACGCGGATCACATCGTCAAAGGCGACGGTGTCAGATGGTTCCGGACCTTTCTCGGACAGGATGTAAAGGCCCCGGTAAGGCATCCACTGGTCTATTCCGGTTTTGGTACCCGCAGTATGGGGGTAACCTTTCGCGACCCGCCCGGTTCAACGGCGGCCATGCTGATCCCTTCGGTGGGCTGCCCGCTGGGTTGTAATTTCTGTTCCACATCCGCCATGTTCGGCGGCAAGGGGAAAGCGGTTGATTTTTACAAAACCGGCGACGAACTGTTCGCCATCATGTGCCAGCTTGAATCCAAACTCAAAGTGCGCTCCTTCTTTGTGATGGATGAGAATTTTCTTTTTAACCGGCAAAGGGCCCTTCGGCTTCTCGAATTGATGGAAAAAAATAACAAAAGCTGGTCCCTGTACGTGTTCAGTTCTGCCCGCGTCATCAAGTCGTATTCTATCGAGCAGTTAGTCGGGCTGGGGATTTCCTGGGTCTGGATGGGACTTGAAGGCGAAAACAGCCAATATGCGAAGCTGCGCAACATAGACACTCACCTTCTGATTAAGAAATTGCAGTCTCACGGGATCCGTGTGCTGGGGTCTTCGATTATCGGGCTGGAACATCACACCCCCGAGAACATCGACCGCGTCATCGATTACGCGATCAACCATGACACCGTTTTCCATCAGTTCATGCTTTATACACCGGTGGCGGGAACGCCCCTTTTCGAGCATCATCGGAAAGAAGGCACATTAATTCCTGAATCCGTGTTTCCGGTAGCCGATGCCCACGGACAGTACCGCTTTAATTATCATCACCGGCACATCCATGACGGTGAGGAGGAACAGTTCTTGCTGGATGCTTTCAGAAAGGATTTTGAGGTGAACGGACCCAGCCTGGCCCGTTTGATCCGGGTCACCTTGAACGGATGGCAGAAATATAAAAATCATCCGGACAAACGCATCCGCGGACGGTTTTCCGGCAAAGTGAATATCCTTAAAACCCGCCATGCCGGTGCGGTCTGGGCCATGCGAAAGTATTACCGGAAAAATGCGCCGATCAAAGCCAAAATGGATGCCCTGCTCGATAGTCTTTATAAGGAATTCGGTCTGAAGACCCGGGTTGCGGCGACGCTGATAGGCCGCTTTCTGTACGTGACGCTGAAAAAAGAAGAAAAACGTCTGGCTCGGGGCTGGACATACGAGCCCGCTTCTTTCTATGAAAAAAATGCCGCGGCCATTGCGCTGGAGGGCACGGTTAAGGAACACCCCCGGCTGCTGCCTTCCCGAATTCGATCGGTGACCAGCGGGTTATCTCCTGCTCCGGGAAGATAGGCAAACAAAAGGGAAATAACATTCCGGGTTAATGGGGGATAAGAGGAAATTAGGGCACGTCTTTGACTGTCTGTATTTCTATTCATCTTGCCTGCTGAGAATTTTAGCAACCGCAGATGGTGATACGCCTAAATGACGGCCGGCTTCCACTAGTAAAAACCCGCGCTCTTCCACAAGTTTCTTTGCCAATTGGGCCCTGACCTTTGAAACGTTCTGCCTCCTGCTTCCTGCTCTTAATGCTTCAACGCTTACCTTCTCGTTTTTACATATCTTCTCAACAAGC
>JAUUWG010000074.1 GCA_030589165.1 Desulfobacterales bacterium
TTAAGGGACTCGGAACAAACAAATTATCCCATTTAGCATCTCCTCTTCAGGCCATCTTTATCCGATCCTCAATCAAATCGTCCTCGAAATAGAACGACTATTCCTGTGGCGATTAGATTTCGGATCGAATAAATCTGACCTAAACATGAGCGCTATCTGGAAGACTTTATTTTTTCCGAGTCCCTAAATAAAAAAGGCCGTGGAAATTTCCACGGCCCTTTTGAAGTTCAAAAAAAAGACCGTGGGCGGCCGGCTGCCCACGGTCTTTAAATTTATATCTGGTAAATTAAGCTGATTAAGTCCCGATGGCAAGCCCTTTACTATAGGTCTGCCACCACCAGCATGTATATTCGTTGTCTTTAATTTTTTTGAGTTCGTTTACGTTCATTATTTTATCCTTTGATCCTTTGTCTCTCTAATAAATTACATCTTTATTTGTGATTGTCAAGCCGTTTTTTTACACGCAAAACCATCTCTTGACAGGGCCCATGTTTGTAACCTATGGATTGAAACTGGCGCTTGGTGATAAAATAAAATATATGGGAAAAAATATTATGACTATGACGGCTGAAATTCTATCCACAGGGGATGAAATCCTTTCGGGTAATGTTATGGACGGCAACTCGGCCCATATTGCCCAAAAGCTTGAGGAAACAGGCGCACAAGTCGTCCGGCAGAGTTGTGTCGGAGATGATATGCATATGCTTGTTTCCGTCCTTAAAGAGATCGCGGGCCGTGCTGATGTTGCCGTCGTAACCGGGGGGCTGGGGCCCACGATTGATGATCTTTCTGCAGAGGCGGCTGCAAGGGCCGCAGGCGTTGAGCTTGTTTTTGATCCAACAGCCATGGGTTCCATTGATAATTATTTTAAAACACGAAAGCGGCCGATGACGCTTTCCGACAACAAGCAGGCCATGCTGCCCAAAGGAGCCGACTGCCTTGTCAATCCCGTAGGAACAGCTCCTGGCTTTATGCTCAAAATAGACGGGTGTGTATTTTTTTTTCTGCCGGGTGTTCCTTTTGAAATGCGGCATATGCTTTCACAAGCGGTCTTGCCGTATATAGAGAAATGTTATGGAAATGGCAGAAGGTTCAGTATGGTAAAAACCATATCCCTTTTCGGCTTATCCGAGTCTGCAGTAAATGAACGGCTTGTCGGTCTGTCGGACAGGTTTTCACAAATAAAACTCGGGCTGCGCGCCAGGTTTCCGGAAATTTATGTAAAACTTTATGCCCGCGGTGAAAATGAAAGCGAGCTTGATAAACGTATTGACGAGGCGTTAGCATGGACATTGGAAAGGGTAGGGGAATGGACGTTTTCTGTTGACGGCAGTTCCATGGAAGCCGAGGTCGGACGTCTCCTTTGTCGCAAAAAAGCCGCGATAGCCGTGGCTGAAAGTTGTACCGGCGGGCTGATATCAAACTGGTTTACCAATGTACCGGGCAGTTCCGAATATTTTCTTTTTTCCGGTGTGACCTATTCCAATCAGGCCAAGATCGATGTCCTTGGCGTGTCACCCGATACAATAAAGCAATACGGAGCGGTGCATGAAAGAACCGCAATAGAAATGGCCCAAGGGGCACGGCGTGTTGCCGGGGCGACCTACGGTATCTCCACAAGCGGCATAGCCGGCCCCGGAGGCGGGACGGATGATAAACCCGTGGGGACTTTGTTTGTCGGGATTGCCACGCCCAACGGTTCAAAAGGACATCGGTTTAATCTGTCATTTGCCACAAGGCTGATGAACAAAAGAATTTTTGCCATGACCGCCCTTGATTTGCTGAGAAGGGAGCTTCTTGGTTCGTAGCGGGTAAAAGACAAAATTACTCGGGTTTTCTCGCTCCCACGCAGGAGTTGTGGGAACGAGGATAAAATTCAAGACTACTAAGGGACTCAGCAAAAATAAACTATCCCATTTAGCATCTCCTCTTCAGGCCATCTTTATCCGATCTTCAATCAAATCGTCCTCGAAATAGAACAGCTATTCCTGTGGCGATTAGATTTCAGATCGAATAAATCTAACCTGAACATGAGCACTATCTGAGACACTTTATTTGTGCCGAGTCCCTAACGCTTAACTCTATCTCATTTCAGGCACTTTCCCCGGCTTCAAGAGAAACGATTAATGGAATAACATGAAGTTTACGGGATATTTCCCGGGTGCTGCTTAATTTCCAGTCCGTGCATTTGGCTCGTCCGTTCAGCAGCTTGTCGATTTCCTGAACCAGGCCGTTGACATTGAGAATGGGATGGCGTGAAAACACCTGGGGCAGTCCGTAGGTGAGATTACAGGCCAGACATTTGCCCGGTCTCTGCTTTAAGTGAAACTCGAACTCCAGTTTGTTTTGGCTCTGTCCTTTAAATTCAAGGCTTATATCGTAAGCGCCTTCTTCCGCGTCTCCGAAAAGCGCGTCAAAAAACCGGTCCGCCCGGTCTTCCGGAAATAACTTTTTAAAAACATCCTGGGTGAATATACCGTCAAAGCTCTCTGTTGCCATAATCAAACTCCTTTTCCCTGATTCTTTTTCAGTTGTGCTCCCTTGTTTTGTGGAAAGCGATTTCCGGCCATTGTTCCATTACATAACCGAGTTCCCATTCGCTTGGGGCCAGGTATGTCAGATGTTCTTCGGCGTCGCGGGCCAGGTAGGCCTGGTTCTTTTTTTCGAATTCTTTCAGCTTTTTTTTGTCATCACAACTGATCCATCGCGCCGTGGTATACTGAACAGGCTCGTAGAGCGCGTCCACCCAGTATTCGGCCTTTAAGCGCGCCATGGTCACGTCGAACTGCAACACCCCTACCGCTCCTAGAATATATTCACTCCCAATGAGCGGTCGGAAGACCTGTACCGCACCCTCTTCGGAGAGTTGTGTCAAACCTTTTTGAAGTTGTTTGAGTTTGAGCGGATTTTTAAGGCGAACCCGTCGGAAATGTTCCGGCGCGAAGTTGGGAATGCCGGTGAACTTCAAGTTCTCTTTATCGGTGAACGTATCACCGATTTTGATGGTTCCGTGGTTGTGAATGCCGATGATGTCGCCGGGATAGGCTTCCTCAACGTTGGCCCTGTCCTGGGCCATGAAGATGGTGGCATTGGCCAGGGTTACTTCCTTGCCTATTCGATGGTGGCTGACCTTCATTCCCCGTGTGAATTTTCCTGAACAGATTCGAAAAAAGGCGATGCGGTCACGGTGGGCCGGGTTCATATTGGCCTGAATTTTAAATGTAAATCCGGAAAAATCGGTTTCGTAGGGAGAAACTTCCCTGGATGTGGTCGGCCTGGGGCTGGGAGAGGGCGCCATTTCCACAAATGCGTCGAGCAACTCCTTGATGCCGAAGTTGTTAATGGCGCTGCCGAAGAAGACAGGGGTCTGATTTCCTTTTAAATAGTGTTCATGCTCAAAGGGGTTGGCCGCCCCTTCAAGTAATTCGATGTCCTCGCGAAGCTCGTCGGCCTGGCTGCCTAAAAACTCGTCCAGCTTGGGATCGGAGATATCGGTGATGACAATTCCCTCCTGGTTACGGGTTTCCCGGCCGGGAGTGAAAAGGTGAAGCTCGCTGCGGTACAGGTTATAAATCCCTTTAAACCTTTTGCCCATACCGATGGGCCAGGAGAGGGGCGTGCACTCAACCTGTAGTTTGTTTTCGATATCGGCAAGAAGGTCCAATGGTTCCATACCGTCGCGGTCGAGTTTGTTGATAAAGGTGATGATCGGGGTGTTGCGCATTCGGCAGACTTCCATCAATTTCTCGGTCTGGGGCTCCACCCCCTTGCCGCTGTCGATAACCATCAGGGCGCTGTCCACTGCGGTGAGCACACGGTAGGTATCCTCGGAAAAGTCCTGGTGACCTGGGGTATCGAGCAGATTGACCTCAAAGTCACGGTAATTGAATTTCATGACCGACGTCGTGACGGAGATACCGCGATCCCTTTCAATGGACATCCAGTCGCTGGTGGCATGGCGGTCGGCTTTACGTGCCTTGACGGCACCGGCCAGTTGAATCGCTCCGCCAAACAGCAGCAGTTTCTCGGTCAGGGTAGTTTTCCCTGCATCAGGGTGGCTTATTATGCCGAAGGTACGGCGTCGGTCGACTTCCTTTTTATGATTCGTGCTCACTAAAAAACCTCTTTTTAATCTTTTTCGGGAAAAGCTGTTTCAAAGCCTTCTCTTTATAAATAGAGTGGAGAGTGTGTATCATTGACTTTAACCACATTAAAATCTTTGTCAATCTATTCTTCTTCGATACCTTCAAGTTCTTCCCAGCGAAGGTATGCTGTCTCGATTTCATGTTCCACTTCATCGAGACGTGTTTTCACTGCGGCGATCTTTACTTTTTCCTTTTTGTAAAACAAGGGATCGGACATGGCCTCATACAGCTCTTTTTGCTCTGCTTCCAGGGTGTCGATCGTTTGGGGCAGGTCTTCAAGTTCCCGTTTTTCCATATAGCCCAGTTTCCGTTTTTTATGGGCCATGGGCTTTTGTTTGTTTTTAGGGCGGGATTTTTTTTCAGGCAGAGGATCCTGTTCCGGCTTGGGCCTTTGCATCAACCAGTCATCGTATCCACCGGCGTATTCGGCCACCTGTCCTTTGCTTTCAAAGGCGATGGTACTTGTGACCACATTGTTTAAAAAAGCCCGGTCATGGCTTACCAGCAAGAGGGTTCCCTTGTAATCGAAAAGAAGCTCCTCTAAAAGTTCCAGGGTTTCCGCATCAAGATCGTTGGTGGGCTCGTCCAGCACAAGAACATTGGCCGGCTTTGTGAAAAGCTTGGCCAGCATCAACCGGTTTTTTTCTCCGCCTGAAAGAACATATACCGGCGTACGGCACCTTTCCGGTGAAAAGAGAAAATCCTGAAGATAGCTTATCACATGGCGCCTTTGATCGTTAAAGACGATAAAATCGTTTCCTTCGGCGATATTTTCCTGGACGGTTTTCTGCTCTTCGAGCTGTGCCCGGAGCTGGTCGAAATAGACTACCTGAAGATTCGTGCCGTGACGGACAGAGCCTGTGTCAGGGGTGATTTCTTTTAAAAGGATCTTCAGCAGTGTGGTCTTGCCCACACCATTGGGACCGATGATGCCCAGCTTTTCCCCACGCATGATGACAGTGGAAAAATTCCGGACAATAGGGTTTTCTCCATGGGAAAAGCAGATATCTTTTGCCTCGACAACAAGCTTTCCGGTCCTTTCCGCCTCCTGAATCTGCAACCTGACATTTCCGGTTTTACTGCGGCGTGCCCGACAAGCTTCACGCATTTTTTTCAGGGCCCTGACGCGCCCCTCGTTTCGAGTTCGGCGAGCCTTGGTGCTCTGTCTGATCCAAACCTCTTCTTGAGATAACTTTTTGTCAAATACCCTGTTTTGTCTTTCTTCTGCTTCAAAGGCTGCCTCTCTTCGTTTTAAATAGGTATCATAGTCACAGTCATAGGAAACAAGGCGGCCCCGATCCAGTTCCATGATCCTGTTGGCGATTTTTTTAAGAAAAGCATGATCATGGGTGATAAAGAGCAGGGTCTTTACATGGCGCAGGATAAATTCTTCCATCCAGATGATGGAATCGATGTCAAGATGGTTGGTGGGTTCGTCCAGCAGGAGCAGGTCCGGTTCCAGGGCAAGGGCACGGGTGAAAAGCGTTTGCCGTTTCATTCCTGCTGAAAGGTCGGCGAATTTTTTTTCAGGATCAAGCCGGATTCGGGACAGAACGCTTTCGATCTGCCGTAAAAGATCCCATCCGCCACCGGAGTCCAGCATGTGCTGCAGCTCATCCCGTCTTTTTGCAAGCTCGGGAGTGCCCATGGCTTCAGGTGTTTTGCAAATCCGGTTGTATTCGGCCAGGGCCTTGCCTTTTTTACCGAGGCCTTCGGCAACCACGTCGAAAATCGTTCCGTCAAATCCCGGAGGGACATCCTGTTCCAGAGCTGCAACGGTGATTCCCTGCTGCCGCCAGATATCACCGCTGTCAGGAAGAATTTTTCCTCCGAAGAGCTTCAGCATGGTGGACTTTCCCACACCGTTGCGACCGATCAGGCAGACACGCTCCCCTTTTTCGATCTGAAGCGTTATGTTCTCAAGCAAAGGGGGATCAGCAAATCCCCAGCACACGTCCCGCATACCGATCAGCGCCATGGTTCAATCCTTTTTCGGGTCTCAATACAGTTCATATTTTGCTACTCTTCCATCCAGACCGGCGTTTCTTATCGGTTTTTTCCAAGCCGGTTTAAGGCCGATCCTTTTTAACATTTCCCGGTTGCCAAAGTAAATGTAGGCCTGTGATCCTTTGCAGTGCTGTTTTAAAAAATCGCCGAAATTTTTGTAAAATTCTCCGAGATCCTCCTCTTTTTTTAAACGGATGCCATAGGGCGGATTGCACAGGATGACTTTATTTTCAAGGTTGGAAATATCTTTAAAGTCCTTTCGCCAAATTTTAATCATCTCGCCGCCGGGAAGAATGCGGCAATTGGTTTTAGCGGCCTTTACGGCCATTCGCTCGATATCACTCCCTGCTATAAGTTCTGAGGGAAGGGGTCTGATTTTTTCATCCGCCCTTTTTTTTATACTTTCCCAAAGGCCTTTGTTGAAATCGGGCAGAAAACAAAAACCAAAGTTTTTTTTCAAAAAGCCTGCAGGTATCCTGCAGATTTTCATCAGAGCTTCACAAAGAAGGGTTCCGGAACCGCACATGGGATCATAGAGCGGTTTTTCACCTTTCCAGCCGGAAAGCGCCACCATGGCTGCGGCAAGGGTTTCCTGCATGGGGGCTTCCACGGTTTCGCGCCGGTAGCCGCGGCGATGCAGAGAGCCGCCGGAAGTATCAAAACTGATGGTTGCCCTGCTGTTTTCAATATGAAGGTTCAGCCAGACATCCGGGTTTATCCTGTCTACATTCGGTCGTTTGCCGAATTTGTTCCTGAAAAAATCCGCTACAGCATCTTTCAGGCACAGGGCAGCAAACTTTGAATGCCTTATATTGCTGTTGCCCGAAACATTGGCAAATATCCCGAACGTGTTACGAACAGAAAAAAATGCCGTCCAGTCGATGCTGCCTCCGGCCCGGTAAAGATCGTCGCGGCTGCGGCATTCAAATGATACCAGAGGGGCCAGAACCCTTGTAACAAGTCGGGCTTTATAGTTGATGCCATACAAAACCGCCCGGTCTGCAGAAAAATGGATGCCGCGAAATCCCGGTTTGATCCGCTTTGCTCCAAGGGTTTCAAGTTCCTTTACGGCAAGGGCTTCAAATCCTTCGGCAATCTGGACAAAATAACGTTCTGTTTTCTGATATTCAAATATACTTCTTTTTTTGATGAGGATGTGATTCATTGTGTTTGGGCTGTTTATACAGCTTTGTTTCGGCATGATCGAAAATTAGCAAATGCATTCATTCTTGTCAATTTTTCAGCTAAAACGTTCAAAATCGAGAGATTACTCCGATGCCTGCCTGAAAAAGGTCAAAATGCATTTGAGGGCTTTGCACCGGACATCCGGTTGGGAAAGGAAATGGTCGCCTTCCAGGGGACTGAACCGGACCTGAGGGCAAATGCGTTTAATTTTGGCCCTGTAATGGGATTCGGAAAGTGCTTCATACAGCTTTAAAATTCTGTCGTCACGACTATACAGGCATAGCACCGGTAAGTCATTCAGGCGCAGTTTATCCAAAGGATTCCATGCGAGGGTCTCATGGAAAATTTTCAACGGTTTTGTTCGCTTCAATGCCAGCTCGCCGAATGCTCCTTTGTGTCTGGAAACTTCCGGAAGCATAAAATCCCAGTAGCTTCTCAGCGCATCCATCATGTTGTATCGTTTATTTTGATGCCGGAAGATTATACGATAGTATGCAAAAAAGGATTTGAAAATGGAGGATAAACGAATTTGACTGATGGCATTAATGAGTACTAATCTTGAAAATGCCATAGGCCTCCGGCCGGCTCCGTAAAGCAAGGGTAGGGCTGCTGCGCAGGAACCGATGCCGAAAATCGGCAGATTTTCACTTTCAGCAAGTCTGCATGTGTGGTCCAGCACAAAAACGGTGTCTTTCAGGGTGGCACCTAGAGAAAACTTGCCTTGTGATTTGCCGTGACCGTTATAGGTAAAGGTTATAAGATCGTATCCGCATGAAATCAGACTGCGGAAATAACGGACCTGCTGGGACAGGTTGCCACCAATCAAAGGCGGAGCAAAAACGATTGCCCGCGGTGTTTCCGTCCGGACGTGTATGATTTCCAAATGACCGGACCCCATTGAAAGCCATTTTTTTTCGAACTTAAATTTCATGGCCTTTCTATACGGAACCGGTTTGCCATTCACCGGAGTTCTGCAAAACCCGCCTTTGCCTCGGTAATAAAATCCAACGTCAGCGACCGATTTTTTCGACCATCCAGACCTTCGATGCCGGTATGCACGTCTACCCCCGCCGGTCGAACCTGCCGGATCGCTTCCCGCACGTTGCCGGGGGTGAGTCCGCCCGCCAGAATCACCGGATGCGGTGAGAGCTCCACCAGTCTGCGGCTTACCGTCCAGTCATGGGTCTTGCCTGTGGCTCCGGTGGCACCGGTCCGTGGGTCAAAGGTGTCCGTGATGTATCCGTCGACATAGGGCACCGTGGTTTTAATTTGCCGTTCGAGTTCGGCCAGGTTGTTTGCCCGTACGACCAGGCTTTTGATGATCCTGAGTGCCGGCCACAGCGTATTCAGTCCGGCAAGCTCTTTCGCTGAAATATCGCCGTGAAGCTGCACATACAACACGCCCAACTTCCTGCACAGTGCTATGATCTCTTTCGCTCCGGACAGATAGCTGATCAGCAGGGCTGTTACGCCAGGTTTGAGCGAACTGATGATCTTTGCCGCTTTCTCTTTGGTCAGGTCTTCTTTGTGCTTGGCAAGCTCGAACGGAAAGCCGAGGTGCTCGACTCCGCATCTGACGAGCATGTCGGCTTCCGCTTGATCGATAATGCCTGCTACGTGAATTACGCCTGCAACCATATTTTTACTGAATTTTATAAAATTCGGAGCACCGAGAACGGTTAGCAGCGAGGTTCGTCTTTGCCGACCGTGCAATGCCCCTATCGTTTGGTGACCTTGTTATTTCAGAATATCAAGAAGCTCAACCTCAAAAATCAGTACGGCATTCGGACCGATCTTTGGACCTGCACCTCTTTGACCATAGGCAAGCTCAGAGGGTATGAAAAGCTTATATTTGCTCCCCACGTTCATGAGTAAAAGCGCTTCGGTCCAGCCTTTAATAACACCAGTAACCGGAAATGACGTTGGTTTGCCCCGTTTGTAGGAACTGTCAAATTCGGTTCCATCAATAGTGGTCCCTTTGTAATGTACTTGAACTTTATCGGTTTTGGTCGGTTTAGGGCCCTTACCCTGTTTCAGAACTAAATACTGTAAACCGCTTTCCGTTGTTACAATACCTTTTTCCTTTTTATTCTTTTCCAGAAAAATTTTCCCCTCCTCCAGATTCTTTTCTCCAGCTAATCTGTTTTGTTCGGCCTTTTTCATTTTCATTTTCATCGAAAACTCAGTCATGACTGTCCGGGCTTCTTTTTGGGGCACCAGCAGTGTCTTTCCATGGAACTGGTCGTTAATACCTTTTGTCAGAATATCGAAATTAATCTCATCTTTGATATGTATCAATGATTTGCCTATATCGGTCCCGATGACATAGCTGACTTTATCTTTATTGCTTTTCAATACACCGGCAGTATCATCTTCGGCATGGGCTACGCAAGTACACACAAGAAGAAAGAAACAGCAAAAAAACAGTGTGGGAATTGTAGTCGTTTTCATAAGGCGTCCTTTGTGGGCTAAGGTTAACAGATAGTAACTACTCAGGTATCTTGCCACAAAGGCCCGAAGACACAAAGAGTATAGAATTAGTCCGAGAACTTTGTATAAGATCTTCTTTTGCCTGATTTCCGTGTCAGGGCAAAATTTATTTGAATATAGAAAACCTGGTCCTCAGGGCCAGGTCAGAGCCAGAGGCTCTGCCATAAAATAAGATAAAATTCCTTAGCTTGCGGTTAATCCCCCTATGGGGGTAGCAAGCCAAAAGCCTGGCCCTCTGGACCAG
>JAUUWG010000046.1 GCA_030589165.1 Desulfobacterales bacterium
AAAAGTCCTGTGCTGCTGATCTCAATCGGGTACTTTTCAAGATGCATAGGCTGAAAAGTACAAACAAAATGCTAAAGCAAAAACTTATATCCCAAACCTAAAGGATTGGGTTTTACGGCCTGAAGGCCAATATTATAAAAACCTGAAAACAGGAAAACATCCCAGAAACCTTGTCAGAGTTCCGCGAATCAGAAAACGAACCCTGGATAACAACACTCTCACACCATTATTTGATGATCTCGTAAAAAGTTCGCCGAAAAAACAAGATACAATATATTGTGTTTCAACTTCTTTACTATCACCAATCATAGTGGTCAAATTTTTAATCCCCGACTTTTTACGAATGCATCATCATTTAACATATAGGAGTTTCAATGAGTTTCACATCTTTTAATTTTCATTCTCAGATTGCCGCCGCCATACAAGCCTGCGGTTATCCTTCCCCCACCCCCATACAACGACAGGCGATTCCGCCGGCTCTTGAAGGACGCGATATCCTTGGACTCGCGCAGACCGGAACCGGTAAAACAGCAGCCTTTGTGCTCCCCATCCTGCAGCGTCTCCTGGATGGTCCCCGGAAGAGAGTACGAGCCCTGATTATTGCCCCGACCCGGGAACTGGCCGAGCAGATCCATGACTACATTGGCAAGATGGCCGGCAAAACCGACCTGCGCAGTGTCGTCGTTTATGGTGGGGTTAGCAAGCAAGGCCAGACCAAAAAGATCCGGCAAGGGGTGGAAATCGTAGTCGCCTGTCCCGGGCGTTTACTCGATCACATTGGTGATCGGGCGATTAATCTGGAAAAAATCGAACTGCTGGTTCTGGATGAAGCCGATCACATGTTCGATAAGGGCTTTCTGCCGGATATCCGTCGGATACTGAAGTATCTGCCGAAGCAGCGGCAGACGCTCATTTTTTCCGCCACCATGCCCAAAGAAATCCGCCATCTGGCAAAAAATATCCTGAATAACCCGGCAACCGTTCAGATCAATCACACGCTGCCGGCGCCCACGATATCCCATAGGCTTTTCCCGGTCGAGCAACAGCGCAAGACCGCACTGCTGAAAAAAATAATGGAGCAGACGGAAATGACGGCCACGCTGGTTTTTACCAGAACCAAACATAGGGCGAAAAAACTTGCCCAGCAGTTGCAGAATGCCGGCTACAGGGCGACTTCGCTTCAGGGCAACCTGTCCCAGCAAAAAAGACAACAAGCGCTGGACGGCTTCAGACACGGCAAGTTCAAGATTCTGGTGGCCACGGATGTCGCCTCCCGTGGCATTGATGTGTCAGGAATCTCCCATGTGATCAACTATGACATGCCCGATACCGCCGAGACCTATACCCACCGCACCGGCCGCACCGGCCGCGCTGACCATACCGGCGAAGCCTTCACCTTTGCCGTCCGTGATGATAGCCGGATGATCCGGATTATCGAGCGATCTCTTGGCAAAAAAATGGCGCGGCAGACCGTATCCGGCTTTAATAACGATGCTTCCTCAGGAAAAGACGAAATGATAGAGAGGCGGACACCGAAAGCCGGGAGACCGACCCCCCCTGCTCCCCCCGCCAGGACAAACAGGCGGAAGCGGCGGTCCGTCCCATTTGATTTTGACGTTCGCAATCTTTCCCGGCGTTCAGGCACCAGAGGCAAGCATACATCCACACTATCGGGTACGTAATAAAACCCAAAACAAAAAGGGCATTCCCTCAAATTATGAGGGAATGCCCTTTTTTAACTCAGAAACAAATATAAGCTATAAGCTAAACAACAGTGACATTTGCTGCAGATGGACCTTTTGGGCCCTGTTCTACGTCAAAGGTAACTCGGTCGCCTTCTTTGAGAGACTTAAAACCGGTTGCATTAATGGCTGAATGATGGACAAATACATCCGCGCCATCTTCCTGCTCAATAAATCCAAACCCTTTGCTGTCATTAAACCATTTTACAATTCCATTCGCCATCGTGACATACTCCTTTTAAAAATTACTCTTTTTCATAGGTTCCCAACATCAGGTGCGCCACTTTAACAAATGGAACTTTCCTTCAGTAACGAAACTGACCCGCCCACCGTGGAAGGGCCTTTATTTTGTACTCCACAAAGATAGTTACTTTATTAAACATGTCAAGCCGACCATACGAATATTTTTGACTGTGGATCTTAATATTTGAATAAAAGCTGCTGTGAACTTCGTGGGCCTGGTGTTTTCACCGGATCAAAACAGCAGATTCCCCAAGTGGAACAAGGAAATTCCCACCGAGAACCGGAGCGGGACCGGAAACAAAAAAAGGGCTCGGCGAAAATTCACTGAAACCTCAAGAAGGCCGTGGCGCGCCCGGAGGGATTCCGAATTCCGAATTCCGGGGACACCTTACTTATCTTTCTTTTTGGGTCCAGGTTTTTGAGGTTTGAGTTTTCGATCCAAAAGAAGTTCCATTTTTTCAATAAAAGAATCCGCTCCTAAAGGCCGACCGGTTCGTTCGTGTTTTCTTAATAACTCTATTTCCTGCTCTTGAACATCAAAGGCTAAAAACTTTTCCCAGGGTTTATTAACTATTTCCTGCAATGGCTTTGTTTTTTACAAGGATGTCATCTTTGCCTTTCATATGTGGCCCGGCACTGCTCCAGGGCCAGTCTTGAGGTTTTTTTACCAAACCAGCCCGCACCGGATTTAATTCCTCATATCTCGTACATGCCAGCAGATAACTCTCTTCCATTATATAAAGATAAAAAGCTTCCCTGCCATAAATGCCCACGCCATCCTTCACGAAAGTTGATCCGCCTTGTGTATCGTCTGTGCGCTTCACCTATTGCCGGATTTAAGCCATCCTTCGTTTCAGGTACGACAATCAGGTAAATGTAGTTTGCATAAAACAATAGGCCCAAGTCTCCACTTGAAACTTCATACACCATTCCGACATTAACTCCAGATAGGATTGGTAATCTTCATCGTTGTAAAATGTCTGCTGCCGTCTGTTTCCCCGCTATGTTACATGATGGAAGATTCCCGGCGCTACTGCTCTTGCTATTCGTGCCATGATTTTATCAAAGTCAAATACTCTGGTTTTTGTCAATAATTAAATAAGGTGTCCCCGGAATTCCCTGAGAATGCATCCACTCGAAGAGGAGAAGATAAATATCTTCTGCATGTACGCATTGCGCCCATTTGCAGGAAGCTTTCCTGTGGATGAAAGGAACCTCCGATTTGGGGATTACGCGCTTGTGGTGACGAACCCGCAGCAGTTCATAGATAGAATAGCCTCACATCTGAAGAGCCAAAGTATCAAAGGCAGAACCGGTTTTGTTGAATATGTGGATGATGAACATACTGGAGAGGTCGGTCCGTTCAGAAAACTTAAAAGATTTGCTTACCAGTCCGAATGGAGATTGGTCTGCTATGATGGTTCCGGAGAAGCACAGAAATTTTCGATTGGCAGCATTCGAGACATTTCCACCATCATGCTAAGCAACGAAATCAATGAAAAGATGGAGAAAATATATTTTAAAAAATATAACAAGGCTCTTGCAGCCGACAGCTAAATGCTGCACATGAAGAGCAACATTACCCAGGTCTTTGATATCTGCTATAGACCACAAGCCTTACGAATTGTGTGATATCAAAAGAATATCCCAAAAGAGCACGTTCTCTTTACGAAACGTGGAAAGGGCAAAACCAGACCGGTCAAGGGGAGATATTTTATCAAAACAAAAAGGGCATTCCCTCATAATTCGAGAGAATGCCCTTTTTTAACTCAGAAATAATAAGCTAAAAGCTAAACAACAGTGACATTGGTTGCAGATGGACCTTTTGGGCCCTGTTCTACGTCAAAGGTAACTCGGTCGCCTTCTTTGAGAGACTTAAAACCGGTTGCAATAATGGCTGAATGATGGACAAATACATCCGTGCCATCTTCCTGCTCAATAAATCCAAAACCTTTGCTGTCATTAAACCATTTTACAATTCCATTCGCCATCGTGACTACTCCTTTTAAAAATTATTCTTTTTCATACGTTCCCAACATCAGGTGTGCCACTTTAACAAATGGAACTTTCCTTCAGTAACGAAACTGACCCGCCCACCGTGGAAGGGCCTTTATTTTGTATCCCAAAAATAGTTACTTTATTCAACATGTCAAGCTGACTATACGAATATTTTTGACTGTGGATCTTAATATTTGAATAAAAGCTGATGTGAACTTCGTGGGCCTGGGGTTTTCGCCAGATCAAAACGGCAGATTCCCCAGGTGGAACAAGGAAATTCTCACAGAGGACCGGAGCGGGACCGGAAACAAAAAAAGGCCCCAGCTAAAATTCGCTGAAACATCAAGACTGCCGTGGCGCGCCCGGCAGGATTCGAACCTGCGGCCTACGGATTCGAAGTCCGGCGCTCTATCCAGCTGAGCTACGGGCGCCTGTTTGAAAAAAATGGGGTGAGTGAAGGGACTTGAACCCTCGACTCCCAGGACCACAACCTAGTGCTCTGCCAACTGAGCTACACTCACCATATGTTAAAAATTACTTTTATCAGATTGTTTCATTGATTTCAAGCAATTTTATTCAGATCATGTTAAAAATTTTTTTGCCTGTTTTGAACCTCTTAAAACTTGCTATTGACCAGTCTTTCTTCTATATTAAAGATTACATTTCATTATATAGAAAGAGGAACTTTCTTGTGAGCAAATTGAATATCTTTGTAATCAGAGCTGTTCTTGGAGCGGTTTTTGCAGTAATTCTCACCCGTTTTTTCTATCCCAATGCGCATATCGTTTATGTTATGGGACTCGGTTTTGCACTGGTCGGAATGGCCTATCTTTTAGAGTACCTGCGCCGCAGAAAATCAAAATAGGAGCACATTTGATTTGAAACAGATAATCCTGGGCACTGCCGGACACATTGATCATGGGAAAACAAGTCTTATCAAGGCTCTTACCGGCGTTGATACCGACCGGTTAAAGGAAGAAAAACTCCGCGGCATTACCATTGAACTCGGATTTGCATCAATAGACCTCCCGAGCGGACAGCGGGTTGGAATCGTCGATGTCCCGGGCCATGAAAAATTTGTAAAAAATATGGTTGCCGGGGCTACCGGAATAGATATTGTGGCCATGATTATTGCCGCTGATGAAGGGATAATGCCCCAGACCCGGGAGCATATGGAGATATGTTCCCTGCTGGATATAAAGCACGGCTTTGTCGTACTGACCAAAATCGATCTGGTAGACGAAGAGTGGTTGGAGCTTGTTTTGGACGATGTCGGCGAATTTACCAGGGGCACCTTTCTGGAAGATGCACCGGTGCTGCCCGTATCCTCTGCGACCGGTAAAGGCATCCCCGAATTTATTGAGGCCCTTGACAAATTGTGCGCCGATATACCCGACCGGCTTTCTACGGGTATTTTTCGCCTTCCGGTGGACCGGGTTTTCAGTATGAAGGGATTTGGTACGGTTATTACAGGGACCCTGATTTCCGGGCATGTTCAGGTTGGAGATACCATCATGGTCTATCCTTTCCTGGTTACCTCAAAAGTTCGCGGCATACAGGTCCATAACCAGAGCGTCAATGAAGCACTTGCCGGCATGCGTACCGCCATAAATTTTCAGGGCCTTGAAAAAACATCCGTTCATCGCGGTGATGTTGTGGCAATGCCCGATACCTTGAAACTGTCTTACATGGTCGACGTCAACATAAGCTACCTTAACAGCAATGAAAAACCCATAAAGAACCGTACGAGACTCCGGTTCCATACCGGAACGAGTGAAGTACAGGGAATCCTTTTATTGCTCGACAGAGACGAACTTTTACCGGGAGAAACAACCGTGGCCCAGCTCCGCCTGGATTCCCCGGTGACGACGGTAAAGGACGACCGATTTGTGGTACGGAGTTATTCCCCGGTACGCACCATTGCCGGCGGCCAGATATTAAACCCGATTCCCCCCAAACATAAACGGTTTAAACCTGAAATTATTGAAGGCTTGCAAAATCTTACCACAAACCAACCGGATACGATCATCTCCTTTTTTGTTGATGAAGCCGGTTATAAGGGGGTTTCTTTTTCAGACCTTAAAATAATGACCAACATTCCTGAAAAAAAGCTTGATAATGCCCTTCAGGCCCTTTTGTCCCAAAAGACCGTCATTCAGACGGACAAGGAAAACCGGCTTTACATTCACGGTCATACCTTTGAAAAACTCAAAAAAGAGGTGATCGATCATCTTGAAAATTACCACCGGATCAACCCCCTGAAAAGCGGTATGCCCAAAGAAGAACTCAAGTCAAAGTTTCCGTCCGTCCTGGGTTCAAAACTCTTCAACCAGATGATCACTCAAATGATCAAAAGCAAACAGATCGTCCAGGAAGAAGATACGGTTCGTCTTGCCGGTCATAAGGTTTCCCTTGGCGTGGACCAGACGGATGTAAGGGAAAAAATTCTTGGCCTTTATCATAAAAAAGGACTGATGCCGCCCTATTTCAAAGACCTGGAGGCAAGCATCGGTATCAAACCGGCACAGGCCAAAGATGTTCTCATGCTTCTTGTTGGTGAAGGACTGATCGTCAAAGTCAAAGAGGATCTCTATTTTGACTCCGAAGCCATAAAGGAGTTGAAAAGTAAGCTGGTTAACTTCATAATATCCCATGGAGAGATTACAACTCCCCAATTCAAGGAGATGACCGGAGCATCCCGAAAATATGTAATTCCTTTAATCGAATATTTTGATTCCAAAAATGTGACGATCCGTGTTGGGGATATCAGGAAGCTCAGAAAAGGAGCGTAAGAAAAAAATGCGTCGTTTGATATATTTAAGGTAGCATTTGGAGGAGATATCATGATTTTTTTTAAAAAAAACGGCAATGATAATACAAAAAATAAAGAGTTCATGAAATTCGCTGCCGGAAACATGGCGTTGGCAATAGCAGGAACGATTGCGCTTCTTTGGCTGTTTGTCACGATATTTGGATTGTTCGAAGATTCTCCGGCGCCCAAGTCTCCCCCAGCCCAGGTTGAACAAAAACAGCACATCAGTGAAAGCCATCCCCCCCTTCAAGAAAGGGTTAAAAAAGAAGACGTTTACAAGCAAGCACCTGTAACCCTACATGACAATAGGGATCACAACCCGGTTGAATCCGAACCTGAGCACCTGGTAATCAGCAAGCCGACTACTGAAAAATGGACAGAACCGCTGCCGGCACCCAAGGTGCCTGTAGTAAGAAAACCCCGTCGAAAAGCCATGGGTTCGGCATTTGTAGAGGCGACAATAGAACCCCTTTACTATGAACTGAACAAAAGATTCTGGGGATGGCGGCCCAATGATGTTTTGAAGATTACGGACAATGTCAATAAGTTCCAGTTGGGTGTTCTTGAGGTAACCCGGCGGACAGCGGTGATCCTGACAGAGAATATTTCACGTACCGGTACCACGGCATCCTTTGATCCGAATCTTGAACAGGCCATGAACTGGTTCATGATAAAGGCGGACAGGTACTGGTTCCCGTCTGCGGAGTCCAAATACAACGCAGGGCTCGAGGAGATGAGGACCTATCAAAAAAAGCTGGAACAAGGCCAGGCAAACTTTTATACCCGACCTGATAATTTAATTCCTTTATTGAAGTCATATGAAAACTTGCTGGGAAGCTGCAATGAGAACCTGGTGAAGCAAAAAGAAGAGGACGGCTCCAAGGTAAGTTCCTTTAAAGCGGACGACTATCTTTATTATGCAAAAGGCGTGGCAAGTACCATGGGAACAATCCTTTCCGCAATCATGGAAGACTTCCATGTTACCATAGAATCCCGGCACGGCATTGAAATTCTTCACCTTGCAATAAAGTCGTGTCATCATGCCGCAGAGATAAATCCCTGGATCGTACTTGAAAGCAACTTAAACAGCATATTTGCCAATCATCGTGCCAACATGGCAACGTCTATCAGTCACGCCCGCTTTTATGTCGGGGTTCTCATCGTGATACTATCGACATAGGATGGGGCTCTTAATAAAGTGCCTAAAGTGAGCTAAAGTTAAGGAGTCGCTTCGCTCCGTCTTTTTATATAAATCGATAGAATACCTCAACTTTAGGCACTTTTATTATTATAAGTTTTTTTTGCACACCCCGCATACATCACATGAATCCATGGGACAGGGGGGAGAGGTTCTGTTGGCTTTGGCCCTTTTGTACTCTCTGATCAAAAACGATTTTTTGATGCCGTGATCGATAAAATCCCATGGAAGCAATTCATTCACGGACATATCCCTGTGAACGTAGAAACCAGGATCTACCGGTGAAGCCTTAAGGGTTTTCGCCCAGTTTCCCCGGTTGGAATGGGCCAGAGATAAAATTTCCGCCACCTTGCGGTCTCCGCGGGAAAGAAGGGCATTAATATAGGCCCAACGGGGATTATCCGCATGAACACGGACATTGGCCACCCTTTTGAGTCCATTTTTTATCTTTTTTATCTTATTTTTCAGCACCCGGACATCATCCATGGGAACCCATTGAAACGGGGTGACCGGTTTTGGAACAAAGGAATTGATACTCACCGTTATTTGTCCGATATGTCTTTTGGATCGGCTTGATTCTAAAAATTTTTCCTTTACCTGCAAGCAGATTTTAACGATGGCTTCGATGTCATCCATGGTTTCCGTGGGAAGCCCTATCATAAAATAGAGTTTTAAATTTGGAATACCGCTTGAAACAAGGGTTTCAGCGGCACTTAATATATCTTCTTCAGTGATTCCCTTATTGATGACCTTGCGCATACGTTCGGAACCCGCCTCCGGTGCAATGGTTGCCGTCTTGACCCTGCCTTGCCTGAGCGCGGATATAAGTTCGGGAGAAAGGGCGTCCGCCCTGAGGGAACTGAAAGATACCCTGATATCCTTTTGTCTGACCCGGTCGCATATTTTTTTGATTTCCGGAAGATCCGAGACTGCAGCGCCGACAAGCCCGATTCTGTTCGTAAGCAATGCCCCATCTTCCATATTTTTTTCAAGAAGCGTAAAGGGCCTGAATCTCGGCGGCCTGTAAATATATCCCGCACTGCAAAAACGGCACCCATGGGGACATCCCCTGCTCACCTCAATTAAAAATGTGGCTGGGAATGTCGTATCAGGGGTTAATATGGCACTGCAAGTGGGGATAATGGAAAGGTCTTCTAAAATGACACGCTTGATTTTAGCCGGTACGTCACAAACAGGATCAAAGGAACTCAGGGTTCCGTCTTCATTGTAATAGGCCTTGTAAAACGCCGGGACATAAATACCGGTCATGTTTTTTGCCAGATTCTTTAAACACGACTTTTTGTCTGCGCCGGGATCAAAAATTTCAAAAAACCGGGGAAGCAGAGGTTCGGCTTCTCCTATCAAAAAACAATCGATAAAAGGTGCTATGGGTTCGGGATTGATAAAACAGGCGACACCCCCTGCGATAATAAGAGGATGGGGATCGCCTCTGGCTGAAGATTGTAAGGGGAGGCCTGCGCTTTCGATAATTGAAAGGAGATTAAGATAGTCATTTTCAAAGGAGATTGAAAAAGCGATGATATCAAAATCGGATATGAGCCTTCGTGACTCTATTGTCCTTATACGATCGGATCGGCGTTCATTATCTTCCGGCAGAAATGCCCTTTCGCACACCACATGCTCCATTTCGTTGAGCAGGCGGTATACCGTCTGGAAACCGAGGTTGGACATTCCGACATGATAGGTATTGGGATAGACAAGGGCTACCCTGATCCGTCCTCTCCAGTCTTTTCGTATGGTTCCGATTTCCGATTCAATATACCTTTTATATAACTTATCTGTTTTAGAAGCCATCTGAGGTAGGGTGCTATTCAGCCTCCCCCTGCTTAAATATATCCGGAATCAAATATCAGTCCGCCTTTTTTCTTAAAAATGTAGGAACATCCAGGTCGTCATTGTCAATGACAAGGCCTTTATACCCCCGGTAAGTACTGCCTGTAGATTCTCCTGCCGCTTTTTTATGACGAACAAATGTCGGATCCTCAAAATTATCGGCGTATTTTAAATCAGCAGGCGTAATATCTCTTATCTTGCCCCTGAGGCCACTGGCTGAAGATGATATTCCGGTATCGGGTGTTCCTCCTATCCCGGTTGCAATTACGGTTACCCGCATTTCATCACCGAGACTTTCATCAAACACGGTTCCCCAGAAAATCTCCGCATCCTCACCAACCTCATCATGGATAAGGTCGGATGCCTCCGTTATCTCTTCAATTGTTACATCACTGGAACTGGATATATTCAACAAAACAGCCCTTGCTCCTGAGATGGGTATATCTTCCAGAAGCGGATGGGATATCGCCCTTTCGGCAGCTTCCTTGGCCCGGTTCTCTCCACTTGCAATACCGATTCCCATAAGGGCCATACCCGCTTTTGACATGGTTGTTTTTACATCGGCAAAATCGAGATTGATGTAACCCGGCACCAGAATAAGATCGCTAATGCCCTTGACCGAATGGCGCAGGATTTCATCGGCTTTTAAAAACATATCGATCATTTTGGCACCCTTGGGTGCAACCCCTCTGAGTCTGTCGTTGGGAATGGTAATTACAGTATCTGCAACATCCTTTAACTCATTCATTCCCTCTTCCGCCAGCCGGCTCCGTTTTTTACCTTCAAATGAAAAAGGTTTTGACACAACGGCAACTGTCAGGGCTCCGAGTTCCTTGCAAATTTCAGCAACGACCGGTGCGGCACCGGTACCGGTTCCTCCTCCTAATCCAGCGGTAATAAACACCATATGACTGTCTGCAAGGGCTTCACGGATTGCTTCCGCATTTTCAAGAGCTGCATCCCGTCCAATCCGGGGGTCGGCGCCTGCACCGAGTCCTTCGGTAAGTATTTCACCTATTTGTATCTTTTCAGGAGCTTTGGAGGTTTCAAGGGCCTGTAAATCCGTATTGGCCACAATGAACTTGACTCCTTGAAGATTGGAATCTATCATGTTGTTGACAGCGTTTCCACCAGCTCCTCCAATACCAATGACTTTAATTTTAGCCGACTTTTCATTTTCCTGATTCCTTTTAGCCGACTTTTCATCTTCCTGATATAAACAATCCATAACAAGACCTCCTGTAACCTATTGTTTTATAATACTTCCTTAAGCCATCTTTTCATTCTGAACATTACACGGTTGAAGATGTTTGTATCACGAATCCTGAATTTATTATCCGATTGATTTTTTGCACCGTATAAGACAAGCCCCACCCCTGTGGCGTACATGGGATTGTTTACCACGTCGACAAGACCGGTTATCCCTGTCGGTTTACCCATACGGGTAGGAAGATTGAAAATTGATTCGGCAATCTCCGTTACACCATCTAAAAGGGCCGTTCCACCGGTTAGAACCACTCCTGAGGTAATCAGATTCTCCACCCCCGCCCGGTAAATTTCTCTTTTTATCAACGTAAAGATCTCTTCCATTCGGGGTTCCAATATTTCCCCTAAAATTTGTCTCGGAAGCTTTCGATTTTTGTGCCCCCCCGTACCCGGAACCTCAATGGTATCATCATTGCTGATATTCATGGGAAGACAGGTTCCGTATTTCATCTTAATTTTTTCCGCTTCAGCCAGCGGTGCGCGTAATCCGACAGCGATATCATTTGTCAGGTTATTGCCGCCCAGGGCAAGCACGAACGTATGCTTGATATTATTATTTGAAAAAATGGTAAGATCCGTCGTCCCTCCCCCAAGGTCCAAAAGCACCGTACCCAGATCTTTTTCTTCTTCGGTCAGCACGGATTCTCCGGATGCAATGGATTGCAGAACAATGTCGTACACATCAAGACCCGCTCTGTTTGCACATTTTACAATATTATGTGCGGAAGCCACAGCCCCGGTCACAATATGAATTTTTGCCTCCAGGCGCACGCCGGCCATGCCGACCGGATTGTGGATACCTGACTGATCATCAACGATAAATTCCTGGGGAAGGACATGTATAACTTCTCTGTCCATGGGGATGGCCACGGCTCTTGCCGCATCAATGACCCGATCCACATCATTTTGTGTAATCTCCTCCCCTTTTATCGCAATAATGCCGTGACTGTTGAAACCGGTTATATGCCCCCCTGCAATTCCGGCATATACCGATGAAATTTCACATCCTGCCATAAGCTCAGCTTCTTCAACAGCCTTTTTTATCGATTCTACAGTCGCCTCAATATTCACCACCACGCCTTTTCTAAGCCCTATTGACGGATGAGTACCGATTCCGATGATATCTACCTTATCTTCAGAGACATCGCCGACCACGGCACATATTTTGGTGGTTCCTATATCAAGGCCAACGATAATGTTTTCCAGTCCAGGCACGTTAAACCTCCTTTTGTTCCCCGGCGGGCGATTTGGTATTTACCGATTTTACTACAATGCAGTTCGGATAGTTAAGATCAATGAAATCTATATCCGGAAACCGCTTGTTTTTATCCGTATAGGAAATTACTTTTTTCAGTCTCCCATACTTTTCGGGGATATCACCATACCCCAGCCTTATTGCTTTGACCCGGTTGGAGACATAGAGAGTCAGGCCTATCTCCCTGTCCACATGGATTTTTTTTATTGTTATATCACGAAAAACATCTCCGGGTTCACCTTGTTGCAAAACCTCCATAACCGAAGTAAACGTAGGGCTCCCGGGACAATTTAAGTCTGAATAGGCAAGTCCGCTGATGACAGGCAACGTGTCTGTGCCCATATTCACGTCTGATGAATCCCATTCCTTGAATACTTGTCCGTGAACATTTATCAGAAACTTACGGCCAAGATCAAGAACTGCAAGGGGCTCATGTTCTTGTATTGCGATTGTAATTCCGGCCGAAAGTTCTCTGCTGACATCAGCCTCGGCTATCCATGGATGTGCCAGCAATCTCTTCCTGACCAGCGAAAGGTTAAAAGACAAAAGATTTTTTCCCGTTGCTATCCGTGCCTGGTCAATGATCTGCCTGGGCAAGAGCCTGCAATCTCCCGTTACCTGTATATCTTTGGCGATAAAGTAGTCGGATTGGGTCAAAAAGTCGTGACCAAAGATGAAAAAAAGGCTCATTATGCTTGTCATGCCGATTCCGGCCATTACTTGAAGACAAAGAGCAAAAAGCGGCATAAGTCGACGATCTTTTCCCTTGCCTTTTGTCCGGTTGTTTTTGTAGCGATTTTTGCGTATGCGTTTAGGTGCCGACAATTTTAACCTCCGGTTCCAACTTTACGTCGAACATTTTTGATACGCTCTCCTGAACCATATCCATAAGTTCAAGTATATCGGCAGCAGTTGCACCCGATGACGAATCAACCCTGTTTATGATAAAATTAGCATGCTGCCTGGAAACCTGGGCCCCCCCTATTTTTTTGCCTTTAAGACCGGCCATTTCAATAAGCTGCCCTGCGGGTTTACCGGATTCAGGATTTTTAAAAAAACACCCGGCACTGTAAGATGATGTCGGCTGTCTTTTCTTACGTATTTTCAAGATCGCTTCAGCCTCTGTTTTCAGTTCGGTACTGTCCGAAGCATATAAGCGAAAACACCCTTCAAGTATTATGGGGCTTGTTCCGCCTGAGTTTCTTGATTCTTCGCCCCATGTAACACTTCTGTAAGAAAAATCAATATTTTCCCGTTTAATTTTTTTTATCCGACCCGTCGGCATAAGAACATTTATTGAATCAAGAACGCCGTCCATGGATCCGTAGACCGTACCTGCATTCATCATAATGGCCCCGCCGACGGTTCCGGGTATGCCAAGAGCAAAATTCATTCCCTTAAGGCCGTTATCGATGGCAAACCGGCAAAGCGCCTTGGTCCTGGCGCCAGCCATGGCCGTAACCATAACCGAACGCTTTCCTGCATTCTTTGCCGTAATTTTTTTCAGACACTTTGCAAGACAGATTACAATTCCACGAATACCGCTATCTTTTACGAGAAGGTTTGTACCTCCTCCGATCACCGTGTACGGCAGTCCGTTTTGACGGGACCTGTTTACAAGCTCAACAAGATCTTCAAGACGCTCAGGTAAAACATATGCATCAACCGGACCGCCCACCCGAAAAGAGGTATGGCCGGCCATGGATTCGTTAAATTTAACGTTGTTTTTAAAGCGTTTTTCGAGCCATTTTTTAAAATCAGGATCAAGCGCCATATCTCTGAACTTTTGTACCTGTTTTTTGCTTATACGATTCCCAAAATTTCAGCCCTGCCCCACCACGCCGGCTTACAATACCGGCAACATCTCTTCTCCGATCTTCCATACATCACCCGCTCCCAGGGTAAGCAGGATATCTCCTTTTCTTAAAATCTGTTTGAGATGGGAAACAGCCGCTTTTTGCCCGTCCATATATATTACGTCTTTGTGCCCGTGTGCCCTGATCCCCTCAAAAAGGGCCCGGCCGTCTATTCCCGACGTCATTTTTTCTCCGGCAGCATAGATGGGAAGAACAACGAGTGCGTCCGATTGATAAAATGCACGGGTAAAATCATCGAACAGGGCCTCGGTTCTACTGTAACGGTGGGGTTGGAACACACCGACGATACGTCTGTCCGGCCAACTTTCCTTTATGGCCTGCAGCGTGGTTTTAATCTCTGTCGGGTGGTGCCCATAGTCGTCCATAACCGTAATTCCCTTTTTATCTCCCTTTACCTCCATCCTGCGCTGAACCCCTTCAAGGGTTTCAAGGGCGCTTTTGATTACATCAAAGGGGATATCCAGCTCAATTCCCACGGCAATACTTGCCATGGAGTTATACACATTGTGAATACCGGGAAGATTCAGGACAATCTCGCCAAGCCTCTGTCCATGATGGTAGACGTTGAATCTGCTCGTCAGGCCTTTGAATACGATGTTCCTTGCCTGAATATCCGCCTGGGTCGTTATCCCATAGGTGGTATACCGTTTCTGTATTTTTGGAATTAAATCCTGAATGGGTTCACTGTCCAGACACAGAACAACGAGTCCGTAAAAGGGTATCCGGTCAATAAAGCTTAAAAAG
>JAUUWG010000161.1 GCA_030589165.1 Desulfobacterales bacterium
CAGTCTCCTGCTGAAAATATCTTGGGTCGGCTGCTTTGCTTGGTAATCTCGTCTACGATGATGGTATTCCAAGGAGTTGTTTTAATGTCTTTAAGCCCTTCCAGCAAAGACAGATCGATACGTTGGCCGATTGCCGGCACAACCGTATCGCAGTCAAAAACATATTCCGAACCTTCGATGGGAACGGGCCGTCGCCTGCCGCTTTCATCCGGCGCACCGAGTTCCATGCGGATGCACTCAAGCCCAACGACCTTTCCATTTTCTTCCAGTATCCGCACAGGTGTGGTAAGAAAGTGAAACGGAACTTTTTCCTCTTCCGCATCGTGGATTTCAACCTCATCGGCCGGCATTTCATTTCTGGTGCGACGGTAAATCAGGTTGACTTCCTCTTTACCGATACGAGAAGAGCAACGCACACAGTCAATAGCTACATTGCCGCCGCCAATGACGACCACTTTCCTGCCTTCAGGATAGGGGTCCCGGCCTTCATTAATGTCCAGCAAATATTTAACCCCGGGAACAAATCCTTTATAGCCCGCATCTTCCCCTTCAACCCGCATGGATGAACTGTTCTGGGCACCAATAGCAACAAAAACAGCATCATTGTCATTTTCAAGCTGGTTTAAAGTTATATCCTTGCCTATGGAGGTGTTGTACTTAATGGTTACGCCCATCTTTTCAATCTGGTCCACCTCACCGCGCAATATACCGCGGGGCAGGCGATAGTCAGGAATACCGACGGCGGACATTCCGCCGGGCTCACCAAGCTGTTCGTAAATGGTCACCTCATGCCCTTTGCCGGCCAGATGATAGGCACAAGTCACACCGGCCGGACCAGCCCCGACAATGGCTACTTTTCCTGGTTTTTCTGAGGGAGTAACCTGATAATCGGGTTGTTTATGGTAAGACAATTCACAATCCGCCACAAATCGTTTAAGATATTTTATCGATATGGGTTCATCCACATTGGCACGGCGACAATGCTCTTCGCAGGGACGTACACATACGCGCCCTACGATGCCTGGCAGGGGCAGGCGTTCACGGATCACATCAAGGGATTCTTCGAATTTGGCTTCTTTGATACATTCCACATACCTGGGAATATCAAGATGAATCGGGCAGGCATCCATGCAGGGCGCTGTCAGTTTGGAATAGTAACTGCCGGGCCGGCGTGTGTTTTTGTTGGCGGCGGCACTGTCAAAATCATCCGCAAAATATTTCAGAGCATCAAGGATCGGCACCGGACCGGACTGGCCGATGCTGCATTTTGACGTACCGCTGACAATTTCAGCCAGACCCTTTAATATATCGGTGTCTTCCGGACGGCCCCGGCCTTTACACAGTCTTTCCAATATGTCAGACATAATACCGGTACCGGTACGGCAGGGAACACACTTGCCACAAGAGTGCTCGTGCACCGCCATCATGTAAGCCCGGCATAAATCAAGAATATCAACATCCGCAGAACGCAAAACAATTCCGTACCATCCAATCAAAGCTTTGATCTTGGTGTCCTGTTTAAAATCTTCAGGCAAATCGATATGACTCACCGGTAAAAAAGCCTGAGCGTCTTTTGCCCGATTATCAACAACCTCATCACCCCAGGAACTGAAAAGTATCTCGTTCATGATCTCCCACCTATTTCAATTTATCTAATAATTGAATTTAAGCAATGTCCGTTGATAGTTGCCGGTTGTCCGTGGTATAAGGATGGAAAAATCGGTTAATTTAAGGGGATGTAGACGAACCCTCATGCAAGTTTGCAATTGGTTTAAGTATTTGGAAATAAAAATACAACTGACCACTTACAACGAACTACGGACACTACCTGAATTTAAGAGACCTTTGCAAAAAGTGCCGTTTTGCAAAGGTCTCAAACTGTTTAATCAGGTGCATTACCAGTTTGTTAATAGCTTTCCAAGACTTTTTGGTTTCAGGTTTCAGTGTTCAGGTGTCAGCTAATTCGTTTCTTACTACTGACACCTGAAACCTGACACCCGATTGCGAGGTTTTCTCTCAAAAATAAAGAATTTAATGGGTGAGAACCATTTTAACAAATCGGTAATGCTCCCGTTTAATCAGATACTTAAAACTTAACACCTAAAATCTAAAAGGTTTCGTAAAGAGTGGTTTTTTCACTTTTTACGAAACCATCATAAGTCTATTCAGCCCCGTTTAATCGCTCTGAAATATAAGTATAAAGATCTGTAACTTTCAGATCCAAATCCGTATTGCTCTGCGCACACGTCAGATGTATCTGGCACTTGGGACAGGCTGTGATAAGGGTCTGTGCCCCGGTCTGTATGGCTTCCTGGAGCCTGTCCACCTGCATGGCTTTGGAACATCCTGAGCACTCCATCCAGGCACTGGTTCCGCAGCACAGAGCATTTTCCCTGGTACGCTGCATTTCCAGCAGATTTGTTTCAGGAAGACTTTTCAAAAGCTGCCGCGGCAGATCGTAGTTTCCCGACAATCGCCCCAGCCTGCAGGGATCCTGGTAAGTAACAGTGCCGTTGGAAGATGGCTTAAAGGACAGTTGGGCTTCAGGCATTTTTTGTATAAGAAATTCGGTTATGTGAAGTACTTCAAAGGGTAGATCTCCGAAATATTCAGGATAGTGATGCTTAAATGTATAGTATCCTTCAGGACAGCTGAAAAGAACTGTTTTAGCCCCGGAGGTTTTAATTACTTCAAGGTTCTTTTCTGCAAGTGCACGGAATGTGGCTTCATCTCCGCTCCACAGGGCATCGTGACCACAGCAGCATTCATCATTGCTGATGACCGGTGTAACTCCCATTTTGTTAAGCAAAGAAAGTACACTTTTAGCACTTGAAAGGGGAGACAGGTTCAAATAACGGAAAGTTACTTCAAAATATGGCAGGCACCCTACGAAATAAAAATAATCCCCGGTTTCCTGGAAATTCCCGGCTTCCTTAGCCCACGCAATACGTTGTTGTTTGATATCACACGTTTGCAGGCTTGCAATGCTCTGAAGCATGCCATGGTGGCTTTCCACGGGAAGATTGCCGTTTTTTCGGGCTTCCTCCCTGTAGGACCGAATAAATTCCGGAAAATCAATTTCCACGGGACAGCGTGAACTGCAACGGGCACAGCTAAGGCATGCCCAGATTTCCCGGCTTTTGAGAAAATCTTCATCTTGGCCTGCAGTGGTTCGTTTGATGATCTGTCTTGGTGAAAAGCTCGGAAGTTCATAGCTGATGGGACAGCTTCCCGTGCACACACCGCATTCCATACAATAGTTGATCTGTTCTCTGGTTAATTGCAAGACAGATTCCTTATTTTATTTAGTCAACCTGTGGTCTGGGCAACACCTTGGCCAGCTCGGCTATTTCAGGAACCTTGTGCTCCCATTCGATAGCCATAAGATGAACGCCGGCTACCCCCTTCATTTCCTTGAACTCTTCAATCTGCTCGCAGGCGAACTTAATGCCTTCATCTGCAACTTTTCCCTTTCCGGCTCCCTGGAGGCGTTTAATAACTTCATCCGGCACATCCATTCCAGGCACTTTGCTCTTCATGTAC
>JAUUWG010000183.1 GCA_030589165.1 Desulfobacterales bacterium
GGCGATAGGCGAGAGGCGATAGGCGATAGCCCATAGGCGATAGCCGATAGCCCATAGCCCATAGCCCATAGCCCATAGCCCATAGCCCATAGCCAACTACTCACTACTCACTACCCACCGCTTTCTTCTCACCCGGTTTTACAATAATGACGGCGGCCTTTGCATTATCCAGATATTTTTTGGCAAATTCTGATATTTCATCTGCCTTTATCAAAGTATAATCCTCCATCATCGTCCTGCTCCAGTCCAGTTGCACAGGATGTCTTTCCGATCCTTTCAGGACATGATTCATCCAATATTCATTGGTCTTTCGAAAATCCTTTATCCCGGTAAGCACGGGATCAACGGCAAGCCTCAACTCTTGTGGGGTAACGCCGTTTTTTGACAGATCATCGGCGATTTTCTTAACCTGTGTGACAACCCTTTGTGTATCTTCCGGATCCGTCTCAACCACTGCCTGAAATATCCCGTACCCCGGATAGGCCCGGCTTGATCGGTTGTAAGCATATGGAGAATACGCCGCTCCCATCTTTTCACGTATGGTGTTGCGCAGCTTTTCCGAAAATATTCTACCCAGTACCATGAAACGCCTGGTTCTGTGAATATCCCAATAATCTTGAGTCGCATAGGCCACGGTTACCAGGGCCTTGGGAATCCGTGTCGGAACCCGAATATCCAGCGGTTGACCCACGGGAAATTTCGGAATACGCCTTACCTTATCCTTACCCGTGTTGCACCGTTTCGGCAGACTTCCCAAGTATCTTGAGGCTGCCTTCACAACCGTCTCAACATCAAAGTCACCTGCAACGGAAACTTCAAGCGGATCATTTTTTAAGAAAGGATCGATCCAGGATCGTACATCCTCCAGTGTATTCTTTTTGAAATCCTCATAAGAAGGAAGGCCGAAACGACTGTCGCCTCCTGCCAGAAAACGTTTTCCTGAAAGGGTGATCGCTCCTTCAATGGAATGCGAAAGAGAGAGGTATCTCTGCCCGAAGCGCTCCATGGAGAGCTGATATGCATCTTCCCGATAGCCCGGGTCTTTGAGATAAGCATAAAAAAGTTGGAACAGCAAAGGGATCTCATGGGACATACTGTTCCCGACCAAAACAAAAGCATCTTCATTGACATCAAAAAATACCGACGTGTTTTTCCCGGCAAGTGCCCGGCTGATTTGTTCCGGTTTGAGGCTTCCAAGGCCGCTCTCATTGATAATCTGCTTGGTTAGCGCGGCAAGTCCGGGTTTATCCCAAGGTTCGGCAGACCTCCCGTAACCAAAGGCGACAACCGCCGTCACCTCACCTGCCTTAAAATCAGTCTTTTTCAAATTCAGCCGAACACCGTTTTCAAAATCAATGGAAACAATGCCCAGATCCGGAATATGAGTTTTAGCGGCAATGGAACCGCTTTTTTCGGGTTCCGGAAGATAAGGGAAGACAACGCTTTTTTCTTCAACCGGTTTTGATACGCCCACTTTTGTACTTTCATCAAAAACGCCAAGTATCCACTTTTCAGGACTCTTTTTGCCATTATCAAGGTTTGCATTTCCGGTTACGGAAACAAGCCTGTGGTCCGAAGCCCAGGTCTTTTTGAATGAATCATTAACTTTTTTTAAGCTTATGGAATCGATAAAAGGAACAAATTGATCTCTTTTTTGCATCGGTGACTGGAACACCCGGTCATTGTTCAAGCTTTTTATTATGTTCCGTGCAAGTACGTTGCTGTCTCGGGTTGAAGCTGCTTTCACCCCTTGATCCAGTTCGGATATATACTCTTTTTTCACTCTTTCAAGTTCTGATTCCGTAAATCCGTATTTCAGGGCTTTTCTTAAGGTATTCTCAAGAAGGGAAAGGGCTTTCTCCCAGTTTTCCGGACCACAATCGGAACTGATCTGAGCATATTCGACATGATGCAAATAAATCCCGGAACCAATGGAAGCCGAGGTAAAAGGAGTACCCGCTTTGTTTACCAGTTCCTCCAAACGGTTATTAACGATTCGATCCGCAATTTCTTTTACCAGCAACTCCTTTTGATATGCAAAGGAATCCGGCTTTTCAAAAATTTTTTTTACAACTTCTATGCCGACACTGGTACTTCCTGATTCTTTCTCAAAATGATAAAACGGTTTTATTCCAACATGCTTTATTTCTCCTGTGTCGGAGAGCGTTCGCACCGGTGCCCTGGCGGATAAGGAAGAAAAGCGCTCTTCTATGAGCAAGACGGCCGATTGAACGTCAAAGTCGCCCGCCATAACAAGTATCATGGTTTCCGGTCTGTACCATGTATCATAAAAATCCTTGAGAAGGGTTCGGTCCGCTTTTTGAATAATCTCTTCCAAACCGATGGGGAGTCTTTTGGATATTTTTGAATCAGGGAGCTCAAACCGGAGGGTTGATTGCAAAGTACGGTAGGATACGGAATCACGTGTCCGTTTTTCTGCCAGAATAACCCGTCTTTCCCTGTCGATCTCCGATGGCAGAAGCAAAGCCCCCTGAGCATAGTCTTTGATGACGAGGAGCCCTTTCTCAAGGCTTTTCCTGCTGCCCTCGGGTAAATGAAGATCATAAACCGTCTCATAAAAGCCGGTATGGGCATTGGCATCCCCTCCGAACTGCATGCCGATGCTTTGAAAATATTTTACAAGTTCCCCGGGTTTGAAATGCTCGGAACCGCAAAAAAGCATATGCTCAAGGAAATGCGCCAGACCCCGTTGTTCATCGGTTTCATGCATTGATCCGGCCTGAACATCAAGATGCATACTCACCCTGTCTTCGGGTTTGTGATTTTCCATGAGCACGTATCTGAAACCGTTTGCCAGTCTTCCGAACACAAGATTCGGGTCCGGCCGAAGATCACTCTTTTCATGAGGCCATTGAATACTTGTTTCAACTTTATTTTCAGTACCGGCATTTAAGGGTGCAAGAGGTCTGCTCCCGGAAACTTCACTATAGCTAACGGCCGGGATAGACACCAGGATAACGATATTAAAAATCAATAAAATTTTTCTGAACATAACGGCATTCCCTTGAGGTGCTTTTGATATAAGGGACTCGGCACGAATAAAGTGTCCCAGATAGCGCTCATGTTCAGGTCAGATTTATTCGATCCGAAATCTAATCGCCACAGGAATAGTCGTTCTATTTCGAGGACGATTTGATTGAGTATCGAATAAAGATGGCCTGAAG
>JAUUWG010000073.1 GCA_030589165.1 Desulfobacterales bacterium
CAGAGCCCTGATAGTTCCCTCAACTTGTGGAGCATTGAGGCTATCCTGTATATATTCTTAACGTAGTTCTCTTCAAAGAACTTAGGCTAATCAACCGCGGGCTTTTACAAGCCCACCCGCTTCAGCGGTGGGTAGTTGACATGCTGACATGCTCAAGAAGGATCTTTTGGTTGAGTATAACCTTTGCCGTCTTTTCAAACTGCTTTGTTATGTCTGATACAAAAAACCTGGATTCGCCTTTTTTATCCAGTATCTTATCAATATCGGGATTTTTAGCGATGAAATCTTTTACGCTTTCTGCGACAGCTATTGAAGAATCGATGATGTTAACCTTTTTACCGATTTTTTGTTGAATAATGTTTTTTAAGAGCGGATAATGGGTGCAACCCAAAATCAGCGTATCGATCTGCCTGACTTTCAATGGGTGAATATATTTTTTGACGATCATCCTTGTTTCAGGTTTTTTCAGCCATCCTTCTTCCACCAGAGGAACAAGAAGGGGACATGCAGCTGAGTAGACCTTTGCGTCAGGATTTATTTTTTTGATTTTTTTTTCGTATATACCGCTTGTTATGGTTGCCCGCGTTCCGATGATACCAATATGAAGTTTTTTGGACGTCTTAAGGGAAAGCTCAACCGCCGGTGTAATGACTTCAAATATCGGTATGTCGTAGCTGTTGATAATGGTTTCAGTTGCAACACTAGAAGCTGTGTTGCATGCCATCACGATAATATTTGCCCCTTTGTTTAAAAGGAAATCCGTATTTTGACGAGCATAGCGGGTAACGGTTTCAGGACTTTTGCTTCCGTATGGAGTACGGGCGGTGTCGCCAAAGTAGATAATGTCATAACCGGGCAGTCGATCCATAATGGCCCGTACAACCGTAAGTCCGCCCAACCCTGAATCAAAGATACCAATCATAACCCAAACCTAACCCGGATAAGCCGGAAGCAAAACAATATTTTTGAATTACGAAAACACGAAAAAAATAAAATTTTGTGGTTTCTTTCTTTCGTGTTTTCGTGATTAATTTTTAATTTTTTGCCATAAAAAGCGCAAAGTTTGAAAGTAAGAGATTAATAAATAAGGAGCATACAATGAATCCACCGAGCCGGCCCACTTCAATGGACCAGAAAATTTTTACTATCGGCCTTTCCGTTGAGACGACTTCCGTATACCTGTTATGTTGCAGCCTGGCGGATTCCGGCAAGACCATTTCCACGAAGAACCTTCTTGAAATATGGAACGGAACCGAAAAAGCACTTTACGACGGCCTTGAAACGCTTGAAAAAAGGAATATTATCCAAAAAATAATCTCGGACAGAGACGTGAATGCTGCCTACAAGCTGACCGATGTGAAAAAATGAAAATTTTAACAAAAGGGTCAAAAGTATCTTATCGTGATTTTTAAAACAGGCGCTAAGAACTTTTTGAAAGTTCCTCTCTTACACATCTTTCAACCACATGGTAAGGTACATCCGTAAGAATGCCGGGGCATGATCCCCCCATGATGTTCCAGTTGTTTTTATCAAGCAATACGGATCGGATAAAGGGCCAGGCCTTGCACATGCGCGGTTTGACAGGGTGAATTGTGCATAACTTGTCCCAGAATATACAGTAACCGTTTTTTCCCTGAGCCAGTACAGGTTTTCCGCCTGACATCCGGCAGTAATTTTCGACAAAGGTGCCGGGGTCCGTATTAATATACTCGGCTATGGCATCAATATCCTTATCGGTTACAAAAGTTCCGCCATAGCCTTTGCAACAATCACCGCATTGTTTGCATTTAAAAATATCCGAAGCCTTCATTGAATCCCATTCAAGTTTATCAAAGGTCACGTTTGGCCTCCATAGCTCTTCTCCTGGAAAGATTTTTAATGAAATTAATTACGGATGCCGGATAGTGATTCATTTACAATTTTTACTTACATCCCTTACATTACATCATTCCTGGGATATTTAATCCGCCGGTAAGTTTTGACATCTCTGACGAGACCATATCCTGTGATTTCGTCAGAGCGTCATTTACTGCTGCAACGATCAAGTCCTGGAGCATTTCGACATCATCCGGGTCGACAACCTCTTTTTCTATGTGAATTAATTTGATCTGCTGCTTGCCGTTTGCCACGACTTTAACCATGCCGCCACCGGCGCTTGCTTCAACAGTTTTTTCCGCCAATTCTTCCTGAAGTTTAAGCATTTTTTTCTGAAGCTTCTGCGCTTGCTTCATCATGTTTCCCATGCCTTTCATCAAAAAAATACCTCCTATAAAATTTTAACGTCTACAACTTTACCGTGGAAAACTTCAACTGCCTCTGCCACCAGAGGATGATTTATTGCCTCATGTTTCAATTGCCCGGCCTTATCCGCCCTCTGTTTTTTTTTATTGTCCCGGATAGGTATGGTGTTGATTTCAATATCCATACTTTTCCCAACAACATCGCTGCAAATCTTTTTTATTATGGCTATGTTCTTGGGGTCTTCGACTCTATCACACTCAATTTTGTTGCCTGTCACTTCAATTTTTATGCGCTGACCGTTTAAATCTTTTAAGGTGCTGTCTGCCAAATACGCTGCTAAACAAGGATGTTTTTCGGAAAGAATATCAAGCATTCTTTCCAGGATTTTATCAATAGGTTCATCATGATTCAAAGTACTTGCCGCCAGAGGTCCTTGTGTTAATATCGGGACGGGTGAATTTTGGCATGTTGCCTCTCTAACCATCCCTTGTGGTTTCTCTCTTTCACTGTACGTAACCGGCGGCACGTGTGGTACGTTATTATTACTATTGTCTTTATTTGGCCAGGGAATTCCATTTTTAAGCGCATCGAGTTTTTCGATCAGGACATCGATGGATAAAGCGGGTTGAATCTGAAATATCCTTATAAATACCATTTCAAGAGCCAGTTTCGGCTGACTTGAAAATTTTATTGTGTTTTCTTCTTTGAAGAGAAGGTCTATAATCTGGCTCAAAAAAGTATCGGAAATATCTTTAATCTGATCGACCATCAGTTCTATTTCATGGGCGGGTACGTCAACCAGTTTGTTGATTTTTCGTCCCATCTTGACGACCAGTAAATTTCTGAAGTGTTCAATAAGAACTAAATAAAACTTTTTTATATCATGACCCCTATGATAAATTTCATCAATAATATCAATAACGTATGTTATATCTTTCTGCAAGATGGCCCGTGAAAAATCAAAAATAATTTTTCTGTCTATAACGCCAAGAATATCAAGTAGCTGGGCATGGCTAACAGAACCTTCAGTACAGGTCATTGCCTGGTCTAAAAGACTCAAAGCGTCTCTCATGCTTCCGCCTGCTTCCCGTGCAATGAGTCCCAAACTCTCAACGGCGATATCCGCTTCTTCCTGAATACACAACGATTCCAGATGTCTGGTAATGGCATCAAGGCTTATGCGTCTGAAATCGTGCCTCTGGCAACGGGAAAGGATCGTTATTGGAATTTTATGCGGTTCCGTAGTGGCAAAGATAAACATGATATGGGGCGGAGGCTCTTCAAGCGTCTTTAAAAGTGCATTAAAGGCCGCCATGCTGAGCATGTGGACTTCATCAATTATATATATCTTGAAGGGGCTGTGCGCCGGCATGTATTTGATATTTTCGCGTAATTCCCTGATATGATCGACGCCGTTATTTGAAGCGCCGTCAATTTCAAAGACGTCTACGGCATTTCCGGCGGTGATCTCACGGCAGGACCTGCATGTGTTGCAAGGAACCGGAGTAGGGCCCTTTTCACAATTCATAGCCTTGGCCAGTATGCGGGCAACGGATGTTTTCCCTGTTCCTCGGGGTCCTGAAAACAAAATTGCATGTGAAACGCGGCCCGATGAAATCGCATTCATTAAAGTTCGGGTAACATGATCCTGTTTTACAACCTGGTCAAAGGTCTGGGGGCGGTATTTACGTGCAAGAACAAGATAGGACATAAGGAATAAAGGTTCTATGAATTGGTTTCTTAATTCTAAAATTCGTGAACTTTATGTCAAAAAAATTCGGAATTTAGAAAAATACCTGATGTTGAGGAATTTTAACAAGTTTATAAATATAAAAAAAAGCCGAAACGAATCGACTCATTAATTTTAGCTCATTTTAAATTTTTCCGGTCTAATATTAAAGGCCATAAGAGACCAAAGAGATGATTTCTGAATAGATGTTGTTTTGGCGGAGAGAGAGGGATTCGAACCCTCGGTGCCCGTTAAGACACACACGCTTTCCAGGCGTGCACCTTCAGCCATCTCGGTCATCTCTCCGCAGAAAAACAGCGGGTAAATCAAGAACAATATATGGCCATCATTTTCGGGAAGGATCATTTCGGACGATAGCCAAGGCATTGAAATATTATGACTAAAAGATCCCGCAATCTATGGCGGAGAGGGTGGGATTCGAACCCACGATCCCGTTTTTGACAGGATACCGCTTTTCGAGAGCGGGGCCTTCAACCGCTCGGCCACCTCTCCAATATGTCTAAGCATAATAGAATTTAAAGAAAATTTAATATACTTTTTAAACTGAACTGTCAATTGAAATTTTGAATTATAAAACGACAACATCATGGTTAAATTTATTTAATCTACAATCCTAACAGGGCTTGATAATTTAAGAAGTTGCTTATATTCTTAAAAAGATTAAGAATGGATCATCAAAAATCAAGAGGCTAAACTTGCGTAATATTTAAACTTTATCTTTAACTGTAAAAGGAGTCGCGGTATTGGATATAAACGGCATGAAACAAAAAAAAACAATTTCAGCGCCCATTTACGTTGTCTCCTGCGGAGAGGGGATCACCGGAGAGCAAATGGTGGAGAGCGCTCTGGTTCAATTTCCCCAAAACGAGGTCACGGTTATCAAGGTTCCCCATATGCGCAATGAGGATCAAATCGAGAAGGTTGTGGCCAATGCGTCAACTGCTGGAGGTATGATTGTGCATACCTTAATAGATCCGGCCCTGCGTCGGGCGGTAACCCAATTGGGGCAACAACGGGGTGTCGTGACGATTGATCTGATGGGGCCCATCCTTTCCCGGTTGACGGATTCCATAGGGCAAGAACCCATATGTCAACCCGGTTTATACCGGCAGATTCATCAGGTCGATCTCGATCAGGTGGCGGCGATTGAGTTTTCAATAGCGCATGATGACGGTATGAATCCCCACGGTTTGTCACAGGCTGAAATTGTGCTGGTCGGCGTTTCGCGTGCGGGGAAAACACCGCTCAGCATGTATCTGGCGGTGCTCGGCTGGAAGGTTGCCAACGTACCGCTGGTTATGGGGATTCCTTTGCCGGAGGAACTCTTTCAGATTGATCGAAGCCGTGTAATTGCTTTAAATATTAACACGGACCAGCTTTTGGCCCATCGCCGGATGCGACAGCGTCGTATGGGGAATTTGGGGAATTCATCCTATAATTGTCGTAACAAGATATATGAGGAAGTGGAATATGCCCGTAAGCTTTTCAGGCAAAAGGGTTTCCACAGAATAGAAGTCACCAACAAGCCTATTGAAACCAGTGCTGATGAGATCATCGAATTGATTACCAGAAAATTTAAAGACAAGGGTCACAAGCGATAAGAAGAGCAAGACCGTTTCATAACAACCTTTAGAAGACCCTGTTTGAAAACCGATGAAAATCGGCTGCGAAAGCGTGAGAATAAGGGCAAATTGTTGCATATTTGGCCTTGTCCTCACGTTTTTGCGTTTCGATCTCCTATTTTTCAAACAGGCTATAGGAATTTAAAATACATATTGAGCCAAACGAATAAAGATAATTTTAAATCATCCTCTTTAACGTTTCAGAGAAAGTTTTTCATTTACTATGTCATTGGTTTGTTGGTGGCGATCTGTCTGTTTGTGTTGGCGGCCTTTCTGGTAGACCGACGGACCGTGGTTTGTCACGAACAAATGTTCAACGAGCAGCAGGCTCTACAGACATTGCTCGCCAAAAGGGCTATGGAAGGCCGTATTAACGAGATTAAAGCCAAAGCAGAATTTTTGGCTCGCCATTCTCTTCCCGAATTGATTCAAGGCAGACGTATTCCCGCTTCGTTCTGTGAACGCAATTTGCTTGCAACTGAGGGGACTGTATATGGTGAAGTCCTGCTTTATCTCTATCTGAAATCACCGGGGTGTATCGAGCATGCTCAAGTTGCCGGAACAGCAGACGGTACGGAGGCAAAAAGGGTATTTATAAAGTGGGCTGATGAGTACTGGTCCCAACTGGAGACTGCTCAACAAAGCCCGGTTGTCCCTCCATTTCACGTAACTGCCGAGTATCAGATGTTCGGCATGCTTTTTCCCATTCGGATAAAAGAAAAAATGCAGGGAGTGATGGTTGTGGTTGTGGATTTGAAGCCGATGGTGAAGCGCTATATTGCTCCGCTGCGTTCCGGTAAATACGGAGCCGGGTATCTGCTCGATGGACGCGGTATCGTCGTCTATGATCACGAGACACAGATTATCGGGCGTAGCATATTCGACGGCATGCATGCCTCGTATCCCGATCTGATGAGGGTTGACCGGCTTTTAGTCAGTGAATCTTCCGGGATGGAGGAATACCATTTTACGGTAAAACGAAGTGATAGGATTTCACGCAAACTGATCGCCTGGCATGCCCTTGATGTGTGCGGTAAAAAATTGGTGATCGCCCTCTCCGCGCCCGATATGGAGATAAACAAAATAGTCTCCGAGTTTCGGTTGCATCATCTCATATTGGGGGGATCATTCGGACTGGCTCTGCTGGGGATGAGTATCCTCTTTTTCAGGGCCAGGCAGCAGTTGCGGGAGCAGAGCACAAAAGAGATAAGGGAGCTGGAACGTCTTGTAAACATCCAGGACAAGATGAGCTCCCTTGGGTGCGTGGCGGCCGGTATCGCCCATGAAATAAGAAACCCTCTCTCTACGATCAATGTTTATCTAAGCGCTTTGCAAAGGGTTTGCGGCGATATCGAAAATCTGGAGCCGAATGCCGTAGAGAGTATCAAAGAGAGCATAGAAGAGATGGGATCCGCTTCCAACAAAATAGAATCCGTTGTCAGGAGGGTTATAGATTTTTCCAGGCCGAACAAACCTAAATTAAGATTAACGGACATTAATAAATGCATCAGGAAGACCGTCGATCTTTCAGCAATTAGCCTGCGGAAAATGGGAATTAAGATGAAAACCGTCTTTGATGATGATCTTCCTGAATGCTGGCTGGACAGCCAGTCGATCGCGCAGGTTATGTTAAACCTGATCACCAATGCCGCAGAGGCCATGGAAGGGATAAAGGGTCATAAGCAAATAGAAATAAGCACATCTTACAGCAATAAATTTATTACCGTAATTGTTTCCGATTCCGGTCCGGGTGTGCCTGCGGATATTCAAGATAAGATATTTGATCCTTTTTATACAACCAAAAAAAACGGTTCGGGAATAGGCCTTGGTATCAGCCACAGAATTATCAGTGATCATAGTGGATTTTTAAATGTTTCCCAAAGTAAATGGGTTGGGGCTGAGTTTACAATTAAGCTCCCCATAGAAAAAAGAACGGGCCGAATATGATTTAGGGACTCGGAAAAAATAAAGTGTCCCAGATAGCGCTCATGTTTAGGTCAGATTTATTTGATCCGAAATCTAATCACCACAGGAATAGTCGTTCTATTTCGAGGAGGATTTGATTGAGGATCGGATAAAGATGGCCTGAAGAGGGGATGCTAAATGGGATAATTTCTTTGTGCCGAGTTCCTTATACACTCAGAAACGCCAAATAGTTTAATCTGCCTCCCTTTGTTTTGTATCAGCTTCTGCAATTTTTTGCAGTCATCCCTTTTGTTACCCTGTGTTGCTCATCCCTGCAAATATCAAAAGCTTTTCTTGTCCTACCTGCAAATTTTTAAAGATTTGGACACCTGTAAAGTTCTCCCCACACAGCTATAAAAAAGGCAACTTATTGATTTTCTTGTTTTTCCAATAGACAGAATTTTGTTGGCACGGTTCTTGCTTATTAAAAAGAGCCGATAAAAAGACTCGCACTTAAACTTGACGACTTCGTCAAACTTTTTTTCCGGTGAAAATAAAAGGGGGATAAATGAACAAGGCAAACAACCGGAGTCATCAGCAAAATCAAACAAATTCGAAAAAAATGTGTCCTTTTGTCAACAATCCTTATGAAGATTGCTACTGCTATGACATGAATTCTCAAGAAAAAATAATAAAGGCTATACACTATTGCGGGGAAAATTTTAAAGAGTGCGAGATTTACATTTCCCACCAAGTGGGGGAACGACAAGGATTAAATAACCTTTAAGTGGAACATAAGTGAGGTTTGAAAAATGACCCAACAGGTTGAAACCATGGACCAGCTTGCAAAAGATATGTCAGACAGAGAGGGTAAGTACCTTACCTTTACACTGGCTAACGAGGAGTATGGAATCGGTATTTTAAAAATCAGGGAGATAATCGGCATGATGCCGATCACCACGGTCCCCCGGACGCCGGAGTTTGTAAAGGGAGTCATCAATCTCAGGGGAAAGGTGATTCCGGTGATAGATTTGCGTTTAAGGTTCGGGATGGGGGCGATCGACTACAACGATCGGACATGTATTATCGTGGTGGAGATCGAAGGCGGACAGGATACCATTCAAATCGGTACCGTGGTCGATTCAGTCTCCGAAGTATTGAACATCAAGGGCGAGGATATAGAGGATACGCCGACGTTCGGCACAAAGCTCGATACCGATTACATCCTCGGGATGGCCAAGATGGAAGGAGGCGTTAAGATACTGCTCGATATTGACCGGGTGCTGAGTTCCGAAGAAATATCCCTGCTTGAGAAAGCGGCATAGAGGTTAACCCGGCGGCGCTGAATTACTTTCCATAGATACGGTTGACATGCCGACAATTTAATAAAAGGAGAAATTAAAAGATGAAAAAAATGACACTTGGCTTTAAACTCGTTGCAGGAGGGATTGCATGCGTATTGATTCCTCTGCTTGCCGTAGGGCTGTTTGCCATCAGCAAAGCATCCAATGGATTAGAAACTCTCTCCAAAGAACAGGTGAGCAACATCGCCAAAGATCTGGCGGGCATGACCCAGTTGGTCCTCTTGGAGGAGTTAAAGCTTGTTAAAGATTTATCCGTGGGGAATGCCACAATAAGGGCCGCGACAAAGGTCGCGGAAGACGGTGTTGAAAATGCCTCCCTTGAGATCGAAAAACTGAATCATAAGCTTTCAATGGCCATGAAAACTATCGGAAACGATTACGAGTCGATCCTTGTAACCGATGCGAACGGAACGGTTTTTGCCGATGGAGATGCCGGAAAGTACAAGGGCATGTCTTTGGCGGCCCGTGAATATTTCCGCATCGCCAAACAGGGGGAGGCCAATGTGTCGACACCGGTAAAATCGAAAATATCCGGCAAGCCGATAGCCCCTGTTTGCGCTCCGATTTTTTCCCAAACCGGCCGATTCGTCGGAGCCGTGGCAACCGTTCTCAAAATAGATTTTCTTTCCGATAAGATATCATCCGTAAAGGTCGGCAAGACAGGGTATCCCTTTATGGTGGATAAAACAGGTTTGCTCATTGTCCACCCAAATAAAAAGCACGTCCTTGAATTAAACCTGGCAAAGCTAAGGGGCATGGAAGGGGTCATGGGCAAGATGCTGGCGCATCAAACCGGGGTTGAATCCTATACCTTTGAAGGGATCGACAAAATCGCCGGGTATGCGCCGGTCGAACTTACAGGCTGGAGCATAGGCGTGACCCAACCCGCCGAAGAATTTTTGGCGGCCGCCCATGCCATCCGAAACATTATACTGATCATTGGAGCCATTCTTCTGACCCTAACCATTCTTGCTGTCCTCTATTTTGCGCGCGGCATTACCCAACCGATCAACCGCATCATCGAAGGTCTGAACGAAGGTTCCGAAGAGGTAGCTTCGGCATCCGGACAGGTCTCATCCGCCAGCCAGTCCCTGGCCGAGGGCTCGTCTGAACAGGCCGCCGCCATTGAGGAGACTTCTTCGTCACTTGAAGAGATGTCCTCCATGACCAAGCAGAATGCAGACAATGCCAATCAG
>JAUUWG010000015.1 GCA_030589165.1 Desulfobacterales bacterium
CAGAGCCCTGATAGTTCCCTCAACTTGTGGAGCATTGAGGCTATCCTGTATATATTCTTAACGTAGTTCTCTTCAAAGAACTTAGGCTAATCAACCGCGGGCTTTTACAAGCCCACCCGCTTCAGCGGTGGGTAGTTGACAATTCCGTTATATTCGTGAAAGCCTCAATATCACATAAGATCAAGGAGTACAATAGAACAAAACAAACCGAGCGTGAAAATTGTTGACAATACCTTTGATTTAAACTATTAAATTCGTTTTTAATAAATAAAAGTATCAAACCATATAAATGGCTAAAAAAATAAATACTTAGGAGTTAGTTATGGCGGTACCAAAACGAAAAACATCAAAATCAAAACGTGATAAACGACGAACTCACCAAAAAACCGCGGGCCCTAATGTCTCTTCCTGCCCTCAGTGCGGTGAAGCCAAGCTTCCCCACCATGCATGCCTCGCTTGCGGTTCTTACAAGGGGCGTACCGTAATTGAAATTCATGAGGAATAATGTCTGACCAGTTTAAACGCACGGTAGTAATTACGGGTGGATCAAGAGGTCTTGGGCGTGCTGTTTGTCTTTCTCTTGCAGGGCCCGACACACATATTTTTTTCAATTATGCTTCCTCAAGCAAAGGCGCTGATGAAACCCAAAGACTTATAACCGAAGCCGGTGGTTCTGCAACAGGTCTGCAAGTTAATGTCGCATCAGAAAAAGAAGTTGCTGATTTTTTTAAAAAAATACTTGAAGAAACCGGCCGCATAGATGTGCTGGTAAACAATGCGGGAATCACCAGAGACGCCCTTTTGGTCCGTATGAAGGAAAAGGATTGGGATGATGTTTTGGATATTAATCTGAAGGGCGCTTTCAACTGCACTAAAATTGCGGCAAAATCCATGATAAAACAGCGCTTTGGCCGTATAATCAATATCACATCAATTGTTGGCGTAACAGGTAATATCGGTCAGATAAATTATGTCGCTTCAAAAGCGGGATTAATCGGACTGACGAAAGCAGCTGCAAAAGAACTTGCATCGAGAAATATTACCGTCAATGCGGTTGCCCCCGGTTTTATCAAAACAGACATGACTGCATCAATTTCAGAAAAGGTAAAGGACCTTATGATGAAGCATGTTCCACTGGGGCGTCCAGGAGAGCCAGAAGATGTTGCAGGCGTTGTTGCTTTTCTGGCTTCTGAAAGCGCAGCTTACATAACAGGCCAAGTCATTCATGTAAGTGGCGGTATGTATATATAAAAGGAGAATTTTATCATGTCGGTTGAAGATAAAGTAAAAAAAATCATTGGAGAAAAATTAGGCGTTGATCTATCTGAGATTACGGATGAATCCGCATTGGTGGATGATCTCGGGGCGGATTCTCTTGACCTTGTTGAACTGATAATGTCCCTGGAAGAAGGATTCGATATAGAAGTTCCTGATGATGACGCCGAAAAACTGGTAACCGTCAAAAACGCTATCGACTATATAAACAGTAAGGCATAAAAAATTTTAATCTTCGAGAACGGTTATTATACTGCCGGATGAGGAGGTTTCTTGGATAGACGGGTTGTTATTTCCGGTATAGGGCTTATAACACCGCTTGGCATAGGCGTTAAAGAGACATGGACTGCGCTGTGCGAGGGAAAATCAGGAATAGCCGGAATAACCCGGTTCGATCCTTCTGATTTTGAAACAAAAATTGCCGGAGAAGTAAAGGATTTCCATCCTGAAGATTTTCTTCCCAAAAAAGAGGCTAGACGAACGGAAACTTTCATTGCTTATGCCATTGCCACAGCCCGCATGGCTATGGAGGATTCCGGATTTGAAATCAACAGCTCAAACGCAGACAGGGTCGCTGTTATCACAGGATGCGGACTGGGAGGACTCGGGTGTATCGAGGAGACCACAAAACTCATGGAAAAAAGGGGGCCCAAAAGAGTTTCTCCCTTTTATATTCCAATGCTTTTAGGGAATATGGCACCCGGGATGGTCTCCATCCATCTTGGAGCTAAAGGACCCAATTTTTCGCTTACGACAGCTTGTGCATCGGGTACTCATGCCATTGGCGAGGCATTCAGAATTATTAAAAGAGGCGATGCAGATGCCGCTATAACAGGAGGCGTCGAAGCTGTCATCACCCCTACATGCATAGCCGGTTTTAATGCCCTCAAAGCACTCTCTACCCGCAACGATGATCCCCAAAAAGCATCTCGTCCCTTTGATCGTGATCGTGACGGTTTTGTAGTAGCTGAAGGTTGCGGCCTGTTTTTTATCGAAACACTTGAAAGCGCACTTAAAAGAGGGGCCCACATATATGCGGAAATTTGCGGATATGGACTGAACAGTGACGGGTATCACATGACAGCACCTTCCCCCGAGGGAGAAGGCGCGGCAAGGTGCATGAAAATGGCCCTTGACGATGCCGGTATTGCATACGACCAGGTTGACTATATCAATGCACACGGAACATCAACACCGCTAAACGATGTTTATGAAACCATGGCGATCAAGTCGGTATTCAGGGAGAAGGCGTATTCAATAGCCATAAGTTCAACAAAATCCATGACGGGTCATTTGCTTGGTGCCGCCGGAGGTGTTGAAGCAGCTTTTACGGCGCTTACCATTCATGACGACATCATTCCTCCGACCATAAATCTTGATAATCCTGCAAAAGAGTGTGATCTTGATTATGTTCCTCACACCGCTCGCAAAACGAAGGTAGAGATTGCCATGACCAATTCCTTTGGATTCGGGGGAACAAACGCAACACTGATGCTTAAAAAATACCATGATTGAAATTGAATAACACAGGATTTCAGGCGGTACCCGGTCGGAAATTCCGGATAGGCACCGTCTGTACCTGTTTCCCATATCCGTGTTCAGTAAATCCATACGAGCTGAAAAGTATACGTTTATAATTTTTTTTACCGGTTACGATTCGTTGGGTATCTTTACGTCCCGCACTGAAAAATCCTTGCATTTCGCTCCCCTCTCCCGGAATATACTTCTCAACAAGCGTGTTAATAAACAAGCCGGATTACCGTAAAAAGGAAAAAAACGATGTACAAAAACAAAACGCCGATTATTATTGGAAGCGACCATGCAGCCTATCCCCTGAAGGAAAAGGTTAAAAAATATATTATTGAAAAAGGTATTGACGTTAAGGATATTGGAGCTTTCAGCGAAGATTCCGTCGATTATACGGATTATGGAATCAAAGTTGCATCATCTGTTTCAACAGGAGAGTTTGAACGTGGAATACTCCTGTGTGGAACGGGACTCGGAATGTCCATGGTCGCAAACAGATTCAACCATGTTCGGGCGGCACTTTGCAATGACCTTTTTTCCGCCATCATGAGCAGGCAACACAACAATTCCAATATTCTGGTCATGGGCGGACGCCTTATAGGAGACGGGCTCGCCTTTGAAATCGTAACGGCCTGGCTTGAGACTCCGTTTGAAGGTGGTCGGCATCAGTCACGCATAGAAAAATTCGACACCATATCCGGATAAAGCAGGAAAGTGATCTAAAGTGAGCTTTTTTAAATTTTAATTTCCGGCTTGTTCGGCCTACAATAAAAAAAGGAATGATTCTTGAATTTGAAATGCATTGAAAAAACAGACCCTGAAATCGCCGCCGCCATTGCCGACGAGCTTGACAGACAACAGAACAATCTCGAACTGATAGCTTCCGAAAACATTGTAAGTCCGGCGGTTATGGCCGCCCAGGGAAGCGTATTGACCAACAAATATGCGGAAGGTTATCCGGATAAACGCTGGTACGGCGGATGTGAATATGTCGATATCGCCGAAAAACTGGCCATAGAGAGGGCAAAAGAGTTATTTGGTGCGACTTATGCAAATGTTCAGCCGCATTCAGGCTCCCAGGCCAACATGGCTGTATATTTTGCACTGTTAAACCCCGGCGATACCGTCATGGGCATGAATCTGGCCCATGGTGGACATCTTACCCACGGAAGCCCGGTCAATTTTTCAGGAAGGCTTTTTAATTTTATCCACTATGGCGTCAAGAAAGAGACCGGAACCATCGACTATGACGAAGTGGCTCTTCTAGCCCGGAAACATCATCCCAGAATGATTATTGCTGGTGCAAGCGCCTACCCCCGAACCATAGATTTTGAGGCATTTGCACAAATCGCCAAATCCGTCGATGCTTATTTAATGGCTGATATGGCACACATAGCCGGTTTGGTGGCGGTCGGCCTTCATCCTTCACCGCTGCCCTTTGCAGATGTTGTGACGTCTACAACCCACAAAACCCTGAGGGGACCACGGGGAGGTCTGATCTTGGCCCGAACGGACTACGGTCCCATGCTGAACAAGGAAATCTTCCCCGGCATACAGGGCGGCCCCCTGATGCATGTCATTGCGGCAAAAGCAGTGGCTTTCAACGAAGCACTTTCAGAATCCTTTAAGGCCTACCAGACCGATATCGTTAACAATGCAAAGGTGCTTGCAAACTGTTTGATGGAAAAAGGCATAAAACTTGTATCCAATGGAACAGATAACCACTTGATGCTTGCGGATTTGAATAATCTTGGTATAACCGGAAAAGACGCCGAAAGCGTTCTGGAACGTGCGGGTATTACCGTCAACAAAAATACCATACCATTTGAAACCCAAAGCCCTTCTGTCACAAGCGGCATACGCATCGGCACGCCCGCACTGACGACAAGGGGCATGGGAGAGTCAGAGATGGTGATCATCGCGGATCTTATTGTTGAGACCTTGAAAAACTCCGCTGATGAAGGGGTTATAATGCGCAGCCGGGAAAAAGTGAAAGAACTTTGCAACGCATTCCCTATTTATCAAAAAACAGATAAGGACTAAATCCGATGGGAGACCAAGAGCGCCCTTCATGGGAAACCTACTTCATGGACATATGCATTCTTATTGCAAAACGCTCGACATGTCTCAGGCGTTCGGTCGGAGCCATTATTGTAAAGAACAAAAGGATACTGGCCACCGGCTATAACGGCGCTCCCAGCGGTGTTGCACACTGCATTGAAACCGGTTGTATGCGTGAAAACTTAAAGATACCGTCGGGCGAAAGACATGAACTGTGCAGAGGTATTCATGCCGAGCAGAATGCTATTATTCAGGCTGCTTTTCATGGTGTTTCCATTGAAGGAGCGGCACTTTTCTGCACCAATCTTCCCTGTTCCATATGTACTAAAATGATTATCAATGCCGGCATCAAAAAAATTTACTACCTGAACGGATATGCCGATTCCATGTCAAAAGACATGTTAAGAGAGGCGGATGTTCAAGTGATAAAGCTTAACTCCGGCGATCGGGAATAAATCATTATGAAGTGTCCATTTTGTGGGGAAATTAACAATAAAGTTATAGATTCCAGGTTGAGCAGAGACGGAAATGTGATCCGAAGGCGCAGGGAATGCATTGAATGTACCAGACGATTCACGACTTATGAACACATTGAAACAATCCCTGTTATGATTATCAAGAAAGACGGACGCCGTGAAGTATTCAATCGTGAAAAAGTGCGTTCGGGCATTCAAAAAGCCTGTGAAAAACGTGAGATCAGCATGAACATTATCGAAGATTGCGTCAACGACCTTGAAAGAGATCTCAGGGAGACAGGACAAAAAGAAATTCCTTCCTCCGCCATAGGCGAAAAGATCATGACAAGACTCCATGAGTTAGACGATATTGCATATGTAAGGTTCGCATCTGTTTACAGGGAATTTAAAGACGTCAATGACTTTGTCGATGAACTGAAAAACATTTTAAGCAAACGGTAGTCTCTTAATACTGGAATTTCTGCTTTTTATGGCAAAAAATAATTCTTTCCGCCACTAAGGCATTAAGACATGAAGAGAAAAAGTTTACTTTGTGCCTTAGTACATGGCGGCATAAATACGTACCTGGTTTTTTTAAACAAAGATTCCGGATTTGAGTGGTGAGTGTTGAGATGTGAGAAATAATTTACTCTCATATCTCACATCTCAACACGAAAATAGCAACGCAATTGTGCCGTCGTGTACTTAGTGATTTTGTGGCAAAAAACTTTGATTATAGCTTGTCCGGGTAATTATACAATGGATGATGTTTATTTCATGAAAACGGCATTGGACCTTGCGGTAAAGGGACGGGGGTTTACCTCACCCAACCCTATGGTCGGTGCCCTGGTTGTAAAAGCAGGTAAAATTGTCGGCAGAGGATGGCACAAGCAAGCAGGCGGTCCCCACGCCGAAGTCCATGCCATAGATGATGCGGGAAGTCTTGCAAAAGACGCCACACTGTACGTAACACTTGAACCGTGTAATCACACGGGCCGGACCCCTCCATGCACCGAAAAAATTCTTCAAGCCGGCATCAGCCGGGTTGTTGTTGCCATGAAAGATCCCAATCCCGATGTCAAAGGCAAAGGAATGGATTATTTAAAGGCAAAGGGGGTAAAAATAACTTCAGGAGTTTGCAGGGACGAAGCGAAAAAACTCAACGAAATCTTCATAAAATACATTCAGACAAAACGTCCCTTTGTAATCTTGAAATGTGCCGCCACTTTAGACGGTCGTATCGCCACAAAAACGGGTGATTCAAAATGGGTAACCGGTCCCGAATCGAGGGAATTCGTTCACAGGCTTCGCCATGCCGTAGACTCGATTATGGTAGGTATCGGCACCGTAGAAAAAGATGACCCGAGTTTAACCACTCGTTTGAAAGATGCAAAATGCCTTGATCCGACAAGAATTATTCTGGATACCCATCTTTCAATTTCTGAAAACGCAAAGATGTTTCAACTTGATTCCGATTCAAGTACGCTTATATTTTGTAATGATTCACCTTCGATAAATAAAAAGACAGCCATAGAGAAAAAAGGGGCAAAAGTTATTGAAGCCCCTTTAAAAAAGGATCTCATCGATCTTGATTACCTTATGGATTATTTAGGGACCCTCGAGATAACCAGCCTCCTTATCGAAGGTGGGAGCAGAGTCATTGCATCTGCTCTGGCTGCAGGCATTGTTGACAAGATCCTCTTTTTTTATGCGCCTAAAATTCTGGGAGGGGATGACGGCGTGCCGATTTGTATGGGACCCGGACCGGCTTTAATGAAAAACGCCATCCCGGTCAAGGATATCTCTGTCCGACGATTTGACGACGATGTCATGATTGAGGGATATATTGATAATTAGGTATAACTGACTTATGTTTACGGGAATCATAGAAGGGCTCGGTACCATTGTCGAAATACGGCCGTCAGGTCTGGGAAAACATGTCACCATCGATGCTGATTTTGTTCTTGATCAGACAAAAACAGGAGACAGCATTGCCGTCAGCGGTGCGTGCCTGACCGCTGTTACCATTAATGGAAAACGTTTTGAAGTTGACGTGGCACCGGAAACCCTTTCAAAATCCACTTTTGGCAGTGCTAAAACCGGAGACCGGGTAAACCTTGAACGCGCCCTTCGCCTTTCCGATCGTCTGGACGGGCATCTTGTTTCAGGCCATTTAGACGGCACGGGAATTATAAAAGACAAAAAAATACTGGGCAATGCAATTATTGTAACCATTGGCGTACCCGAATCCCTTTCCTGCTACATGATAAAAAAAGGTTCGGTTGCAGTGGACGGCATCAGCCTCACCATAAACAACTGCGGGCCGAAGAGTTTTGAACTCAGTATTATTCCTCATACGGCAAAGCTCACAACCATCGGCTTTAAAAAAACAGGCGATCATGTCAACATTGAAACCGATATGATCGGAAAGTATATCGAACGGTTTATGGCGAACAGATCTGAAGCCGGCAGTGACAAAGAGACCGTACGGCCGTCTATAGACATGCAATTTCTTACCAGAACCGGTTTTCTTTAAAAATCAAGGAGTAAGCGACAGGTAATGGATAACGGGCAGGCACCTTTTAACCATTACCTTAATTATATACAGGAGACAGCAAAGATAATGCCGATTATTACCATTGAAGAAGCGATTAAGGACATAAAAGCGGGGCGTATGGTCATTCTCTGTGACGACGAAGATCGTGAAAACGAGGGAGACCTTACCATGGCTGCCGAAGCCGTTACGCCTGAAGCAATAAATTTCATGGCTAAATACGGGCGGGGTTTAATATGTCTTTCCATGAACGGGGAAATGATTGAAGCCCTTGACCTTCCCATGATGGTTGATAAAAACACATCGCAGTTTGAAACGGGTTTTACCGTATCGATAGAGGCAAGAAATGGCGTAACAACAGGTATATCCGCCGCTGACCGCGCCACCACAATTCTTACGGCTGTGGCCGACAACGCCAAACCGGAGGATCTTGTCAGGCCGGGGCATGTATTCCCGTTAAGAGCAAGGGACGGAGGGGTTATCGTCCGAGTGGGCCAAACAGAGGGTTCCGTGGATCTCGCGCGACTTGCAGGCATGAAACCTGCCGCCGTTATCTGTGAAATCATGGATGAAGACGGTAGCATGTCCAGAATGCCCTCTTTAGAAAAATTCAGTGAAAAACACGGCATCGGCATATGTACCATAGCAGATCTTATCGAATACCGTACACGTACCGAATCCTTTGTTCACCGAGCGGTGGAAACCGCAATACCAACCGTATATGCGGGTGAATTCAAAATTATCGCTTATGAAAACGATGTAGACGACTTACTCCACATCGCACTGGTTAAGGGAGAAATCGATCCGGAGAAACCCATCCTTGTTCGCGTCCACTCGGAATGTATGACAGGCGACATATTCGGTTCTCTTCGGTGCGACTGCGGAGATCAGCTGCATAAGGCAATGAAGATGATGGAAGAAGAAGGCGCCGGTGTAATTCTTTATTTGAGGCAGGAGGGCCGGGGAATCGGTCTGGTAAACAAGTTAAAAGCCTATGCACTGCAGCTTAACCAGGGTTGCGATACCGTAGAGGCAAACAAACAACTCGGATTCAAGGCCGATATGAGAAATTACGGCATCGGCGCCCAGATTCTTGTGGATCTCGGAGTCAGGAAGATGAAACTTCTGACCAACAACCCGAAAAAAATGGTTGGGCTTGAAGGGTACGGGCTCAGCATCGTCGAGCAGATTCCAATTGAAATAGAGCCGAATGAATACAACAGAGGGTATCTTGAGTGTAAAAAACTTAAGATGGGCCATATGCTGAATCTCGATGCAAACCCTTAAAACCTAACCTATACTCTTTATGAAACAGGAAGGAACGTAAATGCCGAAAATTCTGGAATCCAATCTTCTTGCCGAAGGCAAGAAATTTGCAATTATTGTCGGTCGTTTTAATGATTTTATTACCGAAAGACTCGTTGCCGGCGCAGTTGATGCACTGGTGCGCACTGGAGCCAGGGATACAGATATCTCCATCGTAAAAGTACCCGGAGCCTTTGAAATACCGTTAATTGCAAAAAAAATGGTAGAAAAGAATCAATATAACGCCGTTATATGCCTTGGCGCCGTGATCCGGGGAGCAACATCGCATTTTGATTATGTAAGCGCCGAAGTAACAAAGGGAGTTGCCATGGTCGGCCTGGAATCCGGAACGCCTGTTATTTTTGGCGTTATTACAACCGATACCATTGAACAGGCTATAGAGCGGGCCGGAACAAAAGCCGGCAACAAAGGATGGAGCGCGGCAATGGCAGCCGTGGAAATGGCAAATTTGATTGAAGTTGTTGATCAGGCATAACAATGGGTAGTCGTCGCAAGTCAAGGGAGCTTGCCATGCAGGCTCTCTTTTTTATGGATGCGGGTCGTAATGACTCGGAAGAGATGTTTGAACTTTTCTGTAAAAATTTTAAGCCTCCGGAAAAGTCTTTCGACTTTTTCTTTAAGATAGTAAAAGGCGTCATAGCGTCCAAGTCCGAAATCGACTCGCTCATCGAACGCCATTCCAGTAACTGGAAAATCAGCAGAATGCCCCGCGTGGACAGAAACGTCATGAGGGTTGCTGTATATGAACTCCTTTTCTGCGAAGATATCCCCCCAAAAGTATCTATAAACGAGGCTATTGAAGTAGCAAAAAAGTTCGGTACCGATGATTCCGGTGCCTTTATCAATGGAATTCTTGACGGCATCCGCATTACCCGCGCAAGCGAAAAACGAGACTAAAAATTTTATAGAAGCAAGGAGTGATGAAATATGCAGACCAGAAAGATCCTTTTAGAAGAAGATGAGATGCCTCGAAAATGGTACAACATACTTGCCGACATAAAGATGAATCCTCCGGTCGGCCTTGACGGCAAACCCATCAACCCTGAAGATCTTGCTCCGGTTTTCCCGATGAATCTGATCGAACAGGAAGTAAGCACCGAAAGGTGGATAGATATACCGGAACCTGTTCTTGATGTGTTAAACATTTGGCGTCCGGCCCCTTTGGTCAGGGCGATTTCCCTTGAAAAAGCACTGGATACGCCTGCAAAAATTTACTTTAAAAATGAAAGTCTGAGCCCTCCCGGCAGCCACAAACCTAACACCGCCGTACCTCAGGCTTACTACAACAAAGAATTCGGTATTAAAAGAATAACCACTGAAACCGGCGCCGGTCAATGGGGAAGCGCACTCTCATTTGCATGTTCTCAGTTTGGATTGGAATGTAAAGTTTTTATGGTCAGAATCAGTTTTGACCAAAAACCCTACCGTAAATCCATGATGGCGGCCTGGGGCGGAAATTGTATCCCCAGCCCCAGTATGGAAACCAAAGCCGGCAGGGAGGCCTTGGAAAAAAATCCTGATGCTCCCGGAAGCCTCGGCATAGCTATCAGTGAAGCGATTGAAGCTGCAGTTAGCGATAAAACCGGCAAAACACGTTATGCCCTGGGAAGTGTTCTCAACCATGTTATGCTGCACCAGTCCATCATCGGACTTGAGGCCAAAAAACAGTTCGAAAAAATCGGGGAATATCCCGACGTCATCATCGGATGTGCAGGAGGCGGAAGCAATTTTGCAGGACTGGCCCTCCCCTTTGTTCTCGACAAACTCAACGGTAAGAAGATTGATATTTATCCGGTTGAACCACTTGGCTGCCCGACATTGACCAAAGCTCCCTTTGTCTATGATTATGGTGATACGGCAGCATATACCCCCCTTCTTCCCATGCACAGTCTGGGACATGATTTCATGCCTCCACCGTTTCATGCAGGCGGACTGAGATATCACGGTATGGCTCCCATCGTAAGCCAGCTTGTTGCCGAAGGTATTTTTGAGCCCAAGGCGGTTTCCCAGCTTGCGGCATATGATGCCGGTGTCATTGCGGCAAGATCGGAAGGGATTATTCCTGCACCGGAGACCAATCATGCGCTCGCCGCTGTAATTGACGAAGCGAAAAAAGCCAAAGAAGAAGGTAAAGAAAAAGTCATCGTTTTCACTTGGAGTGGTCATGGACTCCTTGACCTCGCAGCTTATGACAAATATTTCGCAAATCAATTAAAGAGCTTTGCCTTGACTGAGGAGGAGATGCTGAAGTCTGAAAAAGTATTTGAAAATTATCCCAAGCCGCAATTATTGAAAAGCCGTTAATAGAAATGGAAAATCACCTTGAAAGGCGATGTCCCAGACTGGGCGGACCGGTAACATTTCAATACTGCGGAACATGTGCTGACGACGGCCTGCCCTGCTGGAAAATAATCGATTGTTGGTGGGAATACTTTGACGTAGTGACGTACCTGAAAAATGACCTGCCTGAGGATATATTTAAAAAAATTGCCGGTGCCAGACCAAAACCCAAGATGCAAAGCCTTCTTGAGCTGATCGAACAGGCTAAAAACACAACCGGCAAATAGAACCGGGAGATTATTTTGATTATAAAAACCTTGGCCGTTGGGCCGATTATGGCAAATTGCTTTATCTTAGGATGTGAAAAAACAAAAGAGGCCGTTGTCATTGACCCGGGAGATGAAACAGATAGAATTCTGTCGGCGCTTGGGGAATTAAAACTGACATTGAAGTATATTCTATGCACCCATGGACATTTTGACCATGTGGGCGGAAATAAAAAGCTCAAGCAAGCAACCGGCGCCGATATTCTGATCCATTCCCTGGATGCACCCATGCTGAGTCAACTGACAGTCCATGCTGCAAATTTCGGGCTCTCTTCAGAAAACTCACCGCCGGCAGACCGAACCATAGAAGACGGTGAAACCATCTCCTTTGGAGAGATTTCCTTAAAGGTGATACACACACCCGGTCACAGCCCGGGGGGAGTTGTTTTTTATACGGACAGGACCGCTTTTGTAGGGGACACACTTTTTGCCGGTTCAATCGGACGTACCGACCTTCCCGGCGGAAATTATGAAACCTTGATATCCAGCATAAAAAACAAACTTTTTACATTGGATGATGATGTAAAAGTTTTACCGGGACATGGTCCTGAAAGTACCATCGGAAAAGAGAAGCGTTCCAATCCCTTTGTGGGGCAAGCCTGATAAAAGTGAGCTGAAGTAATCTAAAGTTTGAAGTGAGCTAAAGTGAATGCGTCGCTTCGCTCCGTCTTTTTTATATATAAAATTGATAGAATGCCTCAACTTTAGGCACTTCAGCTCACTTCAAACTTTTTTTTATGATGACGCTCGGCTCTTGACCTGCGGTTCCTGATTCCCGGCCCTTGTGTATTCGATCTCCTTGTATTTCAGGATATCATAATAAAGCCGAATCTTCTTAATGTATTTTACAGGTTCCGACCCCCTGCAATATCCATATACGGTATTTTTATAATATTTTTGTTTTTCCAAAAGGGGCAGGGTCCTTGAAAGTGAAGTCCATTTATCGGGATCAAGTCCCTTTTTTTCAGCGAGGTTGCGGGCATCCCGCATGTGCCCCTGACCGATATTGTAAGCTGCAAGAGCCATAAACAAGCGGTCTTGCTCCTCTTTTGCTCCCTCGAAATAATCATACAGATACTTGAGTTGTTTTACACCGGCGGTAATATTTTGAACCGGATCTAAAATATTTTGCACGCCGTGACTTTTCGCTGTAGAAGGTCTCAGCTGCATAAGACCATAGGCATCTGCATAGCTTTTTGCCCTCGGATTCAAATGAGATTCCTGATACATCTGGGCGGCTATCAATCGCCAGTCAAACCCATGCCTGCCGGCAATTTCTTTTACAACCGGGCTGTATAATGGAAGCATGCTTTTGAGTCTCCTGTGATATGCCCTCAGATCAACATAGTCAAAGTTGTCTACATCAGCATAATACCGATCATATATTTCCTTAAACTTTCCGTTCTCTTTTATTGTTCTGAAAAAGGAATTGATACGGCCAAGAAGTTTGACGGCATTAGAATTAACCGCCCAGGAAAGTTTTTTTTCCGTCCCTATTACATCCGAAATAACAACCTGAGGGTAATGTCTCCTGCAAAGCAGGGCAATGTTGCCGTCTGCAATTGTGGCCTCAATTTTTTCCTGGGCAACCTGTTGTATCAATTCTTCCATGGACATATCATCAACGAACTGCACGTCAAGATCTATGCCCTGGTTTACAAGACCTTCAGCTATTTCCTGTTGGTATGTTCCCTTTCCTATGCGTACGGTTTTACCGGTAAGATCCTTTATGTTTTTTATCCTTGAAAGGCTTCGATGGGTGATGATGTACTGCTGAATCGTCATATATCCATCGGAAAACACGATCTGCCTTTCTTTTTCAGAAGCTTTGGTCATGTTCGCAGCAACAAAAGCGCCGGTCCCATCTGTTAAAGAATCAATCATATCCTCTGTTTTTTCAATAAATCGGACCTTAAGGCCAACACCAAGGTAATCGGCAAAAGCCTGTGCAAGATCATGCTCAAATCCCATGGCCTGACCACGATACAGATAATAACAGTGTGTATTTTTACGCGTTATAAGTGTAATTTCACCGGCTTTAAGAACATCATCGAGGGAAGTGTACTCAGGGGTCGTTTTGAGGGCAAAAAAAGCACAGACAGCCAGCATCAGTACGGCTAAGCCGAGTGTCCAAGAGGACGGCCTTTTCAGGAAGAGTTTTGTTTTATTGAAAAAATACATTTAAAAGACTCCCGGGCAGGCTCTTAGGCTCATGGAGCATGATAACTCAAGCTGCCTAAAAAATTAAAAATTATAATAATACTGAATTTTTTCCGTAAAAACAAACATAAAACCCGAAGGCTCCATTTTACTTGAACAAAAGCAGATGGTTTGTTAATTTTGGAAAGAACAGACTGAATCTTAACTCATAACCCTGGAAACTGCCATGTCTTTTGAAATAAAACGAAAAAAAACAACCCGAATAATGGTCGGGAAAGTAAAAGTGGGCGGATTTGCACCTATTTCCGTACAGTCAATGACAAATACGTTTACCCAGAATATCGAGAAGACGGTTTCACAAATCAAACGCCTGGAAAGCGCAGGTTGTGAAATCGTAAGGGTAGCCGTACCCGACACGGAGGCTGCAACGGCGATCTCTTCAATAAAAAAAGAAATTTCCATTCCTCTTATTGCAGATATACATTTTGATTTCCGCCTGGCAATCGCTGCAGCAAAGGCGGGAGCCGACGCATTGAGAATCAACCCCGGCAATATCGGCAATGAAAAAAAAATAAAAGCGGTTGTTGACTGTGCAAATGACTATGCCATCCCGATTCGAATCGGAGTCAACGCCGGTTCCCTTGAAAAGGACATACTGGAAAAACATAACGGCGTAACCGCTGAAGCGATGGTTGAAAGTGCCTTTCGCCACATTAACATATTAAGGTCATTTGATTTTGACAGAATAAAGATCTCCATTAAGGCATCTGACGTACCACGAACCATAGATGCTTATCGTCTCCTTTCATCAAAAACAGACCTTCCCCTTCATGTGGGCGTGACGGAAGCAGGAGGGCTTTATCCGGGAATCGTCAAGTCTTCCCTGGGTATAGGAATGCTCCTTGCCGAAGGTATTGGTGATACGATTCGGGTCTCTCTGACCCGAGATCCGGTCGAAGAGGTTCGGGTCGGGTTCGAAATTCTGAAATCTCTTAAAATTCGGCGTCATGGCCCTGAAATTATATCATGTCCGACTTGCGGCCGTTGTAATATCAATCTGTTTGATATTGTAGAACGTGTGGAAAAGGCCCTGTTATCAAACCGGTTACCCATTAAGATCGCGATTATGGGCTGCGTCGTAAACGGTCCCGGAGAAGCCAGAGAAGCTGATATAGGAATTGCCGGAGGCGACGGCACCGGAATTCTTTTTAAAAAGGGAAAAGTCGTTAAAAAATTCCCCCAGGAAAACCTGGTCGAGGTTTTACTGGCGGAAATTGAAAAATATGAACAACAAATAAAAGAGGATTAATATGGCAAAACAGGCAAAAAAAGCAATAACGCCGACACGATCCGAAGATTATCCGGAATGGTATCAACAGGTCATCAAGGCATCGGATATAGCGGAACAATCACCGGTAAGAGGCTGCATGGTGATCAAACCATGGGGATATGCCTTATGGGAAAATATCACGCGAAAACTCGACGACATGTTCAAGGAGACAGGGGTCAAAAATGCATATTTCCCTGTTTTCATTCCTTTGAGTTTCCTTGAAAAAGAGGCTGAACATGTAGAAGGTTTTGCAAAAGAGTGTGCTGTGGTTACCCACCACAAACTTGAGAAAGGACCTAATGGAGGCCTTGTCCCTGCAGGGAAACTCACGGAGCCTTTGATTGTACGACCGACTTCCGAAACCATTATTGGAGATTCCTTTTCAAACTGGGTCGGCAGCTATCGTGATCTCCCGCTTCTCATAAACCAGTGGGCCAATGTGGTACGATGGGAAATGCGTACCCGTATGTTTTTAAGGACCAGTGAATTTTTATGGCAGGAAGGCCATACCGTCCATGCCACTAAAAAGGAAGCCATGGAACGTAGTGAAATGATGCTTGATATTTATGCAAAATTTGCTGAAGAATATCTCGCCATACCGGTAATCAAGGGAAAGAAAACAGCCGCAGAAAGATTCCCGGGTGCCGTCGAAACCATGTCTATCGAAGCCATGATGCAGGACAGAAAAGCCCTTCAGGCCGGCACATCACATTTTCTGGGGCAAAATTTTGCAAAAGCCTCCGGAATCAAGTTTCAATCTGCCGAAGAAAAAGAAGAGACGGCATGGACAACTTCATGGGGAGTATCCACTCGCCTTATCGGCGGTCTTATAATGACCCACAGTGATGATGACGGTCTGGTACTTCCGCCAAGAGTCGCATCTTCTCATGTGGTTCTCCTGCCCATTATCCGAAAACCGGAAGACAGGCAGAAAATAATGGCATTTACCGACAATCTGGCAAAAGACCTGAGATCGCAATACTATCATGACCGGAAACTTGTGGTGGAGATCGACGACCGTGATATCGGCGGTGCAAGAGGATGGGATTGGATTAAAAAAGGGATACCGCTTCGTGTTGAAATCGGCCCAAGAGATATTGCTGAAGATTCCGTGTTTGTCGCAATGAGAAACAAGGACCATAAGGATAAAACATCCATAAAAAGAGATCGTTTTGTTGCCGAAATAACAAGTATTCTGGATAACATTCAAAAAGAACTTTTTGAACGCGCCTTGTTATTCAGACAAGAACACACTATATTAATAAATAATAACAAAGAGTTTTACGATTTTTTTACTCCCACAAATGAGGACAAACCGGAAATACACGGCGGCTTTGCCATGTCCTGCTGGTGCGGGTCGGATGCATGTGAAGCCAAAATAAAAGAAGACCTCAGCGTTACCATCCGTTGTATTCCTTTTAACACTGAAACCCAAGCGGGCGAGTGTATCTGCTGCGGCAAGCCGGCAACTCAACGGGTTGTTTTTGCAAAAGCATATTGATAAACCGAGGCTAAGTCATAAATGATTCGAATTAACGACATAGTTGACAAAATCGCCGAATATCATCCTGACGCGGATCTGGATATTATAGAGCGTGCCTATATCTATTCCGCCAAGGTTCACGAAGGACAGGTAAGGCTCTCCGGAGAGCCTTACCTGTCCCATCCTTTAGAGGTCGCCGGCATTCTGGCCGACATGAAACTGGATTCCGTCAGCATTGCAGCCGCACTTTTGCATGATGTGATCGAAGACACCCAGGCCACTGAAGAAGACATCAAAGAAATGTTTGGTCCGGAAGTGGCTCATATCGTATCCGGCGTCAGCAAGTTGAGCGGACTGACCTTTGAAAGTTCACAGGCCCGTCAGGCGGAAAGTATCAGAAAAATGATCCTGGCAATGGCGGATGATATCCGGGTGATACTGATCAAGCTGGCTGACCGTCTGCACAACATGAGGACCCTGCAGTTTCATAAAAAGGAAGAGAAAAAAAGAAAAATCGCCCAGGAGACCCTTGACATCTATGCTCCGATTGCTTCACGTCTTGGAATTTACTGGATAAAAAAAGAACTGGAAGACATCTCTTTTAAGTATTTTTACCCTGAAGAATATACCCGAATTAAAAATCTGGTTAATAAGGATAAAGAAGAAACCGAAAAATATGTTAAAATAGTCAAAAGCCATATTAAGAAAGAGATGGATAATGCCAGCCTGAAAGGCGAGGTTATGGGGAGATATAAACATTTTTACAGCATCTACCACAAGATGGTAACCCAGGATCTTGAGTTTGAAGATATCTACGACATTATTGCCTTCAGGATCATTCTCGATACCATACCCCAGTGCTATGAAGCTTTAGGGATTCTACATTCCAAGTGGAAACCCATCCCCAAAAAAATAAAGGATTATATTGCCGTCCCAAAACCCAATATGTATCAGTCTCTCCACACAACCGTCTTCGGCCCCCTTGGTGAACGAATTGAGATCCAGATTCGTACCCATGAAATGGACCAGGTGGCCAAATCCGGTATTGCCGCACACTGGAGCTACAAAGAAGGAAAAAGCGCCGAGAACCGAATGGGCAAGGCATTTGCCTGGATTCAAAACCTTGTGGAAAATCAGGAGATTTTCAAGGATCCGGATGAATTCATGGAAAATGTCCGCATCGATCTGTTCCCTGATGAAGTCTGCATCTTCACCCCTACAGGAGAGATAAAATCCCTTCCCAAGGGTGCAACTCCCGTGGATTTTGCTTATATGATTCACACCGAGGTAGGTAACCAGTGTATCGGCGCCAAGGTGAACGGACATATGGTCCCCCTGAGATACCAGTTGAAAACCGGAGACATTGTCGAAATTATAACATCAAAGGGCCATAATCCGAGTAAGGATTGGCTTAATTTTGTCCAGACGGTCAAGGCCCGTTCAAGAGTAAGACAATGGATCAAGATTCAGGCAAAAGAACGCAGCATCACCCTTGGCCGTGAAATGTGTGAAAAGGCTTTCCGAAAACACCGCTTGAATTTTAATACCCTGTCAAAATCGGAAGACATGGAAGGGGTTGTAAAAACTTTTGGTTTTAAAACACTTGATGAACTGATTACCAGTGTGGGCTACGGCAAAATCACCCCGTTACAGATTATACGAAAACTGGTTCCAAAAGCGAAACCCGAAGCCAAAGAAGAGGAAGAGGCTGGTCTTGACAAGGAAGTTGTCGACTGGGTACGGAAGAGAGATGAAACCGCAGGTGTTATCGTAAAGGGAGTTGACGACATCCTTATACGATTTGGAAAATGCTGCCAGCCGGTCCCGGGAGATTCCATAACCGGTTATATTACCCGCGGGTATGGTGTTACCGTACACCGGACAACTTGTGTAAATGCCTTGAAAATGGATCCGGCAAGACAGATCAAAGTAGAATGGAACCACGAGGTTACAGAAAAATATCCCGTAAAAATCCGCATTTGTTCATATGATAAGATGGGGTTGCTGGCTGAAATAACATCAAGTATCAGCAAAGCGGGGGCAAATATACTTCAAGCAAAAACAGAAACCCGGGACAACCAGATGGTCGATACATTTTTTACGATAACCGTTGAAAATACCGAGCATTTAAAAAAGATCATATCGGCTATCAAAAAATTAAAGCTGATTCAAAATGTTAAAAGATTAAAAGGTTAGTCCCGGGCAAACAAGGCCGGCTAAAGCACTTCCAACAGGTTTTCTTAAGGGGCTTTGACCACAAGACCTGATTTTATGCAATTGGTGCAAACCATCATTTTTTTAACCCTGCCTTTATAAGCCGCCCGCACACTCTGAAGGTTCGGATTAAAACGACGTTTGGTCACATTATGTGCGTGACTCACATTATTGCCGACCATGGGTTTTTTCCCGCATATTTCACACATCCTGGACATAATTTTTCCCCTTACTGGATATATATAAATTCTTCTGAATACTTCACACAGGTTCATTAACAACCGAAAACGTAATTTTTTACACCAAAACAGCATATGTGTAAAGTATTTTTTAACCGCTCTTTATTATTCTTTTTTTCCCGACTCCTGTTTTTTTAACGCGGCTTCACACAAAAGAACATACTCTAATGCCTTTTTGTTAAACCCCACATCAGGATAGTCGGCAATAACATCTTTAAAACGATATAATGCCGCTTTGTAGTGCCTGGTTTTATAATTCCACTCACCAATTCTCAATACATATTCGGCAAGGCTTTTATTGGATTTTTTGACGTATTCTTCAGCCTTGTTTGCATATTCGCTTGTCGGGAACTCTTTTATGAGGCGGTTGAAAGTTGCTTTTGCTTTTCTTGCCGGCTCCTGGTCCCTGTCTGATGTGGAGAGGTTCACAAAATCACAGAGTCCCATCTGATAGACGACATAGGGTATCGCCTCATTACGTGGATGAAGGCTTTCAAATTCTTCATACGCACTAAAGGCCTCTTCATACTCTTTTAGTTGAAAGTGAGCATCTGCAATTTTAAGCTCGGCAAGCATGGCAAACTTGCTGAAGGGATACCAGTCTTTAAGTTTTTCAAAGCTTTTTATGCATTTTCCATAACTTCCGTCCTTGAAACAATTCATTCCCTCAACAGCAAGGGCCGGCGCGGACTTCTCTTCTTTGGGTGCAAACCATGAACACCCCGAACAGAGAAACAATGCGATAAGACCTATGATAAGAAATCGGTTCATTTTTTCAAATTCTCAATATAGTGATCTGCTGAAATCGCAGCGATCGCGCTGTCCCCAACAGCCGTTGCCACCTGACGCAAAGGGGTATCCCTTACATCACCCACGGCAAAGACTCCCGGAACAGACGTCTCCATATTTGAATCCACGATGATAAAGCCGGCGTCATTCTTCTTAACGGCATCGCCTGTAAATTCGGCATTGGGCCGAATACCGATCCAGATAAAACATCCATCCACGGCAATTTCTCTGGATTCGCCCGATTTTACATTTTCAACCGAAATTTTCTCAACGCCGAACAAACCGTCAATGCCGGTTACCAGCGAATCCCAAACAAATTCGATTTTGTCATTTGCAAATGCACGCTCCTCGAGAATCCGGGTAGCTCTGAGTTTATCCCTTCGATGAATCAGATAAACCTTTTTTGCAAATTTAGTCAGAAAAAGACTCTCCTGAACGGCAGAATCGCCCCCACCCACTGCTGCAACCACCTTATCCCTGAAAAACGGTCCGTCACAGGTGGCGCAAAAAGAGACACCTTTGCCCAAATTGGCGTCTTCACCCGGAACATTCAGCTTTTGTGGTGAAGCGCCTGTGGCGATAATAATGGCATGGGTGGAAATGACCCGGTCGCAGAATTGGATTTTTTTGACCGGTTGGGAAAGATCAAGGGAGGTTACGTCACCGCATTCGATGTTAAGACCGAATCGTTTGGCCTGTTCGGTCATCTTCCGGGCCAGATCACAACCGGTCAATCCTTCCGGAAACCCCGGATAATTTTCGATCCGGTCGGTGGCCAGAATCTGGCCGCCGGGCGCCATCTTTTCAATCAGAATGACGTTCAACTTGGCCCGTGCCGCATAAAGACCGGCGGTAAGCCCGGAAGGACCACCGCCGATGATGACAAGATCGTAGTCGGTATTTTGAGTCATCTGCATCCTTAACAAATTTTGTTGATTGTTTCGTCAAGTTTTTCCCTGGCAACCATTCCCACAATTTGATCCACAACCTTTCCATCCTTGAAAAAAACCAGCGTGGGGATGGATCTGACATTGTATTGCCCGGGTGAGACAGGATTTTCATCCACATTGCATTTTACAATCTTGATTTTATCACCAACCGTAGCGGCAACCTCATCTATGACAGGCGCCATCGCTCTGCACGGTCCGCACCATGGAGCCCAGAAATCAACCAGTACACCCTTATCCGCTTGTAAAACCTCAGCTTCAAAATTGCTGTCCTCAATCTCCAAAACGCCTTCTGCCATGATATCTTATCCTTTCTGTTTTAAGTTTTGTCTGCTTTTTCAGTAACGACTTATTCTTTTTTGCCACAAAAACACTAAGACACCGGAATTATGGAATTATTTTCTCTCAGACAATAAAAAAAAATATATCCGTTTTACGTCTTAGTGACTGAATAACTATGTTTTTTATTATAATTACAAGGGGAGAGGTTGTCAACCTTCGCAAAGGCCTCCCGGCAATTCTGATTTGGGCAAAGGTACCGGGTAATGTTTTAGCCGTGAGGGCGGGTTTGGAGTCATCGATTTCCAGAGTAATTATTGTCATAATTATCATCCATGACTCAAATAATCTAATCCATGATAAACATGTACCATCCATACCACTGCAATAATAGGAACGAAAAGATTCAGCAATGGGATAAGTGTCATCAAAGTGATAACGAATCCACCACCGTAAATTGCCCTCTTATTCTGCAGACCAAGTTCTTTTGCTTTAGGTTTTCCCAAATGATAACCTGCCGCGCTTTCAAAGAACTCTCGACCAAGTAAATAACTGTTGATCAAAATAGACACAACAAATCCTATACCAAACAGATACAGGGGCAAAACCAATATATTGAGAAACAATGCCCACAAGGTGAACTTAATATCATGCCATGCATCAGGCCAAAACTTAGGTTCTTCACTACGTACGGAATTTGGATAATAAATACCCTCCACCCGGTTAATCGTTTTTTCCTGAAACATGCCGGCAATAAAAACGGTAAGCGCAGGTAACATGAACCAGCCACCTATACCGGTGAGAGTACCTACCATCAAGTTAAAGAGCGTATCCAGCCAACCCATTTGGATATTGACCAGATGTGCTGTAATCCAAGTTATGAGTCCCACCGCTCCCAAAACAACGACAACCGCCAAAACAGCACATGCGAGCATTAAACCTAAAAGATTAGCCTTCTTCAGAGAACTCAAAGTTTTTACAAATGGATACATAATAAAACTCCAAGATATAGTAATATCGTACGCCACAATCATATTCATATCACACCACCGCATAATCGAGCAGGGTAATCTTCAGGCCGCGACCAGACAGGCTGACTTTTTTCATGCACCCGGAACAGATCTTGTAGATCCGCACAGCATCGCGTGACAGATCCAGGGAATCCCGGCAAAAGCACCGGATCCGTTTGAGCGCCACATCATCAATATCGCATTATTGTGGCCATGTTGGAGAGTTTGCCGGCAACAATGGGATGCACGACCAGCAAGCCAAACCCGGCATCATCCAGCAGGCGGTACTGTTTTTTGCGCAGAAAAGCGTTTTTTGACTCCGACGGCGCCAGCCGCCCCAGATAACGACCGTATCGGGTCAGAAACACGGTATCGATATTGTTGCGCATGAGTTGAATCATGGCGCTGTGCATGATGTCGATATTGCCGAACAGCAGATTATGCCTGGGTCTGTAACTTCCTGAAATAATAGGGTGTGGATTATGAAAAATGCGTGTATTTTGCCGCAATCCGTACCCTATACGCACCCTGTCTCCGTTGATTGCGAGGGGGGGATTTTTCCGGTCTCATAGACAGATGATAAAATAAAAAAATTATCGTAAGTTTTTACAGAAAAACTTTGTAGCCGCAATTGAGCGCCTTGGCAAACAGCTGGGCGTGTTTTTTTCCGATCGGCCTTTTGCCGTTTTCCATTTCCGAAATATGGCCTTGAGGGATTCCTGTCATTTCCGCAAGCTGAGCCTGGGTCAGATCTTCCCGCAGCCTGGCGCCGGAAAGAATCATGCCTGGAAGTTCACGACTTTCATACTCCGGGAAAGCCTCTCTCCAAGGAAGCGTTTCCGAGCTGTTTATAAAACCAAGATTTTTCATGGCCTGGGTTGCCTTGGCCAGGTTGGAGGCCGGTCCAAAAGAAGAGGTTGACAATAATCACAAATCAAGGTTTGACCCCAATCTCCCTCCTATCGTAAACCGCATATTATTCCTTTGATTTCTAACGGGCGCGGGTGAGGAGTACGCCCCAGCGTGTCTGTCTCGACCCGTGTGATAGGACGCGCTTCGTGCCCCTCGGTATCCTCAGCCGCGCCCGATAGGACCGGCGTGAAGCGCCGGTCCTATCGATTTGAATAAGCCTCCAATAAAAGCACGGTAGAGTTTTTATTGGTCGGTCTTAATTCATTTGTTATGCCATTATTTCCAGATAACTTGAATAAGTGTGTGGCTCTGGTTTTTTTTGGCGTTCTAAAGCCAACCCCTCCAAGTGGAACTCTATAGCCTCTTTCATATTTTTTTCCACTTCTTCCTTTGTGCTACCGGTAGCTACACAGCCATCAATGTCTGGTGAATAAGCCGAGAAACCTGTTTCTGTTTCTTCAAATACTACCAAATATCTCATTTCTTGAACCCCGCTTGTTTGAAAATACTATTTTGTGTTCCTGGAGCCAGATCATCATTTGATTTTCCTGAGACAGTAACCAAACCAATCTTGTTCGAATGCTTAAACTGACGATGACTACCGCGTGTACGTGCTAAATACCAGCCATCATTCTCAAGCATTTTGATAATTTCTTTAACTTTCATCTACCTATTCCGTTTGCAGACTAATTTTACAAGGCATAACAATAATTATACAGTCTGTATAAAACGGGAAACACAGACAGCTTCCTTCTGTACAAGAAATTGCCGATCCTTCTCAGATTTTCGCTTAATTGCTTTCATATCAATCACATACACCATTTTGAACAATTGGCAATCCCGGGTTTATACAGACTGCATAAACCCGGTCAAATTTCCTCAAACAATTTTCGCATCCCCCTTGTTCAGGAGATGGGTGTAAATCATAGCTGTGCTGACCTTTTTTTAAACTCCTACAATTCATAAATGCTTTGGAGGTGTTATCTTGCCAATATCTGCAATATTCACTACTTGCAGATATCCTTTCCTTATCCAGTTGCCCCGCGAAGCCCAGGAAACAGTGTGATAAACACGTTGCATCCAACCTGATACTGGAAAGGACACAAAAAATCCGATATATTTTCAGGTACGAGTGGCAAGACACAATCCATCGTGTTCAGGCGAATGAAGGGGGAGAAAAGAAAGCAGGTGAACCGTTTCCCACTCAGGACTATTGAATATTGCCCGGTTGAAATTATCCGCTTCCTTAAATCCGACATTGTCGACCACAAGGAGCCCTCCTTTTTTAAGAAGTCGGCGGCAATGTGTTAAAACATCGAGGTAGAATTCCTTATCGATATCCAGAAAAATCAAATCAAAAGATCCGTTCATGGTGCCCATTTCATCCAGGGCGTCTCCCACTATGACTTCTATCCGGTGTTCAAGACCTGCTCTTTGAAAATTGGTCCGTGCCCTGGCAGCCAGGGTCTGTTCCATTTCCAGGGTAACAAGCCGCCCGTCTAAAGTCTCGCAGGCTCTGGCAAGATAAATGCCGGAATACCCTGTGGCAGTTCCCAGTTCCAAAATCTGCCTGGCCTGCGTAACCCGGGCCAACAGGTGTAACAGATCGCCAACAACCGGCCCGATAATAGGTATATCTTCTCGCTGGGCTTCCTCCTCGAGTTTCAACAGCAATGGATCTCTGGAGGGGACAAACTGCCTGAAGTATTCTTTGAGATCCGGATGCATCTTTGACATTTATTCACCTTTGCAGCCTGATGATTTTGCATACTTTGCCAACTATAGCTAAAATAAAATCTATCATAGCGGCCTGTATTGTTCAATATAGGAAATCAGGATACCAAACCCAAATGAGATTCCCCTGGTTCACTGCCCAGGAACAGCTTGGCCTTGACGAATTTCACCCTTATAATCTGCCCAAATATCTAACCGAGGAGCAAACGATCGATATGCGCTTTCTGCTGGGAGAATTCCAGCAATTCTGGCGGGAGAACAGTGAAATCTGGCAGGAGCTTTTCGAGTACCGGGAAGCAGCCCCGCATTTGATCCTGATGGCCTTTTTGCAGCGGGTCTTAAATGGTGGGGGACGGATTGGCCGGAAGTATTCCAGCGGCCGGGGAAGGATCAATCTCTGTCTGAATTACGCCGGCCGGCGATATCCGGTGGAACTGAAAATTCGCTATAACGATAAGGTCTATGAACAAGGCCGAAAGCAGCTTTTACGATATATGGAAAGGCTGGATTGCAACCAGGGCTGGCTGGTGATTTTTGACCGGCGTATAACCGTTCCCTGGAATAGCAAAATTTTCTGGAAAACGGAACAGGTGCAGGGGAAAACCATTCATATAGTAGGGTGTTAAGAATAAATCAAATCAGCTCTTGCTATTCGAGCCATGCTAAAAACAAATCAAATACTCTGGCTTTTATCAATAATTAAGTAAGGTGTCCCCGGAATTCCGGAATTCCCGGCAACTAAATATGTCATTCCGGCCGCAGCAAAGCGGAGAGCCGGAATCCGGAAAAGCTCTTGAAAATGCTGGATTTCCGCCTTCGCGGGAATGACAAAAAGGTGCATATTAATTGGTTTATTTTATTGCCGGTTTAATATCTTACGATGCCGATCGGTTCGGAAATAGCGCTAAACGTCACAAAAGGTTAGAAAATCGGCTTTACCCTGGTCCAAAGAGATAAGAGTCTTGACAAAAACTTAAGTATTATAAATAATGATTTATCAATCAATTTCAGATATTCACAAAAAGTTGTGACTTTGCTGAATACCTGAACAGTCCATTTTTTCACCAATTGTTCAACCCTTCGGCAAAAATCAAAACATCTCCATCTTTAAGATATGCCTCGTCAGCTACCCAAAGCTAAAGCTTTTGGGCTTGTAAAAGCCCGGCTGATTAGACTCAGCCAATCCATTTACTCAATTGGGTTGGCTACGTTAAGAATATATACAGGATAGCCTCAATGCTCCACAAGTTGAGGAAACTATC
>JAUUWG010000119.1 GCA_030589165.1 Desulfobacterales bacterium
AAGAGCAGCTTTTTCAGGCCAGTAAAATGGTTGCTTTGGGAACGCTTGTCTCCGGTGTGGCCCACGAAATTAATAATCCCAATAATTTTATAAGGTTGAATACTCCCACGTTGCTGGAAGCATGGGAAAGTATTATGCCGATACTTGAGGAATACTATGAAAAGAATGGCGATTTTATCATAGGGGGTATGAACTATGCCGAGATGCGTGAAAAGATTCCGATATTGTTTTCCGGAATATTGGATGGGTCTAAACGGATCATGCAAATCGTTGAAGACTTAAAGAAATTCGTGCGGAAGGATACTTCCGATGTGGCACAATCGGTGGATATTAATGCTGTTTTAAAGTCTGCCATCTCACTCATCTCTAATATGATAAAGAAATCCACAAGTCATTTTTCAGTAGAATATGGAAGGGATTTGCCCGTGCTGTCAGGTAATTTCCAACGGCTTGAACAGGTTTTTATAAATTTAATCCAAAACGCTTGCCAGGCCCTCCCGGATTCAAAAAGAGGTCTTTTTGTTTCAACGTCTTGGGATGAAGCGATGAATAATATTGTGGTCGAAGTCAAAGATGAAGGCGTGGGGATTCCATCCGAGAGTTTGGCGCAAATTACGGACCCGTTTTTTACCACCAAGCACGATTCAGGAGGCGTTGGATTGGGTTTGTCAATTTCTTCAAGAATTGTTGAAGAACATGGTGGTAGAATGACTTTTGTATCAGAAATAGGGAAGGGAACAACGGCCGAGATTATCTTACCCGTTAATCAAAAAAACAATACGTTGAAAGGTATAATAGAATGACTGAGTCTATATATCCTCTCTTACCGGTAATGTTGGTAGATGACGAAGTACAGGCTTTGGATAGTTTCGACATTGCTCTCCGTTCTGCAAGTATGAATAATTTCATTCGTTGTCAGGACAGCCGCGATGTCATACCGATGCTTTCCAGGCAGGAGATCGAGGTCATGCTGCTGGATTTGAGAATGCCGTATGTGTCGGGTGAAGAGCTGCTCCCGCTGATTAACAGCGACTTCCCGGAAGTACCCGTCATTATTATTACAGGGGCAAACGATGTGGAAACCGCCGTAAAATGCATGAAACACGGTGCATTTGACTATATGGTTAAGCCGGTTGAAAAGAGCCGTCTTGTCGGAGGGGTAAAACGGGCCGTGGAACTTCGTGAATTGCAAAGGGAAAACAGATTGCTAAAGGCCCATGTGCTCTCGGATAAGCTGGAGAATCCCGAGGCATTTTCTGAAATAGTGACAAACAGTGCAAGCATGCGACCCATTTTTCAATACATTGAGGCGATTTCGAACAGTATTCGGCCGGTACTGATAACCGGGGAAACCGGTGTCGGTAAAGAGTTGGTTGCCAAAGCCGTCCACACGCTGAGCAGCCGTAAAGGACCTTTTGTTCCTGTAAATGTTGCGGGCTTGGATGATAATGTTTTTGCAGACACGCTTTTTGGACATAAAAAAGGCGCGTTTACCGGTGCTGAGCAGACCCGCAGCGGTCTGATAGAAAAAGCCTCAGGCGGGACACTGTTTCTGGATGAGATCGGTGATCTGAGTACTACTTCACAGGTAAAACTCTTGCGACTTTTACAGGATGGAGATTTTTATCCCCTTGGATCAGATGTTGCAAAGGGTTCCAATGCCCGAATAATTGTTGCTACTAATCAGGACCTTGATGTGCTTCGGTCGTCCGGCAAGTTTCGTAAGGACCTTTACTATAGACTTTGTGACCATCATATTCATACTCCAACCCTTGGGGAGCGTTTAGAGGATCTTCCTATTCTTGTGGAACACTTTTTGGAGAAAGCGTCTAAAGCGCTTTGTAAAAAGAAACCTACCCCTCCTGATGAACTGTCAATCCTGCTTTCCACCTATCATTTCCCCGGGAATATCAGAGAACTGGAGTCTATGGTTTTCAATGCGGTTAGTAGTCATAAATCCGGCAAACTTTCCATGGAGACCTTCAAGTCGCATATTTTTCAAAAGCATCCAACCTTTGAAACGGAATCCAAACAACTGCTTCAGGAGAAGAGCGTTTTAATTTCTTTCCATGAACAATTGCCAACACTCAAACAAGCCGAACAAGTCCTGATTGATGAAGCCATGAAACGGGCAAACGGCAACCAGTCCATTGCTTCCCTGAGTTTGGGAATTACGCGCCAGGCATTGAACAGGCGTCTGAAACTAAACCGCCGATAGCGTTTTCACCCCATCAGAACGGTGCAATTGTTTTTGCGCTGTAAACATTTCTTGCCATGCTCTAACTTGCCGGTTTAACAGCAACCTCTTAATACAGCTAAAATCATGTCAAGATTTGTTGCACCCTTTAGACAACTTCTTTCCTTCTTGAAACAATCGTTAAAACGAAAAATGTGAAAATTATTTGATTTCACACCTTCTTTTCCAACACAGGGGATATCTTCCCGAAAATCCATCGATTTATTAAGAATATCAAACCTGTCTTTAGAATTTAATGGAAGGGTTTGATTCTACGAATTCAAGGCAAACATCATTTTTGGAACGATGTTTGCTCTAAATGGAAAACAAAAGCAAGAACCTTAATAAGAAACTGTGAGGAGGAAAACCAATGAGCATAAAGACAGATCAGACTGACATAAAAAAGAGTGTGCCGCCGGATGAGAGTCTTAAAGGAAGGTACAAGTCTAAGAACATAAAGTCGCTTGGTCTTTGTCTCGGGGCGTCCACCGTTTCCATTGTCCAGGTGGAGCAGGAGCAGAATCTTCGTGAGGGAAACCCGATACAAGAGAAAAAAACCCCACGAATAGTTAAATATTCACTGCATCCGCACGAGGGAGACCCCAAACGGACGCTGCTGTCGGCCATCAAAAACCTCGATCTGAACTCGTTTGACCGTATCGCGGCCACGGGCAGAAAATTCCGTAAATTCGTAACCCTTTCCTCAATACCCGAACCCGAAGCCGTGGAATATGCTTACGGGTTTGTCAAACCTGAAAACGTATCCTGTCCTGCTGTAGTTTCCGCGGGCGGCGAAACCTTTATGGTATATGTTCTAAACCGTCTGGGGCAAATCTCCAACGTTCTGACCGGCAACAAATGTGCCTCTGGAACTGGTGAATTCTTTCTTCAGCAACTTCGGAGAATGAATGTAACACTTAAAGAGGCTGCCCAGTGGGCCGTTTCCATAGAACCGTATCCCGTGTCCGGTCGTTGCTCGGTTTTCTGCAAATCCGACTGCACCCACGCCACCAACAAAGGAATTCCCAAAGCAAAAGTAACCGCAGGTCTTTGCCAGATGATGTCAAATAAAATCTTAGAGCTTTTTAAAAAGGTGGAAAGAAAAAACATTATGATCACCGGGGGGACGGCTCGAAACCATATGATGATCGAGCGTCTGCGTGAAGAGATTCCCGGTCTGATCGTTCCTCCGGAAGCGCCTTATTTTGAAGCTCTGGGCGCGGCTCTTTGGGGACTGGAACACGAGACCGCCGGATTTGCCGGCACATCCGGGTTGTTTCGTACTGATGTTGCATCATTTGATACACTTCCCCCCTTGCAGCATTTTGAAGACATCGTGGAATTCAAAACCATTGAAAAAGGAAAAATTCGTCCGGGCGATACTTGCATTTTGGGTCTTGACGTGGGTTCAACCACTACCAAGGCGATTCTTTTGAGAAAAGAGGACAACGTAATCCTGGCAGATATTTATCTGCGTACTAACGGCGATCCGGTCGGGGCTTCCCGACAGTGCTATGGTTCTATTCTTAACCAGATTGGTGAGGCTATTGACCCCTCGGAAATATCAATTGATGGGCTGGGCGTCTGCGGCTCCGGTCGTCAGATTGCCGGTCTGCATGCACTCACGAACGGTGTTATCAACGAAATCATCGCCCATGCCGCCGCTGCCGTATATTTTGATCCACAGGTGGACACTATTTTTGAAATTGGCGGACAGGACGCCAAATACACTTACATTACCAATGGGGTGGCTTCGGATTATGCCATGAACGAGGCGTGTTCTGCCGGTACCGGGTCGTTTTTGGAAGAATCCGCATTTGAGACACTGGGTGTGGCAATGGAAGATATTGCAGATATCGCACTCAAAGGACATCATCCGCCCAACTTCAATGACCAGTGTGCCGCATTCATCGCCTCTGACATAAAAAATGCCATCCATGAGGGCGTTAAGCACAAGGATATTGTGGCCGGACTAGTCTATTCCATCTGCATGAACTACTCGAACCGGGTCAAAGGGAACCGGCCGGTGGGGAAGAAGGTTTTCATGCAAGGGGGCGTCTGAGACAACCGGGCGATCCCGCTGGCCATGGCATCCCTTGTAGGCAAACCCATCATCGTTCCTCCGGAACCCGGGCTCATGGGCGCTTTTGGGGTGGCTCTTGAGGTAAAAAAGCGAATTGAAATGGGGTTGATGGAAAAAAGTCGCTTCGACCTGGAAGTTCTGGCAAATCGAGACGTAAAATACAGAAAATCGTTTATATGTAAAGGCGGCAAAGAAAAGTGTGACCGCCGATGCGAAATTGCCATGATAGAACTTGAGGGAACCAAATACCCATTCGGCGGCGCCTGTAACCGGTACTACAATTTACGGCACAATATAACATATAATGTTAAACAGTTGGATCTGATTCGGGTCCGGCAGCACCTTGTTTTCGAAAAATACGGCACAACGGTTATCCCGGAATCCGGTCAAAACTTACCCAAAGGCAACATCAAAAAATATC
>JAUUWG010000205.1 GCA_030589165.1 Desulfobacterales bacterium
ATATCCCGGATCGACCTATACGCTCTACTATTACCCGGAAAAAGACGCCTTGGCTGGTTTCTACTATCAAGCCGCAACCGGACAGCCTTATGAAGTGGTCTTTTGGAGAAAAAAGGTCGAATAGTTTAAAAGAAAGAAGGAGGTGAAACCGGCAACCCAGACGTCAACAACCAAAAGCTCCCCTCACCGCTCCGTGCAGTTGCGTAAACTGCAAGCGCCCTACAACACATTCGCACACACACCAAAGCTGCTCAACCCCGATTTCAAGGTAGTGAAGCCGCCCGATATCAGATTAGGGGTCTCAAATATGGACTCTTTTCACGGCTCGCTTTTCAAACAAGTGCATTTTTACCTTGTATTTTATTCAAAATATGCTAATAATATCCTTGTATATACTGCAATAAATGGGTTTTTGTGTATGTTGGAACCGGGGCAGATGCAAACTCCTAAGACATGACACATAAGTGATTGGTAGGCGTTCATGGGTTCAAAGGTTCAGGGTTCAACGTTCAGGGTTAAGGACAAAGAAGGCATTGAAGATCCGAAGTCCTCGTTACAAATGTTCATTTCCCCAAGTAATTGCCAATTTGGCTTCAAATTTTGGATTAGGCCTGACGAAATTGACGCTTTTCTCGTAAACACGTATTCCAAATGCAGTCCGGGGACGAGAATGGAACCTTGAACCCCTGAACCTTTGAACCCGTGAACGCCTACCAATCACTTATGTGTCATGCTCTGGGAGTTTGCCACCCGCCCCGGTTCCAACATACACAAAAAACCAACTGTAGCAGATCATACAAGGATATTATTAGCAAAATTTGAATAAAACACAAGGTAAAAATGCCCCTGTGTAAAAAGCGAGCCGTGAAAAGAGTCCATGTTTGAGACCCCTAATCTGATATCGGGCGACTTCACTGCCTTGAAACCGCAGTTGAGCAGCTTCGGTGCGTGTGCGAACGTGTTGGCGGGCGCTTTCAGCTTCACGCAATTGCACGGCTCGGTGAGGGGAGCTTTTGTCTGAAAAAATTAAATAAGAAAAGGCTTTTTTATTTTTTTCGTATTTTGTGCCCCTCCATAGGCGGATCTGCGACTTTTTTGCGGCTATTTCATTTCAAACGGATAAATAACCTTCCAGTCCTTTTTCATGTCTACCACGGTCCAGCCTCTGGCATTGGCTTCGTCCAACGCCTTGTCCAGGCGCCCGATATGTGACTTGCGATCATAGGCCCACTCTCGTTTGGCGTCGGTGTGATGGATCAGGAGCATGAAGCGTATGCCGTCACCGGCTGCTGTCCACTGCAGCATTTGCAGATCGCCGTCGGAGTTGCCGAACGCGGCTATTGGCCGGCGGCCGATAAACTTGTGGATCCCAACAGGCTTACCTTCCTTGTCATCGATAAAATCCATCTCCGGCAGACGAACGAGGACCGGCTTTCCATCGCGCATCTCAAACTTGGTCTTGATGCTGCTTCCAATCACCTGTTCGGGCGGGATGCTGTATACTGCTTCAGTCCATGGCCGCATGAATTCAATACCTCCCGCGGAAACAATAAAGGTTTTAAAATCGTTGGCGCGCAGATAAGATAAAAGCTGTAACATGGGCTGATAAACAAGATCTATATAAAGGCGCTTAAAGCGCGGGTGTTTGGCTGTTGAAATCCACTTTTTGACGATCTGTTCAAATTCGGCGGTGGTCATGCCGGCGTGGGTTGCCATGACAATCTCCAGTAAGCCTTTTTCTCCTGAAGCTGTAAGGGCTTTTATGTCATTCTCCAGCACGGCCTTGAAGGGCTGCTTAGTTTTCCATTCAGGGTGCTTCGGCGCGAGAGTCTGAATCCGGTCAATGGCGAAGAATAACTGGAAGTAGACGGGTTTCTCTGACCAAAGGGTCCCGTCGTTATCGAGAACAGCAATTCGTTGCTCAGGTGGCACAAAGTGCGGACTGCCTTCAGTCGCGATCCGCTCAACAAAATTTATGATGGAAGATCTAACCTCCCCGTCTGTCCAAGAAGACAATGGATCGGGCTGCTTAGCAGCTTCAATCCTGGGTAGGCCGAACAATAACAGAAGTAAGCTTAAGGTGATACAAAGCAGGTACTTTTTTTCTTTTAGTGTCATTCCTCATCCTTTCACTGATACTACGGTCAAGCAACCGTGATTTAAAGAATTACCCTGGGCTTTCCGGAAGCCGTTCCCTCAACTGCCCAGGCTGAAGACACCAGCACCAGGAGCGTGATCATCACAACGGAGAATATCCTTGTTTTCATAAGCCGTCCTTTTAAATCCGGTTAAATCCGGAAAAACATTTCAGAGCCGCTGGCTGTCAGGGGACCCGTCTGGACAATGGGGCTGAGATACAAGGCCGGTGACAAATTCTGCCTGCCACCGGCTTTGTTCCCTAAGATGAAAGTCACTTAATTCGAGGTTGGTGTAGCAAGTTCCTCTAGCACCTTGTCCAGGCTGAAGGTGGCGGCCTTCTGACGTGGTGGGAATTC
>JAUUWG010000232.1 GCA_030589165.1 Desulfobacterales bacterium
GATCAGGATCACCTGCTACCTGCCACCATTTACCATCGATGGTCGGGATCAAAACCTGACTTTTGTCCTGACAGGAAGCCAGGGTAATTGTAAGAAGAATTGAACTTAACATTATTGCTGTTCTACTGAGTTTCGCAACTAGTATTTTTTTCATTATTTGACAATCTTAATTTGATTTAGAATTTGAAGTTTTCACGCTAATTCTCTGGCAGTTATTTTGACATCCTCCCTTCCGTGAACGAAAGGGATTCCTGAGGCTTTAACAAGCCACGGGCAGTACTTCCTCGCGGTTTCCTGCAGGTTCCTGCTGCCGACCGCTAACGCGGTTCGCTTGACAGGCCATCCCCGTCTGCCCGACGGTTAAAATATTCTTCGCAGCATTGACATCTGCATTTTCCTCATGACCGCAGGCCAGACATCTGAAAACTGCCTGTGACGGCCTGTTCTCTTTTGCCCTGTGACCACAACAAGAACAGGTTTGTGATGTATACCGGTAATCCACCTCAACCAACTTTCCTCCTTCCCAGGAAAGCTTGTAAGAAAGCTGTCTTCTCAGTTCAAACCACCCCTGATCGAGTATGGACTTGTTCAGTCCGGCTTTTGCCTTTATGTTCCTGCCCGGCTCATCGATAGTACCCCTGGCCGAGGAGCTCATGTTTGCAATGTGCAATCCCTCGACATACACCCTTGCTTGGTTTTTACTTACTTCGGTGCTGAGTTTATGAAGGAAGTCTTGTCGCACATTAGCGATGGTATGATGAAGCCTTGATATTCTTTTTTTCTGTTTCTTCCAGTTTTGTGATCCTTTCTGTTTTCGGGATAGTTTCCTCTGTTCCCTGGCCAGTCGATCTTCATGCTTTCGGAAACTATGCACTCCCCGGGCCATGGTGCCGTCTGAAAAGGCGGCAAAGCATTTTACCCCTGCATCAATGCCAATCTCAGAATCGGATGGATGCTTCACGGTTTCAATCGTCTGCTCAACCTGAGCGGAAGCGTACCATCTGTCGCCCCTGCGTGTTATGGTAATGTTCTTAACCTTCCCACAGATAGTGCAGCTTTTGTAAAAACCTATCCATCCGATCTTTGGCAGAAATATCCTGCGGTTATCTATTTTGAAACCCTGGGGAAAACGGATGCCGTCTCCCGACCCTCTCTTTTTAAACACCGGCATACGCTTCAAAGGCTGGCTCCTGTCAAAGCAGTCGCTGAATGCCCTTTCCAGGTCCCTGAGCTTCTGCTGCAGAACCTGTGAGGGGCACTCCTGCAAGAATGAGTACTCATCGGATCGTTTCCAAAGGGTCAGCCAGAAAGCCAGTTCATTATACCGAAGCATACCTTGTTTTTTCTCCAGACGTTCCAGATTCATGGCAAGGGTCTTGTTCCACAGGAAACGGGCCGAACCGCAAAACCGGGTAAGCTTTTCTTCAACATCCCTGTTGGTCTTCAATCGAAATCTGTATGCTTTTCGTATCGTTGGAATTATACTTAAATATATGAAAAACATATGAATTACACAAGATTTTACATACAAAAAATGCATGATATTTTTCATCATACCTTTAATTGGTCTTAATTACAAAATATAGTTGCCACACACGGCACCAAATAGGCTTGTTAACTTTTGAAAAGGGGGTTCATCCAGGCTTTTACGAAATGTATGCACCGAATTGGAAGAGCACTCCCCAAGAGGTGGTTTGTTACAGAACACCCGAGAAATAATAATTGTGTCCTTATATCCGGTCCCTGAAGTGAACCGGTTTTACGGACACTTAAGATAAACGCATAATACGCCAGGGAAGCTGGTACAGCTTCCATAAATATATGCAAAACTTCTTCATTCCAAATGAATTCAATACATTTGAATGCCATGAGAAGAAAACCCTATATGAATCCATACCTGGCCGGCGTGTTATTGGGACTGGTATTGTTGGGCGCCATG
>JAUUWG010000065.1 GCA_030589165.1 Desulfobacterales bacterium
AAAGGCTTCCCCAACGGCCTGCAGGGCAGCGGAACAGGCCGTGCCGATGGTGGCATTCTCTCCATGGATTCCCGCAAGCCTGGCTATGGCAGAGGCTGCCGTATTCGGCAGAAATTTTAAGATCCAGAGGGCCGCCAGCCCATTTTCATCCATTTTACCGTCCCTGATCTGAGTAAATTCCCCGCCGATGTCCAGGTTGGGACCGGTTCCCACAAAAATGCCCGCCTTTGTGAGTGTCTCTTTATCAAGTCCCGACTCTTTTACGGCCCCCATGGCAGATGCCGCAGCAAACCTGGCGCCGCGGTTCAGATAGCGGGCATCTTTAAAACGTCCGGTAAAGCTCTTTATGTCAAAATGTTTAATCGGACAGGTGATGACCTCATGATCAACAGGGGATCTCTCAAAGCAGACTTTTTCCTTTTTTAAATTATCGATAATCTGCTCCGGCGTAAAACCTAGAGAGGAGACAACGCCGATGGAAGTGATCACGACTCTTCTTTGCATTGGTATTAGCCTGTTTTCCCCATCCATGCCACGTAACTGACCAGATCCTTGACCTTGAGGACCGGTCCGCCTTGAAGATCGCCAAGGATTTGAGTTATTCTGTCTTTTGTTAAAAACGGAAAATTTCCCAAAAGATACGCCACTTCATCTGCTTGTTTCTCTTTTGCTTCGGTTAAATAAGGTCTTAAATTTCTAAGAAAGATTTCATCATCGTTTATTTTTATATTAAAAGCGGAATTGAGGGCTACCGCAAGCTCTAAAAGATCAATGGATTCGGCGTTCAGATCCCTGATCAGATAGGTTTCCGGTGCAATCTCTTCCTCATCGATATCAAGAATTTCGGCGAGGATCTCTTTTACCTTTTTTAAAATGTCCATTTTACATCTCTTCATCTTAATTCTGGAATTTGTGCTTTTTATGGCAGAAAAATTAAAGAGTTTGAAGTGATCTAAAGTGAGCTAAAGTGATCTAAAGTTGAGGAATTGGATCAATTTTATATAAAAAAAACAGAGCGAAGCGACTCCTTAACTTTAGCTCATTTTAGGCACTTCCCGGCTGTCAGTCCGCCGTCCATGGCAATCTCCACCGCGTTAAAACCAGCGGCGCTTTTGGAAAGAAAAAAAAGGACGGTATCTGTTACCTCTTTTGCGGTAATGGCTTTTCTTGTCGGTACCAATCTTAAAACCTCTTTTTCCCGGCCCTGCATATATGCTTTCCCCCGCCCGGTGTCGATATAACCGGGACGGAGGGTCACCGTCGTGATTCCCCGGCTCCCCAGCTCCAGACCTAAGTTTTTGTAAAGCGCTTCGGACGCCAATTTGGCTGCTGCATAAAATCCCTGGCCGGGATTAGGTTTTCCTGCTGCTGATGAGGAGATAAAGACCAGCCGCCCCCTTTTCTTTTTCAGCATGGCCCGTCCTGCTTTTTTCAGGATTTTGGCACGAAAGGAGATGTTCTGTTCAAAATATCGGGAAATATCGTCTTGGTTTGCAGAAGCGATGAGACCTTCAATATCCCCTTGGGCAAAGTCGACCATAAAATCCAGATCGTCTTTAATTTTGCAAAACAAGGCGTCGAGTGAAGCAATGTCTGCAAAGTCAAGGTAAACTGTCTCGTATTTTCCTGCAAAAGAACTTAAGTGGTTTGATATCTTCTTATAGCCGTTTTCATCCCTGTAAGTCAGGATGGGCAAGAGATTTACCTTGATCATGGCTTCGGCCAGACAAACGGCAAGATCACAACTTCCCCCTAAAATCAGGGCACGGCTGCCGGAAAATTCGAGTTTCATATCTTCAAACTCCCTGTTACAACGGTTCTGTCGTTCTGGTACAGCTCACATCTTAAACCGTCGGATGATACTTGAATATTGAAGGGATATTCACCCGGAGAGATGAAGTGTTTAAATCTGAAACTCTCTATGGCGTATCCTTTTCCTGCAAACCCCATTTTTTTACTCGCCTCCATAAATGCATGTACGATAAGGCTGCCGGGCACCACCGGATTTCCCGGAAAATGGTCTGCATAAATTTTGTCTGTGGGGTCAAAGAAAAAGATGCCGTTCATGATTCCGTAACTATCCGGATTGATTTGTAGGTAATTTCACAAAGTTTGCTGATCTCTTCCATTGAAACGGCAAGGGGCGGCATCAGAATAATGACGTTTCCCAGCGGGCGTATGATAAGGCCGTGCTTTCTGGCCTCCACGATTACCCTGTGGCCGATTTTATCCTTTGGCGGAAACGGCACTTTTGAGTTTTTGTCCGCAACCAGTTCGATGCCGACCATGATTCCCCGTTGACGAACTTCCCCGACGTGGAGCAGGGCGATAAGCGATTTTAGTTCGTTGCTGAGGTGTTCGATTTTTGGTTGAAGCTTCTCGATTACACGTTCTTCTTCAAAAATTTCCATATTGGCGATAGCCGCAGCGCAGGCAAGGGGATTTCCCGTATAGGTGTGTCCGTGGAAAAATGTCTTGAAATCCTCGTATTTTCCTAAAAATCCCTGATAAATTTCTTCACTGGTCAGGGTAGCGGCCAGGGGGAGATACCCGCCGGAGATGCCTTTGGCCACAGCCATGATGTCCGGTACGACGCCTTCATGTTCGCATGCAAACATGCGGCCTGTTTTCCCGAAACCCACGGCGACCTCATCGGCGATCATGAGTATGTTGTATCGGGTGCAAAGTTCCCTGACCCTTTTCAGATACCCCGGTGGCTGAACCAGTATGCCGGCGGCTCCCTGGACAAGCGGTTCGATCACAAGGGCAGCAACTTCATGTGAATGCGCTTTCATGAGTTCTTCCATCCGGTCCAGGCATTCAAGATTACAGGCAGGATATGTTTTTTTAAGGGGACATCGATAACAGTAGGGAGATTCGGTCTTAAAGGAATCAAAGAGAAGGGGTCCGTATATTTCATGAAAAAGATCGATTCCCCCAACGCTTATGGAGCCGATGGTATCTCCATGATACGCCTGGGTCATGGAGATGAATTTTGTTTTTTCACGATTCCCCGTTTCAGACTGCTGTTGATATTGGAAGGCCATTTTCAGGGCTATCTCCACGGCCGTGGAACCACTGTCGGAGTAAAATACCCGTGTGAGTCCTTTGGGCACTATCTCTATGAGTTTTTTAGCGCATTGGATGGCAGGCGTGTTGGAGAGCCCCAGCAGGGTGGAATGGGCAAGCTTATCGATTTGCCGTTTTAGGGCAAGATCTATTTTCTCTTTTCCGTGGCCGTGTACATTGGTCCAGAGTGAGGAGACGCCGTCAATGTATTCATTGCCGTATATGTCCTTTAAGATGCAGCCCTTTGCTTCATCGATGATTACCGGTTTTTCATTTACAAAGTCGCGCATCTGAGTAAAGGGGTACCAGATATGCTTTTTGCTTTCGGTTTCCAGTTGTCTGTTTCTCTCATCAATTTTTTCCGATTTCAAGACCTGCCTCCTTGATCATATCCATATCCATCTTTATATTTCTTCCCTTTGTGGTCAGGTAGTTGCCTATCATCACGCCGTTTGCACCCGCTGCAAAGATTTCCGACTGATAATCCTTGAGGGTTACCTCTCTGCCGCCGCATATGGTGATGTTTTTTTGAGGATTGATAAACCTGAAAAGAGCGATGCACTGTAACGCCTCTTTGGGCGGCATCAGGGGACTATCCGCCATCGGGGTGCCGGGGATGGGGTTGATAAAATTGATCGGAATGGAATCCACGTCAAGTTCTTTGAGGGTAAAGGCCAGTTCCACCCGCTGCTCCCAGCTCTCTCCCAGTCCTAATATTCCCCCGGAGCAGACGTTAAGCCCTGCTGATCGGGCAAGTTTAACCGTTTGTATGTCTTCATCATAGTCATGTGTGGTGCAGATCCGATCAAAATAACTCCGGGCGGTTTCCAGATTATGATGATAGGTTGTAATGCCGCTTGTTTTAAGCTTTTTTGCCGTTTCTTCGGTCAGCATGCCCAAAGAGGCGCAAATTTCAAGATCGGTTTTCCCCCTTATGCTTGTCGCGGCCCGGGTTATGGTTTCAATCTCTTTGTCGGTGAGAGCGTAACCGCTGGTGACCATGGAGTATTTCACGGCACCGGCTTTGTCCATTTTTATGGCGTTGTTTACAAGTTCTTCCTCGGTTAATAAAGGATGTGTCTTGATTGATGTCTTGTGATGGGCCGACTGAGCGCAAAAGGCGCAATCCTGTGAGCATGAACCGGATTTGGCGTTAATGATGGCGCATGTAAAGATCTTCTTCTTTTTGAATTTCCTTCTGATCTTATCGGCGTATGGGATAAGAAGATCCGGGTCCTCTTTTTTGCAAAGAGCGGCAAGCTTGCAGGCCTCTTCATAAGAGACGGAATTTTTGGCACCTTTAATAATTTCTTCGGTTATGCTAATTATCATTGCGTTTGACATGGTTCCCTCCAAAATCAGGCCGGGCTGTTTATAACTTTGGACAAATAATGTTTCGGATGTGCAACGATAAACAATATTGAATCAAAGGATAATATTTGTCAACCTTTGTGTAATTTTTAGGTTTACAATAAGCGGGACATTTGTCATACAGACAGCCGGTTTTAGATTTCCGGAGCTTTCAGTCCCCCCTTGACAATACAAAACGGAACAAGGCGTATGCATATGACGACTAAGGAGAAACTGCTTTTATACCTGAAAGAAAACAAGGGAAACTGGGTTTCCGGTGAGCTGTTGAGCGGCAAACTGGGGGTCAGCCGGGCCGCTATATGCAAGCATGTCCGCAAATTAAAGGAAGATGGTTATGAAATAGAGTCCTCTACCCGCAAAGGGTATCTCTTCAGCAAGGTTTCGGACGTGTTGTCGGCGGATGAAATCAGAGAAGGGCTGAATACAAGGGTTTTCGGGAATAATATCGTTTGTCTCAAGGAGACGGATTCAACCAATATAAGGGCAAAAAATTTAGCGGCCCAGGGCGCTTCTGAAGGGACCGTGGTGATTGCCGAAAAACAGACAAAGGGCAGGGGAAGAAAGAAAAGAATCTGGTTTTCACCGGCCGGAGCCGGCATTTATGTTTCCCTTGTCTTAAGGCCGGCCATATCGCCGGTCGAGGCACCCCGGATAACGCTGATGACAGCGGTTGCAGCGGCAGAAGCCCTGCTTTCGCTCAAGTGTCTAAACGTCAGGATCAAATGGCCCAACGATATTCTGGTCAACGGGAAAAAGATCGGCGGGATTCTTACCGAAATCAGTACGGAGATGGATTCGGTGGATTATATTGTCGTGGGCCTCGGCTTGAACGTTAATATGCAGCTTGAAACCTTTACCGAAGATATAAGGGGAAAGGCCACATCCATTTTAATGGAAACCGGCGAACGGTTCTCAAGAATCAAACTGGTTCAGGCCTATCTGCAATGGCACGAAAAGTATTATGACATATTAAAAAACAGGGGGTTTGAGCCGGTCATACAACGATGGAAGGAACTTGCGGATATTATCGGACAAACAGTCAGGGTGGATATGACCGGTAAAAAAATCGTCGGAAAAGTCATGGATGTTGATAATAACGGCGTCTTGATCTTAAAGGATAATCAAGGAAGGTCTCACGGAATATTCTCCGGAGATGTAACTTTTGTCCCGGATAAACCGGGAAAGTGATCTAAAGTTAATGCGTCGCTTCGCTCCGTCTTTTTATTTGAATAGGGTGCTGAACTCCCAAGCTTGAAGAGGTAAACGTGGGCACAATTAATGAAAAGCACATCCGGCAACTGATTGATATTGAATCCCAGGTGAATTATGCGACGCCCCCTCAGTTGCAGCGTTTGCCGTTTGTTACAATTGAAAAGGATTCGCCCGTCCTGTTGTCGGCACCCCATGGAGCGATTACCTTTCGCAAAACGGAAAAAGAGATGTGGCACGATGAAGACGACTATACTGCCGGTATGGCATTGCTTCTGAGTGAGTTGTGCAATGTAACGGTTATTGCAAATATCTGGCAAACGGTTGACTCTGATCCCAATTATCATTTTGAACACTCTTCCCTCTACAAGCAAAAAGTCAGGCAATTGGTGGAAAACAACGGGATAAAATGGGTTATTGATTTGCACGGGGCAAAAAAAGATTCAGAGAAAATGGGAGAGAATCAACTGGTTGATCTGGGAACACGCAAGGCGGGAAAATCTTTAAAACCCGAATCGGTCGGTTTTTTAAAAAACAAGATCAACGAAAAACTCAAAGGAGAGAATTTAGTCAACGAAAACGGGTTCCCGGCCCTTGAAACCCAAAAATTCATGTCCATAACGGCATTTTGTCACCATGTCTTAGGAATAGAAGCCGTCCAGGTTGAGATGCAGCCACAGGTTCGCATCCCTTTGCGCCGGTTTAACGGATCGGCTTGTGCCAAAGGAGAACAGTACCCCGTGCGGCCGGAACAGGTTATGGGGATGATGCAGGCATTGGTTGACTTTATTGATCATCTGCATTATCACAACAAAATAAACGCGTAACCCCTGTTCCCCCTCCTTGACGCCATAATCCCTGCATGTTATTTTTACGTGAATAAAAGATATCAGGAACTCACTTCAAACTTTATCTCACTTTTAAATAAAATGCCTGGATGGGAATTTGATGAGGGATGCCGGATGCATCCGGTTCATGCAGTGGGCTTTGCCTCGGATGCACATGAGATGGCCGGGTTTCCGAAAGGTCCGCAGGCAGGTCTGCAAGCGGATCAATCGGCGCATAGACCAATTGCATCTTGCCGATGTGAATGCGTATCGAACCTACTTACAGATTCATTCATCGGAATGGGATTTTCTTGACAGCCTGTGCCGCATTACCATTTCCCGGTTCTATCGTGATAAGGGCGTTTTCGATGCCCTATGTAACGTGGTGTTCCCGGCTTTGGCACAGAGTTCGATCCACCGCGGCGATACGGTTGTCCGATGCTGGAGCGCGGGATGTGCGTCCGGCGAGGAGCCCTATACCCTTGCGCTGGTTTGGGATTTCGTTGTTCAGCAGGATTATCCGGACGTCGAAATTCAGATTATTGCTACAGATGTGGATGACACGCTGCTTGGGCGTGCAAAAAGGGCCTGCTATACAAAGAGCAGCCTAAAAGAGTTGTCCGTTGAATGGCTTGACAGAGCATTTACGCGGAGGGGAAACACGTATTGTCTTGCCCCGGGATTTCGCAATAAAGTGAATTTTTTTCCTCTGGATATCCGACGGGGAGTGCCTGCCGGCCCTTTTGACATGGTTTTATGTCGCAATCTGGCTTTCACCTATTTTGATATGGACCTCCGGAAAAAAATTCTTGAATGGATTCAAGACAGCCTGTTTGAAGGAGGAGCCCTGGTTCTCGGTATTCACGAATCACTGCCTGACGGTGTTGCAGGCTTTTGCCCATGGATACCCAACATGCGGATTTATCGAAAATATACGGATAAAGGTTGACCATATGGAAACAAAATTTCGTTGTGAACTTCTCTCCTGGAACCGAATTTACCAAATGGCACGCCGTCTCGCCCTGAAAATCAGGCAGGCAGGTTTTCAGCCCGATGTTGTTGTGGCCATTGCGCGCGGCGGTTACATACCGGCAAGAATTTTGTGCGATTTCATGGACATTTTCAACCTGACAAGCATAAGGGTCGAACACTACACCGCGGGCGCCCATAAGAAACAATTTGCTCGTATCTCTTCGCCGCTTGGCATGGATGTCCGCGACATGAAGGTCCTTGTGGTGGACGATGTCAGTGATACCGGGGATACCCTTGAACTCGCCCTGGATCACATCAAAAGTTTTTCGCCTGAAGAGGTCAAAGTGGCCACCCTGGACCACAAGAAGGTTTCTACGATCGAGCCGGATTTTTATGCCCGAAAAGTCGTCAATTGGCGTTGGATTATTTATCCCTGGGCTGTAATCGAAGATATTACAGGCTTTATCAAAAGGATGGAAAAAAGACCCGGAACCCCTGAAGAAGCAGCCCGAAGACTGGAAGAAGAGAGAGGTGTAAAGGTACCGAAAAAGGTGGTGGAGGATGTCTACACCTTCCTTGACCTCGAAAAAAATTGATTGATTGTTACTGGAGAAAATTATGTACCGTGAAAACTATATCGAATCAATCAAGGCCGAAATCGTTGCCATGATTGCCAAAAGATTAACACCGGTGGCCTTGAATTACGGCTACCAGGATGTGCCGCTGGAAACCGGCATAAAGTGGCGGCCCCAGGTACTGGTATTAGGAAATTATTCGTCCGGCAAGTCAACCTTGATCAATGACTTTCTCGGTGGAAAAATCCAGACCACCGGCCAGGCGCCCACAGATGATTCATTCACCGTTATGACTTATGATGATTCCGTGTCGGATGACAGTCCTGTTCACGTTACCGAGCAGCGCGATGGAAAATTTCTGTTAAATGATCCGGAATATCCCTTTGAAAATCTGAAAAAATACGGTCAGAGATTCGCATCCCACTTTTGTCTGAAAAAAGTCAATTCACCGTTTTTAAAAAATCTTTCCATTATCGATACCCCGGGAATGTTAGACAGTGTCTCCGAACAGGACCGCGGCTATAACTATCAGGAAGTGATCGGTGACCTGGCCCATAATGCGGCCCTTGTACTGGTCCTTTTCGATCCCCACAAGGCCGGTACGGGCCGTGAGGCCCATACCAGTTTGCGAGAGACTTTGCCCAAAAAGACATTTGAAGACAGGATTATCTTTGCCTTAAACCGTGTGGATGAATGCGCTTCCATGGTGGATCTGCTTCGGGTTTACGGAACACTCTGCTGGAATCTGTCACAAATGATCGGACGCAAGGATATCCCGATGATTCATTTGACATACTCTCCATCTGCCTCAAATAATTCGGTAAATCGGGACAAAAATTATATGCAGTACCTTGAAAATCAGCGTGAAGAATTAAAAAAAGCCATTTTACAGGCCCCCAAATACCAGCTCGATAACATGGCCACGTTTGTTGAAACCCACAGTGAGCGTCTGGCCCATTTTTTAGAAGCGCTGATCAGCTATCGTTCGAAACTTCAAAAGTTTCGCATAAAATATACGTTGGCCGGATTATTATTCAGCCTGTTAGGCGGTGCTGCAACGCTTCTGGTGACGATGCTGCTTGGTATGGGCGGGGGCATGGAGCAGCTTTCAATCTTCGGAGGCGGTGGTGCCCTGTTGGTCTTCTTATTATGGATGACATTACCCCTGAAATATTTTACGAAGGCGTTTCACCGTAATCATCTGAAAGATATAGACAAACTCACGACGTTGGAGAACCAGACCCGTCAGGACAGTTGGGAGGCGATTAAGGATCTTGCCTATTCTTACCTGAAAAAAACAGCCGGGCGATTTTCCCTTGCCGGAGTTAAACTGGAATATGCCTCGGTGCGCATGGTTCGCGATAAAGTCACCCGGGAGATTCGAGAGGCCCTGAACGAATTGGCGGCAATCCGGCATGATGTACCTCTAGAAAAAGAACCGCATATCGAGCTGCCGGATGAAGAAAGACCTTTCCCGGACTTTTAGTTTAAAATTCCCCCTTGCTTTTTTTAAAAAAGGGGGGGATGCTTGAATCCCCTCTTTAGAGATACCTCCAGCATGACTTCGGCGAGGGTAGGGTGCGCGTGTATGGTTTCGGCCAGATCTTTGACCGTGCCCTTCATCTGCATGGCCAGAGTTGCCTCGGCAATAAGTTCGGAGGCATGGGGGCCCACGATGTGAACGCCCAAAATTCTTCCATTTTCGGCATTCGAGATGATCTTTGCATGGCCCTGGATTTCTCCGGTAACCTGAGCCTTGCCTATGGTTCGGAAAAGGACGCTGTCCGATTGAACCTTGTATCCCTGTTCTATGGCCTGTGCTTCAGTCAATCCTGCATTTGCAACTTCCGGCATGGTAAAAATCGCAGCAGGAACAATGTCGTAATTCATTATCCGCTTTCCGCCCATGGCGTTTTGTGCAGCAACACGGCCCTCGGTTGACGCTACATGGGCGAGCATTATTTTTGACGGCCCCAGTGTATCGCCAATGGCGTAAACATGGGGAATATTTGTCTCCATGCGCTCATTAACAAGTATCCACCCCTGATCATCCCTTTCGACCCCAAGCTTTTCAAGGCCGATGCCGGACGTGTCGGGATTACGTCCGATGCAAACCAGCATCTTTTCAGCTTCTATTGTCAGGTGGGACGGATCTTTCTTTTTAAGCTCTTTATTAAAAGGAGAACGCCCAAGGGTCACGCAAACCTTTTCTCCATTTTTTTCAACCTTTTCCACGGTTCGGCCGGGTATGAACTTTATTTTGCGTTTTTTCATCTCCTTTCCAAGGACTTTGGAAGCTTCTTCATCCACTGACGGAAGCGGGAGTATGCGTGACATGGCCTCCACTACCGTTACCCGGGAACCTAAGGATTCAAAAATAAATGCAAATTCACATCCAATGACGCCCGCCCCGACAATTATAAGCGATTCGGGGATTTGGCGAAGGCAGAGCGCCTTGTTGCTGGATATGATTTTTTCTCCGTCAAACGGAAACAGCGGGATCGGGCGCGGCTGTGTTCCCAACGCCAGGATCAGCCGATCCCAAGCCAGATCAATGGTTTGATTGTCTTGAAGTTTTACCCCTGCCAGCCCAAAGTCCTTAATGTATCCAACGCCTCTTAAATAACGGATCTTATGTTTATCCAGGATGTTCAGCATGCCTTTGGCCTGGTCCTCGATGATCTTTTCTTTTCTGGCCGTCAGGCGTTCCATATCCGGACTGACCTCTCCAGTTACCCTGATGCCGAACTCCGGGGCTCTGCGGAAATTTTCCAGCATATCAGCCGTTGTCTTCATGATTTTGGATGGAATACACCCCCGGTTCAGACAGGTTCCGCCGACGTTGTCCCGCTCCACCAGGGTTACTTCGGCTCCCAGTCGGGCAGCACGAACGGCTGCGGCATACCCCCCCGGTCCGGCACCGATGATGGTGATTTTTACGGCCATAACGTTTCTCCTTTAAAATATATTACCAGACGTGCTATTATTAATTTTGTTTAGTCGTTTCTTTATACAGACCTCTCGTCAACTACCCACCGCTGAAGCGGGTGGGCTTGTAAAAGCCCGCGGTTGATTAGCCTAAGTTCTTTGAAGAGAACTACGTTAAGAATATATACAGGATAGCCTCCATGCTCCACAAGTTGAGGGATCTATCAGGGCTCTGTAAACATGGCTGACGGGTAGGCCAGGTCAACCCTTTAGAAAGATTCTTAACATTGGCGATGTGGACCAACTCCTGACTGGAGGACAAAACTTGAGAGTATTTGTCAAAAAGTTGCTTCAACCAAAAG
>JAUUWG010000149.1 GCA_030589165.1 Desulfobacterales bacterium
ACATGCTGAAGAAAACGGCGCAAGAATTCCATGCCATCCAAGGCCATGGTGCGCCACCGGTTGCTTTTATTTTTACGGTATTTAAAAAAGACCCTTCGATCTTCGACTTTTACGATCCGGCTGTTTGAAATGGCCACTTTAAAAACATAGGGGGCGAGGTGCTTGATACTCTGCTCGCCGGCGCCGATGGCCTGACAGTTAACGACCCATTTCTGATTCCAGACATCAAGGAATGGGGTCAAGTCTATGGTTGACCCTTGGGGATAAACGGTAAGAGTAGAATGTAGAAATGAATCTATTATCAAGGAGTTTCGAGGTTTAAAAAATGTGACAAAAAAAATTAATAAACAGACAGGAAAAATACAAGACAGTATTAATAAGGGTCAAAGGCAGACTTGACCCCATTTCCTCATTCATGACCCCATTTCCTCATTCATTTCCCAGACCCCATTTCCTCATTTCCTCGTTTTTATGAAATAATGCAGGTTTACGGAATGCCTCTTAAGACGATTATTCACGAAAAATTTGGTGACGGCATCATGAGTGCTATCGATTTTATCTTAGATGTCGAAAAAGAGGAAAATCCTAAGGGAGATCGTGTCGTCGTTACCATGAACGGGAAGTTTTTACCCTACAATAAATGGTAATCACCATTTAGTGAAGTACAGGTTGCTTATAACCCAATTTGACCTGAAATCCGATCAGAAAATTTAAGACCAATCGCGGAAAGGAAAAGACATGAAAAGAAAATTTTTAGGTGTATGCGTTTTGTTGGTTTTTTTGTTTGGCTGTGGGACGGTTTCCACTGCCGGGCGGCATGAAGAACAGGCTTTGAATTTTGTGGTTATGGGGGATAACCGGCCGGCAAATGTGTTTCGACCAGAACAGCCGTACATATACCATAAGGCGGTTGAAAAGGCCGTCGCGCTCGCCCCTGTCCTGATACTTAACACCGGTGATCTTGTGTTGGGTTATGACGCGTATTCACAAGAGAAGGCGAGGGAAGAATTCGACGACTTCGAGAAAGCCACGGCGCCGATACGGGAAAAGGATATTCCCTTGTACATCACGATGGGAAATCATTCCGGTTACACGGAATTTGCCCGGGAAGCCTTTGCTAAACGATATAAAAACAAGGAGACCGGAACGCTTTATTATTCGGTTGATGTAAAGAACTGTCATTTTATCGTTCTGTGCAGTGAACTTGAGAATGAAGCGTCGCAAATCACGGGCAAACAACTGGAGTGGCTGAAAGGGGATTTGAAGCGGGCCAAGGGTAAACATATTTTTGTCCTGCTACACAGGCCCTTATATCCGAAGATCAAACATCTGAAGGATTCGTTGAACAAATATCCGGAAAAACGGGATGAGCTTGCCGGTCTATTCAAACAGTACAATGTTGATATGGTATTCGTCGGGCACGTGCATGTTTATAACTTTTCGGTTGTTGGCGGATTGAGCCAGATCATCGCCGGAGGTTCCGGCGCGCCGCTGGCCGGGACCCTGGATGATGGGGCTTTCAATCACTTTTTTCATGTGATTGTAAACGGGGATAATATCGATTACCGATTGCTTCCCCTGCAAAATGAAGTGGAGCAGGCCGCACAGCTGATGAAGGAGGAGCGGGTACAAGGCGCATTAAGCCTGGCCCAAAAAGCCGTAGAAACGTTCCCGGACCATCCCATGCCGCATATCATAGCGACGGCGGGATATAAATCGGCCGGCCGGACGTTGGAATACAATGCAGGGATTGCCAAACTTCTTTCGATTTTAGGAAGCGAGGAAGAAGTTTTTTTCAGACTGGGAGAATTTTGCTTAAACGTCAAACTACTCGATCTCTCGGATTTTTATCTTTCCAAGGCGCTGGCCATGGACAACGACTCCTTTAAGGTATGGTATCACTATGCCCAACTGAAAACAGAGCAAAAGCAATATCCCGCCGCTCTTGAAATGTATAAAAAAGCATTGCCGCTTACCGATAACGATTATTTCAAACAGGATATCAAGGAACAAATCGAGAAAATCGGAAAGCTGATGTGAATTCAAGTAGGTATGGTTTGAGACCTGACCGCGCCAAGTATATGGAAAATACAAAAAAAGATCTATAAACCCCTGTTATTTGGTCTTAACCAGACCATTTCGTGAATATTGGGTACGGGTATTGATATATTGATAAGATTGCAAAAAATGGCCTAATCGGGTAAGGGGGAGTTTTTCTATCCCCCTCCACACACCACCCAAGCAAGCGGGTCCGCACTGGGCGGTTCCCCGAGAGTTTTAAAACACAGCAAAACTTCTGACTGCATCCCAGGGCTGGCTACAGCCAACACGCCGAATATTATTGGCCCCCCCTGCTCTCACAGGTTCGGCCCTTCACCCTGTCCCGGGCATTACCCCGGGCATTTGGCTACTATGGCCTTCAGGCTTCGCTCTTTGAGCTACGCCCTGACAGGCTACTGGCTTCCTTGGCACGCCATAGCCCGCAGGGCGACGGCTGCTGCCCGATCACCTTATAGGTTGCCCCATAAAGCGCTGCCTTCTGATGCATCATATTTATCCATCCTGCATTGCTCCTCTTTGTTTCGTCTCTCGATATCAAGCGGGATGCTCTCATGATATCGCCGGGACTTAATTAACCGGTCACCCATGCCGGGCGTACACCAATCGTTTCACTTGACCGCGAATAAATTGGCGTCGAAGCTAACGACCACAGCGCGGCAAGTGAGCTTGGCGTTCTGCTCTTATGAATAATTTATTGCCACACATCAGTGTATGTGTTTTAATAAGCGGATTAAGGAGGTGTGCCATGGCAACATCACGAGATAGAGTAATTGAGGAAGCCCTATCCCTTCCGGCAGACATCCGGTTGAGCCTGGTTGAGAAGCTCCTCACCAGCCTCAATTTGCCAATCGATACGGAAATTGATCGCCTTTGGGCAGAAGAAGCGGAACGTCGTGTATCCCAAATTGAGGCCGATGAGGTAAAGATGGTTCCTGGTGAGGAAGTTTTTTCTAAAATCCAAGCAAAATATAAAAAATGAGATTCTATTTCCATGAACATGCGGAAACGGAGTTTGACAGGGTTGTTGAGTACTACGAAGACTGCCAGCGTGGCCTTGGTATAGAGTTTGCTCAAGAAGTCAATGCGGCAATTGCTCGCATTATCCAACACCCTGAGGCATGGTCACCAATGTCCAAGAACACTCGTCGCTGCTTGGTCAATCGGTTCCCCTTTGGCGTTATATATCAATTCAAGTCTGACTACATCCTCATCATCGCAGTTGCCGATCTTCGACGTCGCCCGGGCTATTGGCTATACAGAGTGTGAGCAGAATCGGGTAGCTGAGGGTTTTTCTCCCTCAGCCCCCACAACACGCAGCATGCGGGTCCGCACTGCGCGTTTCACTTAAATTACCGGACCTTAGTCGGGTAATGAATGTTCACCCACAGTTCTTTGACAAATAGCAGACCTTGATCTTTGAGCCATTGATTTGTCATACCGGTTTGCGTAGCTAACGTCCGGGCACATTTCCAAGGACCTTTACGAGAGAAGCTCATGGGAATAGCCACATTCGGATGGGCACCCATTTTAAGAAGATTGCGAACTCGGGTGCGGACATAGCGCCATTGTTTCCAATGACACATGCGCACTCGCCTCCGGAGCCAGTGATCAATTTCAGGAATCGGACGATAATACTCCGATATACCGAAGTAGTTAATCCAGCCCCGAAGATATTGGGCAAGCTTCTTCATACGGTACTCCATGGACACGAACCAGCTTCGACCAGTCAGCCGTTTGATTCTCCATTTAAATTGATGGAAAGC
>JAUUWG010000090.1 GCA_030589165.1 Desulfobacterales bacterium
TGGAAGATTCCAAGAAGCTTTTACATAAACACAGAATTGAAAAGCTCCTTGTTGTTGGTAAAAAAGGATTGCTAAAGGGCATGATAACAATAAAGGATATTGAAAAAATAAAAAAATATCCCAATTCCTGCAAAGATTCAATGGGCAGACTAAGGGTAGGTGCAGCTATAGGTGTCGGCCCTGACATGGAAGAGCGTGCCGGCGCACTTTTGGTGGCAGGTGCTGATGTTTTACTGATAGATACCTCCCATGGACACACGGCTAATGTTATAAACGCTGTAAAATTATTAAAAGGCAGTTTTAAAGATATTGAACTGATAGCCGGCAATGTTGGTACTGCAAAAGGTGCTGAGGGTCTTGTTAATGCCGGAGTAGACGGAGTGAAGATAGGAATAGGGCCTGGGTCTATATGTACAACCCGTATTATTGCAGGCATAGGTGTGCCCCAGATGACCGCAATAATGAACTGCAGGCCGATATCGAGCAAAACCGGCGTGCCGCTCATTGCTGACGGCGGGATAAAATTTTCAGGTGATATTACAAAGGCAATCGGCGCTGGGGCGCATGCAATAATGATCGGAGGGCTTTTTGCCGGTACAGAGGAAAGTCCGGGTGAACTAGTCATTTTTCAGGGTCGAAGTTACAAGATGTACAGGGGTATGGGGTCTCTTGAAGCCATGAAAAAGGGGAGCAGGGACAGGTATTATCAAAGTGAACAGGATGAAGAAGACAAGCTGGTTCCTGAAGGTATTGTCGGACGTGTTCCATACAGAGGCACTCTTTCTGATAATATTTATCAGCTTATAGGGGGGCTTAAGGCAGGAATGGGATATGTGGGATGCAGAACACTGGAAGAATTAAAGGATAAAGCCCGGTTTATCAAGATAAGTGCGGCAGGGATGCGTGAAAGCCATGTTCATGACGTGATTATTACAAAAGAGGCGCCGAATTACCGCCTGGATTAACTATATAGCTCATAGCTCACAGCTGATAGCTCACAGATCATAGCTCACAGCTGATAGCTCATAGGTAAATGATCAATGTCCAATGACAATTGACTAAAATGTAAGCGTTCACGGAACGTTGAAATTAGAAAGTAGAAATTGGAAATTTGGCTTTCATGCTTTTGTAGTTGAGGATCGAACAAACCCGACCTAAATTCATGGCGCCTAAAATGTAAACTTATTTTTACGCGAACCCTAAGCTCCGCAATTAAATGACAAACAGCCGCTCTTTGAGCAGTAAAAATGAACTTGGAATTAATGCCGGTAAACCGTAGGCCGGCCTTCAGCATCAATATCAATGCCGATGGTATCGCCGGTTTTAAAACCAAGGCGTAAAAATTCCTTGACCACTTCATCGTGATGGTCGATGTGCCAGTAGGCAGACCAGAGGGGATTTCGTACGGTATCAATGCCATATGCATCATGGCTGCAAAGGTTGATCCTGAATTTGTTCTTTGCGATCAATGTGTCTGCTTCTGCCAGGAATATGTCAATTTTGTAAAGGTTTTTGTAAAGGGCTTTTGACAGGGCTTTCTGAAGCTCAGGCGAATCATCCAGGTAATGGTTGGCGATCTGGTAAAGATCGCTGGGGTCCTGTATGGCCAACCCCAGAACAGCAAATCGCTGATGCCTCAGGGCAAAAGACTCAAGTTCCTTTTCATAAGCCTTTATGCCGGCTATGATGTCGTTGATATCGGGCTTTGGCCCTTTGCATTCCTGAACAAGATCCTCGCACTGGCTGATGATATTGATATAAAATGCCTTGTTGTTCATTACATAAACCGGCCTCTCCCTGTAATTTCTCCGTTTTCGTATGCGCCTGATGCCATCGAGCTTGACGGAGCGTTCGCTCTCCTTTTCCTCCAGTGTTTCAATATTTGAAATATCCTTGGCCTGTACAACATGGATCTCTCCATCAGAGGAGATAATATACTCAATCTCGCATCTGAACCCCAAGGCCTTTTGTATGTCTTCTGAAAGCTTCAACAGCCTGCGGTCATGGGGTACTTTGGTGATGTAGGGTTCGCTCTGTACCTTATGCGTGCGGTTCCTGCAGTAGCCGAACTCCCAATCGCTGCCGATCATTTTTGCCATGGCGCTGGAGCCGTTGACAAAAGGCATCACAATGACACCCATTTCATTCATATCGATTTCAGGTGCGTGGTTGAACATCAGCTGCCGCTGGATGGATAGCCGTTTCGATGTTTCGGCTGCTTTGATAATACGGTTTCGCGCATATTTTATTCCGCCGATATCCGCATATGTTTCAATAGAATCAAAGGTACCGCTCTTATACTTTGATTCCAGAGGGTGGGCGCTTCTTGCGATGACTTTATAACTTTGACGGTGATGATCCAAAAATAATTCAAGTTGCTTGAAATCTTCGTTTTTGAATTGATCAGCCGGTACATAGATAAAATCCGGGACATCAAATCCATTTTTTCGAAGCTTTTCAAGCAGCCTTGCTTTTTCAGGTATCTTGTTTTTCATGTTTAGCCTTGACTTTTCAAGCAGATTTCAATAATTTGATAAAAACCGACCGATCATTCGGTTGGCTACTAACTTTTTTTAGGTAACATATGTCAAAACGAAATGCAATACTTGAAACAGCCACCCGGCTTTTTTCAAGAAACGGGTTCAAGCAAACGTCAATGTCTGAACTGTCGCGAATGACGGGAGCTGCCGGAGGAACAATTTTTCATCACTTTAAAAACAAGGAAGACCTGTTCCTGAATATACTGAAAGATGTTCAGGACACCATATTATCAGCCTTCAGGCAGCACAAGGAAACCGCCCGCTATGAAAACGGACTGGAAATGGTGGAAGGGGTGGTCACCTTTTACCTTCACCTTACAGGGGTGCTGGAGGATCAGTTTCTGCTGCTGCACCGGCATTACCCCTATCAGATGGCGGAAACAAATACGGTTTGCCGGTCATATCTGGAATCGGTGTACAACTGCCTTCTGGATATTTTTGAAGAGGGCATATTCATTGGAATTGAAGACGGATCGGTAAAAGTGGAATCACCCCGCAATACAGCCATGGTGTTGTTCGCCATGGTGGATGGTGTCGTAAGGCTCAATACGTACAATTTGTACCATGCCGGCTCTTTGTATCACGATCTTATGGCTTCATGCCGAAAAATACTGGCCAATGAAAATCAACGGCGTCTGATAAATGAATAAAATATTGAACCTTCTGCCTTTTTTAAAATGGTTTCAGGGCTATAATACGCAACATCTCAAGGGGGACCTGGTTTCAGGTCTTACCGTGGCCCTTGTTCTGATTCCTCAGTCAATGGCCTACGCACAACTGGCAGGGCTTCCTTCATATTATGGCCTGTACGCATCTTTTTTACCGCCCGTGGCCGCAGCCCTGTTTGGCTCCAGCCGTCAACTGGCCACCGGCCCTGTTGCGGTTGTTTCCTTGTTGGCAGCGGTAGCATTGGAGCCCCTTGCAACCGCCGGGAGTACGGCCTATATTTCATATGCAATTCTTCTGGCCCTCATGGTTGGCGGATTTCAGTTTCTCCTCGGGATATTGAAGCTGGGGCTTGTGGTGAACTTTCTTTCACATCCGGTTATAAACGGGTTTACCAATGCAGCCGCCATTATCATTGCCACGGCCCAGTTGCCAAAATTGCTAGGTGTTCATGTTGACAAGGCCCAACGCCATTATGAAACCCTGTTCAGAGTTGTTCAGGCGGCAGTTCATTATACCCACTGGCCCACATTGGCGATGGGGGTGTCTGCTTTTATCATCATGTACGGCCTCAAACGGGTGTCATTGAAAATACCCAATATCCTGGTGGCTGTTGTGATAACCGTCTTTTTGTCCTGGGCCTTTGACTTTGAACACAATAAAACGGCAGACATTAACAATATCGCCTCTGAAGATACACGGCATCTGATACTTGAATTTAATGACGGTACAAAGACAATTCTTCAAATGATGGATGAGCGGTCATTGCTCAATAAACAGGCGGATAAGGCAAAAAAGGAAGATAAAGCCGTTGATCGCATCAATGCACAGCGCGATGTACAAATTTTGTCTCATCTGATCATAGAAAAGCAGGAACAGGTCCGTATCCTGCGGCAGAAGCTGCGGTTTGTTCTCCTTGAAGACGCTACAGATCAAAACGGAAAACCGATCTTTTTTTTAAAGGGCATGGTGCCGGAGGATAAAAAAAGCGACAGGAGAACATGGCGATTCCACCTGGGAAATTCATTGCTGGACGTGAATGCACTGACCCTTAAAAGCGGGGGAGAGGTTATCGGGTTTATACCAGGCGGCCTTCCGCCCATCTCTTTTCCTGTGATCAATTTCAGCATAATGACGGATCTTTTCCCTTCTGCGGTGATCATAGCCCTTTTAGGGTTTATGGAAGCGATTTCCATAGCAAAGGCCCTTGCCGCCAAAACCGGCCAGCGGATTGACCCGAACCAGGAACTCATAGGCCAGGGTATCGCCAATATGGTCGGGGCACTGGGAAAAAGCTATCCATGTGCCGGGTCATTTTCCCGATCGGCAATCAATCTCCAGGCCGGGGCTGTTTCAGGAATGTCCAGTGTTTTTACCGGTATGGCTGTTGTGGTAACCCTTGTTTTTTTTACGCCCTTTTTGTACAATCTGCCGCAATCGGTGCTTGCGGCCATTATCATGATGGCGGTGACAGGGCTTATTAATGTAAAAGGGTTTATACACGCTTGGCGGGCTCAGTGGTACGACGGCCTGATTTCGGTTATTTGTTTTGCCTGCACGCTGGCTTTTGCACCTCACCTGGATAAAGGGATCATGGTGGGGGTCGGCCTTTCTCTATGTGTTTTCCTATACAAGAGCATGCGGCCCAAGGTGGTGGACTTGTCTTTGGGGCTGGATATGGCGCTCCATGACGTGGCCTCTTTTGGCCTGAAAGAGTGTGAATACATAGCTGTTGTCCGATTTGACGGCCCTCTGTTTTTTGCAAATGCCGGTTACCTGGAAGACCAGATCCGTCACAGGAGAAAGACAAAAAAGAATTTGCGGCATATCATCATCGCATCAGAAGGGATCAATGATATTGATGCATCGGGTCAGGAATCACTTTCACTTACGGTAGACAGGGTCAGAAGCGCCGGTATTGACATATCTCTCAGTGCTGTTAACGAAACTGTAATGAAAGTGCTGAAAAGAACTCATTTATATGCCCGAATCGGAGCGGATCACATTTACCCGTCAATGAAAAGGGCCATACGGGCCATTTATTATAAGACACACCAGGGCGGCAAAGAGAAAAACTGTCCCCTTGCGGAAATTTGCACCACCCCCGATAACCGGCAATCTTCAAAGGAGTTGAAAAAATGTCTGTGATAACCCTATTCAGCGGTATTTTTTGCAATGAAGAGGCTATCGTTCGTGATGTTGTGGACAGCACCGGGCACCGGCTGATTACAGATGACATGGTCATAGCCGGCGCATCAGAGCTGTCGGGTATAAAAGAAAGCAAAATCAAAAAAGCATTTTCATCCAAGACGTCGGTTTTTAACAAATTCACCCATGAAAAAGAGTGTTCCATTGCATACCTGAGACTGGCGCTGGCCCGGATGCTGGACCATGAAAGCATTATTGTTTCAGGATACTCAGGGCTGCTGATTCCTGAAACCATAAGTCATGTTTTGCGGGTTTGCCTGATTGCGGAAACCGCATTTCGGCTGGCGCTGGCCAAAAAAGAACGGCAACTTTCTGAAAATGAGGCCACCCGGGTTATCTCCCTTGAAGATCACGACAGGTCGGTATGGACAGACACGCTTTTTTCAATCAAGGATCCATGGGATTCCACTTTGTATGATATTGTCCTGCCAATGGGCAAAACCGGCCCCGGCAAAGCCGGTGCCCTGATCGAGGAAAACCTGCTAAAAGAGGCTGTCAGGCGAACAGACGACTCAAAAGCAGCGGTTAATGATTTTCTGCTGGTTGCCAATACAGAGGTTGCACTGGTCAATGCCGGTCATAATGTGGCGGTTCAAGCTAAAAAAGGAGCGGTGGTTCTGACCATCAACAAACAGGTTCTCATGCTCAGCCGCCTGGAAGATGAGTTGAAAAGCATTGCCGGAAAAGTAGCCGGTGTCGTATCGGTCGATACCCGAGTCGGGCAGACCTACCACCAGTCCCATATATATAGAAAACACGACTTTGAAGTGCCTTCAAAAGTCCTTCTGGTGGATGATGAAAGAGAGTTTGTGCAGACCCTGTCGGAGCGTCTTCAGATGCGGGATATGGGGTCTGCGGTTGCCTATGACGGAAAATCGGCACTGGATCTGGTTCGTGATGATGAGCCTGAGGTGATGATCATTGATCTGAAAATGCCGGGGATTGACGGCATGGAAATTCTAAAAGAAGTAAAACAGACGCGTCCCGAGATCGAAGTGATTGTACTGACCGGTCACGGATCTGAAAAGGACAGGAAAAAGTGCATGGATCTGGGCGCCTTTGCGTATATGCAAAAGCCGGTTGATATCAACTTGTTAAGCGAAACCCTGAAAAAGGCACATGAGAAATTCAAGGCGGGTGAATAAACAGCGTCATATGGCGCATTTTTAAACGGAAAAGTGAAAACCATGGGGCGATTGCAAAAATTTAAACCCGCATTCTGGGACCACCGGGACATTGCCGATATCCATCCGCACACTGCTTTTAATTTTCGGCGTAAGTGGAAGCTGATTGTGCTGTTTACCTCCTTGATGGCCCTTTCGCCCCTTTTTGTCATGACCCTTGTGGACTTTAGCCTCACGCGCAGGATCATTGAAGATCAGGTGAAAAGCAGCATGTCAAAAATCCTGAACTCTGCCGCAGCTTCCATCTCTTTTTCCAAAAACCTGAAAAAATCCGCCCTGGATTATATTGCCCGGGAAAACAGTCTTGATTTCGGAGAGGACAAAGACATATTTGTTGTTAATGAAGATGGCACTTTGCTGACCTCCTCCTTTTATTACGGCAGGTCAGGCACCCCCAATGCCTTTGACTCAGGCCTGTTCAAGGAGAAGGCCGGAATTGAAGAGGATGTTGCGCCGGATGGAAAGCCGGTCATCGCAGGGTATGCCAGGATACCGGATTCCTCATTGATACTCGTGCTGGTCAAGAGTAAAAAGTCGCTTACCGACCTGTGGTTAAAACCCAGGCTCAAACTGATCGGGTATCTGGCTGTCAGCATTGTTTTGATTCTATTGTCCATAATGGGCATGGCAACCTATCTTGTTGGGCGTATCCATTCAGCAGATCAAAAAAGGATCGAAGCCCTTCATCATGCCGAATATGCCAACAAACTTGCATCCATAGGCCGTCTGGCATCGGGCGTTGCCCATGAGATCAATAACCCTTTGGCCATTATCAATCAGAAAACAGGCTTGATTATGGACCTGTTTACACTGAAAAAAGAATTTTCGTCAGATGAGCGGCTGATTTTCCTTGCCAATGATGTTCTTGATGCGGTGAAGCGGTGCGGCACCATCACCCGGCGGCTACTCGATTTTGCACGGCACATGGAGCCCAGCATACAGCCAGTGGATATAGGGAAGGTCATCGGGCAGGTGCTTGCCTTTCTTGAAAAGGAAGCCGAACGCCGAAGCATCACCATATCTATGGACAACAGGCAGCCCATCCCCGATTTTGAATGTGACAGGGGCAGTCTACAGCAGATTTTTTTAAACCTGTTTAACAATGCCTTTGCAGCAATGGAAGACGGCGGGCTACTGAATATATCCGTCAGATTAAAGAAAAAAGATAAAGTGACAATAATGGTTTCCGATAATGGATGCGGTATTTCGGACGATGATATCAACAATATCTTTGAGCCTTTTTATTCGTCTAGAAACGATCATTGGGGAACCGGTCTCGGCCTGTCCATTACTTACGGACTGATCAAAGAGATCGGTGGTGATATCATGGTGAAAAGCAAGGTGGGCGAAGGCACCCGTTTTACCCTGACACTACCCTTAAAAGCAGAAAAAAGACAGGAACCGGATGCGTGCTCAATTCAGCAGCCGCCTGAATTTGATTAGGGTTTGAAAACAACGTAACTCAGGTTCAGTGGTTCACGGTTCAGGGGTTCAGGGTTTTGTCTGAC
>JAUUWG010000242.1 GCA_030589165.1 Desulfobacterales bacterium
TCGATGATATCTTAGGATACCCTGTTGGGGAAAAATACGGAGAACCTTGTCACAAAGTTCATATCGATTACTACCCGCCCCGAGGTGACGCCAAAGAAGCCTGGGACGTCATCGATTTTCAGGGCATGTTCGGTCTGCCCATGAGTATCCGTTTGAACCTTCAGGGCCGGGACTCCATCCTGGCCGCCCCGTTGATTCTGGATCTTTCACGCTGGATGGCCGTTCTGAAATCGGCGGGCCGCTCCGGACTGATTCCGGAACTGGGATTTTATTTCAAAAAACCCCTTGGCAAGAATCCACCGCTGAATTTTCAGGATCAGGTCTACAGCCTTCGGGAACTGGAAAAAGAATGTGATACCCTGAACGCGCGCTAACAAAATGGAAAAGAATCATGATTTTCGCATACAGCACCAATGCTTTTGTTAAGTTTTCACTTTTTGAATCTTTAGAGAAAATCGCGGGACTGGGCTTTCAAGGCGTTGAAATCATGGGGGACAGACCCCATCTTTATCCGCCCGACTTTACGGCGGAAGATCTGGCCCGGGTTAAAGAAACACTCAAAAAACATGACCTGAAGGTCACCAACATAAACAGTTTTACCCTTTTTGCTATCGGAGACACATATCTTCCTTCCTGGATCGAACCCGAAAAAGAAAGACGCGACCTCCGCATCCGGCATACCAACGACTGTTTGAAAGTGGCGAACGCACTGGGATGTAAAAACATTTCCGTTCCCCCCGGAGGCCCGTTGAATAATATGTCACGGAAGGAAGCCATGGTTTTGTTTCATCAGGGCATGGAACAGGTCATTCCTCTGGCGGAACAACTGGGAGAAAAAATCCTGGTGGAACCGGAACCGGACCTGTTTATAGAAAACACGGCGGAGTTCAAATCCTTTATCAGGGACATAAAATCACTCGCCGTGGGATTGAATTTCGATATCGGCCACTTTTTTTGCGCGGGCGAGGACCCGGCAGCGGCATTCGAGGAACTCTTTGAATGGGTAGGGCACGTTCATTTAGAGGATATTGCCGCCACCAGGGCTCACAATCACCTGATTACCGGGCACGGTGTTATTCAGTTTCTGGATATTTTTAAAACCATGATCCGGTTGAATTATCAGGGCGACATCAGCCTGGAGCTCTACCCATATGTGGATACCCCGGAATCGGCCGGCCGGGAAAGCCTCGATTACCTGCGCCCTATTTTTCACCAAGCCGGATTGGGAATTTTCATCTAACACACAGGTTGATTTAAGTTCCGCCACTGTTGGGACAAATGGACGAACCAGGCTTTCCGTAAGGTAAAGAATTTATACAGAAATGGTTGCCTATCTTCAAGGGGCACATTATACGTTGTTTTCGGCAACTCTCTTTTTATGGTTAAAAGGGAACGAGGCCTTGAGTTGATGGCTATATGATACAGACGCGGATAATTGCCTATGAAAATGTCCAATATCGACAATGCCGAAATCGCCAAGTTTGCTGCCATGGCCGACTATTGGTGGGACCGCAACGGCGTGTTCAAGTCACTGCATGACATCAATCCTGTCCGGCTGGAATATATCCGCACCCGTGCCGGTTTAAAGGGTAAAAGCGTTCTGGATGTGGGATGCGGCGGTGGGTTGCTGACAGAATCTATGGCCGCTGCCGGTGCTCAAGTTACAGGTATAGATATGGCCGAACCGTCTCTGAAAGCCGCGCAGACACACATGCAACAGAGCGGATTGCACATCGATTATCG
>JAUUWG010000159.1 GCA_030589165.1 Desulfobacterales bacterium
CGGAACAAAATACGGTTTTGTCATGATTTTGCGGACATCAATCCGGGTGTCTGATGTTATTTTATGTAAAAAGAGATCTTTTATATTTATGATGCCGATAACATGGTCAATATTATCCTCAATTACCGGGATTCTTGTAAAGCCAGACTTGACCCCCATCATTGCAGGAAGGCTTTAATGTACATGGTTACCCGGTCTCTGGTCATTTGATGGGAAAGGAAGTGGTCTCCCTCTAAGGATCTGAACAGAGTTCGCGGACATATCCTCGAAACATCGTTTTTGTAATCTGTCCCGGCGCCCTCGTCATACATTTTGAGGATCCTATCCTGACGGGCATAAAGACAGAGGACGTCGGTCTTGTGTAGCGTGACCCATTGCAACGGATCCAAGGTAAGAAAATCAGAAAGTGTGGCAAATAACCTGACCCGTTTCCGTTCCAATACCCCAAAACAATCTCTTCCCTTTCTAATGTCCGGAAACAAGAAATCTGCGTAATGGGCTACGGCAGTCAGACATTTCTTGATTCATATTTGTGCCGGAAACATTTTTTTGTAATGAGCCCAAAAAGATCTGGCCACAGCCGCCGGGTTTAACCGCAAGACAGCATTTATTAGCACAATCCCCTGTAAGGGTTCTTTGAGACGATATGCAGAATAAAGAAGGGGTATGGCCGAATAACATGGAGCAATGCCAAACAAAGGAAGCCGGTGCGTTGAAGCCAACCGCTGAGCATGGGCAAGCATATGTACTGTATCACGGAGCGTCGCTCCAAGAGAAAACCTGCCTGAAGAATTGTCGTGGCCGGAATAGTTGAAAGAAATAAGATCGTATCCTTTTCGGATCAGCCATCGAAACATACCGATCCCGTGGGACACGTTTCCGCCAATCAAGGGTGGCAGAAAGATGAGACCGCAAGGGGACGTATTTCGGACACTGGCCCATTCGATCCAGTCCCTACGTCCCCTTGAGCACATTCCTTTTTCAAATACAATCGTCATTGAAATCCAAAACGCGCTATCGGCGCTGTTTTCGTCGAGTTGTCAAGTTGGGTAACGTCAGCATGAGAGTTTCGGGACGCCATTTTGTTTTATTGTTTTAATAATTTAAGCAATGAAATGCTATTATCATTGACAACCTTTTCTCCCCGCTTGACCGATACGCTTACCGCTGAAACCGATAGGTTTTATATCATGTCTAATAAAAAATGTTAAGCTTAATTCAGGATGTCCCGAAACCCATTATAGGTTTTTTACCGCCCTTTCTGCGGCGGTCAGGGCACCTTCGAGATAACCGCCGTGTTGGTTGGCGGTTTCCGTGCCGGCAAAATGGATGGTACCGTCCCAAATGGAGGTTTGACCTGCCGGGGGGTGATAGAGGGGGTGTTCGTACACCGGCGACTGGTCGAACTGGGTGGCGGTAAATCGTTCGCGAGCCCAATCCTTGTAGAAGAAGGCCGTCGGCTGCGCCACCGGTTTGCCGTAGATCATTGCAAGTTGGGAGAGAATCGCTTCGGTGAGGAGTTGTTGATGGTTGCGTTGCACCGCCGGAATGCCGACAAAGCCGGTCAGTCCGTAGGGTCCCTGGCTGTTGTTGGATCCGTCATGGATCTCGCCCAGCGGACCGCGCTGGCTGAAAGCCTGGCCTGAGAGGCCTGTCTGCCGCCAGAAAGGTTCTTCGTAAAGAGCGCAGAATTTCGCCTGACCTGCCATCCAGGTACCGATTTTCAGCATCGCCTGGGTCAAATTATGAGACAGGTCAGGGTTAAAGAGAATGGTGGCGGCGGAAAGGCGCGGTGGCAGGGCGAGGATTACCTTGTTGGTACTGAACCGGGTCCAGGGCTCTTTCTCCAGTTCGCCGACGCTGACCAGATCGCCGGCGAATTTTTTTTCGATCTTACAGACCGGGTGATTGAGTCTGATGGCGTTTTCAGGAAAATTCTCACAAAGTTTTGTGATCAGTGCCATCATGCCGCCGGAAAGGCGCCAGGAGAGGGGTTCCATGGCGTAACCGCTGACGGTCTGGACGGCTCCATTGGGACTTTGAAAACGGCCCATACCCTCTTCAAACTGGCGATAACCCTTGAGGCCCAAGGCTTGAATAAGGTGCGCCATTTTCGAGTGAATCGAGGGCCAGTACCAGGAGGGGCCGAGATCGGAGAAAAATTCTTGATGTTCAGGGCTTAAAATCCTGCCGCCAATACGCTCACGGGCTTCGAGAACGACAAAAGGTTTATTTCTTTGGGACAGCAGGTAGGCGGCATAGATACCGCTGAGGCCGCCTCCGATAATCATGGTATCAACTTTATCCGTGGGCATGGCAATGTTCCATTACGATCTTTGACGGCTTCGTAAAAGCTCCACTTTCTTCGTTGCATACCCCAAAGGTCACCTCCTCGCGGGGCTCGGGGGCGCTGCACAACCTTCGTCACTGCAGCGTATTCTATGTACGCCTCATTCCTCAGGTTTTGCGCGCCTCGAATCTGAAGCTTTGACTATGCCGTCCGATTTTTGAATTTTTACGGTGAAAGGGATAAAGTCTGCCGATGACTCTTGGTGATTTTTTTAACTAAATTTTGTATCCGTTTTTTTAGTCCCTTATCAGCTTTCATTCCATACATTACTCTTTCGACAATATTGCTGACAGTGCTATATTTTTGAATGCCAAATTGTTCCCCTACCTGTTTCAGAGTGTCATTCCTCAAATGCCTTATCCGGTAAACAGTAAAATTTCTTGGTTCATTAAAATACCCTCTCCTGGTTACATACAACTCAGTCTCGTTTATATTTTAGGCCTTGCATACAGCATATTTTATCTTATCAATATCAGCGAAGAAAAGAATTCGGTTTCATAGCTTGAATTGTGATTTAAACTTATTTTATTCACAATTTTAGCTTTGACACCATAGTTTTTACTCAGCCATCCGGCGCTTATTCAAAGACTTTTTAAGAATTCATCAGTTTTGTCTCTTCAGCATTTTTTCTGGTACGTCCCTGATGCCTGCAATTAGGGACCGAAACTATCTACCGGGCATAATAATGCGGGAATCTTCTTTTTGCTTTGCTTTTTCTTGTTCCTGTTGCATTTTTTTTACATTCTCAATCATTTCTGCCATGGCGTGCTGCATGGCCTCAGGGAAGTTTTCCATGGCCTCTTCCAGCGTGGATGCCTTTAATGGTGCGTGAAGCGGGACAGGACCCTGGGGCGACATGAGCTGGGTATGACCCATAAATATTTTTTCACGGCTTTCGTCTATGATTCCATCCGATTTTATAGGTGTAAGACACCGAATTGAAGCCATTTTTAGATCTATAATATTCTCTTCACGATACAGATTGTTTTTTTCGACTGTGAAATCGAACTGATTGTTTGTCATTTCATTTCTCCTTTAATTTTAGACGTTTTAGGGGACGCCTTTCAGCTTTAAGCGTTCCAAGATTACTCAAATATAATATAAGATGGTTGTGCAATATAAATCAAGAATTGATACACTACGCACTTGTCACATTATTTTTACGCGAGCTCTAAGTGGAGCAGCATCCCCAAAAAATGTGATATGCTCCCGCCTAGC
>JAUUWG010000043.1 GCA_030589165.1 Desulfobacterales bacterium
GAGTTTAAGGAGTCCGGCAAGGTCATGGGAAGACACAGGTGATTCCTCTATGGTTTTCCCTTCGGCGTTCAAGAGGCCCAAAAGCGAGCCCATGATCCAGTTGCTGACCGGTTTGGGATTCGGGAAAATTTTTATGCATTCTTCAAAGTAGTCGGCAAGTTCCCGGGCGGAAGTCAGGATGCCGGCATCGTATGAAGGGAGTTGGTATTCTGTTATAAAGCGCTCCTTTTTTTCATCCGGAAGTTCGGGAAGCGTCTGCCTGATATCATCGATCCATTTTTCATCGATTACAAGGGGAAGAAGGTCAGGGTCCGGAAAGTAACGATAGTCATGGGCTTCTTCTTTCCCCCGCATGGATGCGGTCCTGTTTTTGATCGAATCCCACAGCCTTGTTTCCTGAACAACCTCGCCGCCTTCTTCCACGACGCGCTGCTGTCTTTTTATTTCATAAACAAGGGCTTTTTCAACATACCTGAAGGAATTGAGATTTTTGAGCTCCGTACGGGTTCCCAATTGCTCGCTCCCCTTCGGTCGGATAGAGATGTTTGCATCACACCGGAAACTTCCCTCTTCAAGGTTGCCGTCGGAAATGCCTATGTAACGGACAATGGAGCGAAGTTGCCGCAGATAGGTCCCGGCTTCTTCCGGCGATCTGATATCCGGTTCGCTCACGATCTCGATCAGGGGAACGCCCGCCCGGTTTAAATCCACCATACTTATCGGACGGTCAGGATCATGGGTCGATTTGCCCGCATCCTCTTCCATGTGTATTCTGGTTATCCCTATTCTTTTCTTCCGATCGTCGATGTCGATGTCAAGATACCCGAATTCGGCAATGGGCAGCTCGTATTGAGAGATCTGATACCCTTTCGGTAAATCCGGGTAGAAATAGTTTTTCCGGGCAAACCGGCTCTCGCGATTAATTCGGCAATTGGTTGCAATGGCCATGCGCATGGCGTATTCAACAACCTTTTTGTTCAGGACGGGGAGCACGCCCGGCATGCCCAGACACACGGGACAGGTATGCGTATTGGGAGGCGCTCCGAATACCGTGGAGCAATTGCAGAATATCTTTGTCTTTGTTTTCAGCTGGGCATGAACTTCAAGGCCTATAACGGTTTCAAATTCCATCTTCTGTCCTTTATGGATCCACTTATTTTGTAACTACTCGGGTATCTTGCCACAAAGGCACTAAGGCACTAAGATTATGGGGTTATTCTCTTAATACCCTTTTTAGTGGCTGAGTAACTACGTTGTTTTTATTATGAAGCATCGGATATTGGAAACAGGGTAATCCAATGTACAGAATTTAAAAAAGTGTGAAGTGCCTAAAGTGATCTAAAGTGCCTAAAGTTGAGGAATTCTGTCAATTTTATATATAAAAAGACAGAGCGAAGCGACTCATTAACTTTAGCTCACTTCAAACTTTAGCTCACTTTAGCTCACTTTAGCTCACTTTTCCGGTTTATCCGGGTTAGGTTACAAAAAATTATAATTAAAAATTATCGCTGTTTAGTCAAGCCATTTTCAGGTGATATAGCTAAGCCATCGCGCTTGCCTTAAAAACAAACTTGACATTTCAGCAGCGGACTGGTATTAAAATTCATAATATTATTCGATAGTTATGAATTAATAATTGGATAATATGGTGTTTTTTATTTACCCGGCCACAATATATTGTAGCAAATCGATCATGTCCCATAACTTTAGCTCACTTTAGGCACTTTATATGTAATTTCTGGAAAGGGGGTGATAAGAGAGAGTTTGGTTTGGGGATTTATGTATAAGTCAGGTTTGTTGGTTTCACCATTTATTATCTTAATCTAGGGAGGAATTAAATGATGAAAAAATTATTTGTGTTGTTGGCGGCAATTGCAATGGCCGGTGTTTTTACTGTTACATCGACGGCTGCTGAGTGGGATATTTATGGAAGTGCCCGCATGAAATCTTATAGTGTGGATAGATCCAAGGAACGGACCGGGACCGATTTTAGCGACAGGGATCTTGATTGGGATATAGACAAGATTCTCAGCCGTATCGGCTTTAAAGCCCAGATGGGCGACGTGAGAGGTCTTATAGAAATAAGACCTCATGTTGGCAGTTACGTCAGGCATTGGTACGGTGCATGGAATTTCGGACCTGGTGAACTGCTCGTGGGCAAGACATGGCCTTTGGCTAACTTTTTGACCAGCGGACTGAATTATACCACGAACGGTTTACAATCCTTCGGTGGTGTCGGTGCGGCTGCCGTTCGCATTGAACAGGTTCGGTTAACCTATGGTGATTTCAAACTGGCGTTGCTTAAACCCAGTGATTCCAGTGTTGATGGTGCATCAGATTATGATACGGATACGACCTTTCCCAAAATCGAGGCAAGCTATACCCTGGGTCTGGAGAATATCACCTTGGACTTTCTCGGCGGTTACAGCACATATGATATCGCAAATCCGGTTAATGACAAGGAAGATTCCATTAATTCCTGGCTGGTCGGTTTTCAGTTTAAATCCACCTTCGGCCCCGCATATTTTAACGGCAATATCAACTACGGGGAGAACCTGGGCAATTACGGGAATACGTTTATAAAACCTGTAAGCCGGAAAGGGGAAAGAGGTACGGACGCTTCCGCTGATTTTGTCGGATCTAGTATTAAAGATAATGAATCCTGGGGGTATGTGCTTGTTTTAGGCTATAAGGTTTTAGACCGGCTGAAACTTGAGGCCGGCTATTCCGCCGTGTCAGCCGAAGATGACCTGCCCGGAAAAAATGAGGATGATGCGCAGGCATACTATATCCAGGCAAAAATCTCTCTGGCCGACGGCGTCTATCTGATTCCGGAAGCCGGCGTGCTTGATTATGAAGATCACTATGAAAATGGTGTTAAATTTGAAGATGGCGATGAAACCTTTTTAGGGCTGTATTGGCAGATCGACTTTTAGTCTTTATTATTCTGGGAACTGAGCTTTTTATAATTCTTTCCGCCACTAAGACACGAAGACACAAAGAGAAAAAAATAAAAAATTACTTTGTGCCTTAGTGACTTTGTGGCAAATAACCATGGTTCCGGCTTGTCCGGTTCAGGTTGGTTAAATAAAAAAACCCGGAACGTTTAAGCGTTCCGGGTCTTTTTGTCTGTTTTTTCCCCGCTTCAATCTATTTTATCAGATCATAGGCAATAACCGAACTTTTCGGGGTTGTCCCTACAATTGATCCATCTTTAAGAATAACGGACGCTATTAATTCGTCCCTTCCGTCATTATCAAAATCTCCGATCGCAAAATCGCTTATGCAGCCTGCAATTTTGGGTGTTTTCCAGTTGACGGCAAGTCCTGAGCCGTCCCAGGAGAGCGATTCGATTTGAGAAGTTTTGAATTTTCTGAATTGCTTCAGACGTCTGCCGGTTATTTCATGGTTTTTGACGGCAATAATTTCGTTTTTACCGTCTGAATCCATGTCTTTGATTTGTATGCGCATGGGAAGATATTGACGGTTTTCAGTGTTTCTATCCGTTTCGGGCATTGCAAAGAAAAGATTGCTTCCGCCGTAATGCTCGGTTTTTGTGTATAGCACATTGCCTGTTCGGTCGATAATCCGTATGTAATCGTTTTTATCGTAAGCCACGCCGGTTTTTGGGCCGTTATTCATTACATCGCCAAAAGCAAAACCCCTCAAATTGGCCAATCGCGGTGGAAGGATCTGTTTTTTCGGCTTGTATATTGAATTTTCCCAGGTCATTTCAACTATTTTGCCTGAAAAAGGCCCTCTGCTGCCGGGCGCCCGTTGGCCCAGTAAAACCTTGCCCTGCCCCGGGACCTCGACAATTCGGTAGTACCAGGGACGCTTTCTCATAATTTGGTCATACTGTTTGCCATTGTATTCAAGAACAAATGAATTGACTCTGTTTTTGTGGGTGTTTAAACTGGTTACAAAAATTTCGGCAATTCCGTTGCCGTTGATATCCGCTGCATCAACAGCGATGTGATTTTTATGCCGGTCTTTTGATATCGTTTTTATTTTGTAAAGGCGATTGTTTTCACACCTGTAAACATGAATTTCATGGGGAGTCATGATGACGGTTTCGATTTTGCCGTCGCCATCTACGTCGCCTAACGCGAGGCCGTTTATAAGGTGCTTTAAATCCGTGCTTTGCCAGAATTTCCGGGACGATCTTCTCTCATTCACCGGAATAAAAGCCGGGTTGGGGATATTCTTTTTTGCTTTATTGGCAGGAATTTTTTCAGGAATCGGATGCATATCGGACCGTATGGAATTTTGCCGGGCAAAAACCTTGTTTGAAGCGTTAAACCCACCGGATAGCTTTTTATTTATATCCGTGGCAAAAAGGTTGATTTTCGGAATCACTTTGTCCATTTTTGTGCTTTGGTTTAAAAAAACAAGGGGTGGCTTCTCCCTGGAAACATCCATCATTTTGGCATGGATGCTGATGCTGTTTCTCAATTGGGTAAGGCTTCCGTAAACCACATAATCCGCATTCAGCCTGCGGCCGATTTTACGTGCTTTTGTTTCATTTAATCTGCCGGTAAAAGCTTTAAGTACCTTTTGGGTCTCTTCACTTTCAATTATGATGACCCTGTTTTCACTGGAAAGGCGGAATGATAGAATGTCGACGATTCCGGCTTTTAAAAAGGAAAGATCTTTTTGTGAATTTATCTTAAAGGGTATTATTGCAACTCGAAACGGTTTTGCGGCGATACAGTTTGAACTGAATGTAATTACGGCAAATAGTCCAAGGAGCATAAAAAAAAGTCGATTTATCGGATAAGATAATGTTTTCAAGGAAAAATCCCCCTTATCGATTCAAATGGGTTAAACTTTAAAACTGCACACTCCAAGCATTATTTTTGTTAATAGCAACGACTGAAGGTTGCCGCAAGTTTAATCTCGATATCGTATGTAGATCCATTTTTCTGAACTCGAACAAAATTGAAGGTTCTGTAAAGGGCTTGTATTTTATTTTGACAAAACATATTTCAAAATATTATAAATTAAGTTTTTTTCGATAATTAATTAAGATAAAGGAATAGTAAATTTTCAATACGTTGAGGTTGACTGATAATAACTAATTTCATGTATTATCCTACTATAAAAACAAAAAAGCTAACATTATGAAAAATTGACAGATAGTACTTGATTTTTATATTCTCTTCTACGACAGCAATCTCCAGTAGCGAGAACCAAGCCAGTGAGATTGCTGCCAGTCATGTTTTATGAAAATCAAGTAAAAAACGCATGATGTTTTGGTTAAAAAATTTGACCAAGTGTTATGCTTTGGGAGATACCCCCATCGTTAATTCGATGTAAGCTGTAGAATTTTACAGCAAAAAATGTATCGGAATATAGGAATAGTATGAAATATTTCCTGTGTGTGTTAGGAATGGTAATGATAATCGAAGGGCTTCCCTATTTTGCGGTTCCCGAAAAGATGAAAACCTGGGTGAAAAAAATTATTGAACTTCCCGACGGCATTCTGAGAAAATTCGGGTTCGTGCTTATGCTCTTCGGACTTTTGCTGGTTTACCTGGGGAGACGATAGGCATGTTTTCATTGCTTGATTACGACTTTGAACTCCCGCAGGATTTTATCTCCCAGGCCCCTGCAAACCGGAGAGACCGCTCAAGGCTTCTTATGCTGGATCGTAAAACCGGCAGAATCCATCACCATGCGTTTTGTGATCTTGTTGATATTCTTTTGCCCTCGGATGTGCTGGTTATTAACAATACCGAGGTGATACCCGGCAGACTGTACGGCCGCAAGGAGAGCGGAGGAAAAGCCGAGATCCTGATTCTCGACTATGCAGAGGGGCTAAAAAAACAAACGAATAAGGGCGCATTTGAATGTGCATGCCTGGTAAAGGCTTCTAAAAGGCTCAGAACCGGCGCCATGTTGTTGTTTGATCACGGACTGAGAGCCGAGGTTCTGGGCTTTCAGGACGGCGTTTATACATTAAGATTTTTAAGCACGGACGATTTTGAAACCCTTCTTTACCGGATAGGAGATATGCCCCTGCCGCCCTACATAAAGCGGGGCGAAGGTAAAGAGACGCCCTGCGACGACAGAACATCTTATCAGACGATATATGCTTCACAAAAGGGTGCGGTTGCCGCACCAACGGCGGGACTTCACTTTTCCGGGGATCTTTTTGATAAACTCAAATCAAAAGGCATTCTGGTTGCTGAAATTACCCTTCATGTCGGTTACGGGACTTTTTTACCTGTAAGAGTCTCTGACATAAGGGACCACAGAATGCATTCGGAGTTTTTTTCTATTTCCGGAGAAACCGCGGATCTTATAAACCATGCCGGAAAAGAAGGGCGCCGAATCGTGGCGGTAGGGACCACAACGGTGCGAACCCTCGAATATGCATCGGATACGGACGGGCATCTGGCTGCCGGTACAGGGAATTGTGACCTTTTTATATATCCGGGTTACAAATTTAAAGCAGTGGATGCAATGATTACCAATTTCCATCTGCCGAAATCAACCCTTCTCATGCTTGTATCCGCTCTTGCAGGCCGCACCGGAATTCTGGATGCATATCAGGAGGCGATCCGGAATAAGTACCGCTTTTACAGTTATGGTGATGCCATGTTGATTGTATAAAAAAACTACAACCTTAAAAAACATGTTTAATTTCAAGATAGTTGCAGAATCAAAAGAGACACGTGCAAGGGCGGGTGTTGTTCATACGCTCAAGGGAACTGTTGAAACCCCCGTCTTTATGCCTGTCGGCACCCTTGGCACCGTAAAATCCTTATCTCCGGAAGAGGTTTCGGATTGCGGTGCACAGATCATACTGTGCAATACCTATCATTTGTATCTCAGGCCGGGCTGTGATGTGATCAATCTTTTTTCCGGCCTTCATAACTTCATGCACTGGGACAAGCCCATTCTGACCGACAGTGGTGGCTTTCAGGTTTTTTCTCTTGCAAAAATTTCTAAAACTACCGAAGAGGGCTTTGCCTTTCAATCCCATATTGACGGGTCAAAACATCTGCTGACGCCTGAAAAAGCCGTTGAAACACAGATTTGCCTCGGCTCCAACATTATCATGTGCTTAGACAAGTGCATCGCCTATCCCGCCGACAAAAATGCGGCAAAAGAGGCTCTGGAACTGACCTCCCGCTGGGCGGAAAGGTGTAAGAAGACATGGGAGACAAATACGGAGAAAGAGAATGCGCTTTTCGGTATTGTACAGGGAGGGATGTTCACAGACCTTCGCAGGATTTCTGCCCATGTCCTTGCCGAAATGGACTTTCCGGGTTATGCGGTCGGCGGGCTGAGTGTTGGAGAGCCCAAGGATATCATGCTTGAAGTGGCGGACTTTACCCTTCCATTGCTGCCGAAAACAAAGCCCAAATATGTTATGGGTGTCGGAACACCGGAGGACCTTGTAGAGCTCGTTTCTCTTGGGGCGGACATGTTCGACTGTGTCATGCCCACCCGAAATGCCCGGAATGGCCAGCTTTTTACCGAATCCGGGAAAATTAACATTTCCAATGCCCGTTATAAAAATGATACCGGCCCCATAGATCCGGGGTGTACATGCTATACCTGCCGTAATTATTCCAGGGCCTACCTTCGTCATCTTTTAATGGGAAGAGAACTCCTTGCTTATCGCTTGAACACAATCCACAATGTCCATTATTATGTAAATCTTGTAAAAAATATGCGGTCTGCAATATGCAGGGGCGAGTTTGATGTCTTTAAAAAGGATTTTTATGATAAAAGAAGAGGCGAAGACTGATATAATGCATGGAACAGGACTAAAATATATATAATTATAAGGAGGATTTATGGAACAGGAAGTTATGAAAAAGAAGGTTATGGAAGTACTCGACAAAATCAGGCCGGCTCTTCAGGCGGACGGAGGGAATGTAGAACTTGTTGATATAGAAGATGGGGTTGTTAAGGTACGCCTGCAAGGCGCATGTGTGGGATGCCCCATGTCGCAGATAACCCTTAAGCAGGGAATAGAAAGGTTTCTTAAAAAGGAGATTCCCGAAGTCAAATCGGTGGAATCTGTAGACTAAACGCTTTTATCGGGTTTATCTGTCGTGTCGGTTCAATCGGTTCGGATCATGAAGTAAATCGTTTGATGAATTCGTAAAAACTCAAAAAGTTCCCTCTGCCTTGATGGGAGAGGGGTGGGGTGGGAGTAAGGTTATGACAATAGCAAAGAAGATCGAAGCCGCAATGTCCAGATCCTCATGGATAAGAAAGATGTTTGAAGAGGGAGACCGCCTTAAGGCGGAGTACGGGGCCGATAAAGTTTACGATTTCAGTCTGGGCAATCCGAACTTACAGCCTCCCGATGATTTCAGGCAAGCCCTTAAAAAGATAATAGATTCCGCCGGTGAACGGGACCATGCCTACATGCCCAACAGTGGTTATCCGTATGTCAGGAAATCCGTAGCAAATTATCTGTCTGTAGAGCAGGAAACCCCGATTACCGAGAATGAAGTTATAATGACATGCGGCGCTGCAGGTGCGCTTAATGTTATCTTTAAGGCGATCCTCGATCCGGGTGATGAAATTATAACTCCCGCCCCGTATTTTGTTGAGTATAATTTTTATGCGGACAACCATGGGGGAACATTAAAGACCGTAAAAACAAAACCTGATTTTACACTGGATATTGATGCGATTGCATCTGCGATCACGGAAAAAACCAAGGCGGTTCTCATAAATTCCCCGAATAATCCCACAGGGCAGATTTATTCAAAAGAGAGTCTCGATGACTTGGGGGCGCTTTTGAAAAACAAGGGAAAAGAGCTGAATCAAACCATCTATCTTATATCTGATGAACCGTATCGCAAGATCGTATATGATGGAATCCGTGTTCCCAGTATTTTTACCTGCTATAGCGAAACCATAATTGCCACTTCATATTCCAAGGATCTCTCCATACCGGGAGAGCGAATCGGTTTTATTGCAGTTAATCCAAACGCTGCTTTTAAAAATGATCTTATGGGGGCCATGTCCCTTACCAACAGAATACTCGGTTTTGTAAACGCACCGGCACTGATGCAGCGTGTGGTTGCTTGCATGCAGGGGATGACTGTGGATATTTCCGCTTATGCCCGAAAAAGGGAACTTTTGTGTGAAGGTCTGGCAAGTTGCGGGTACGAATTTGTCAAGCCGGCCGGTGCTTTTTATCTCTTTCCCAAATCTCCTGTTCCTGATGATGTAGAATTCGTCCAGGTCCTGCAGAAAGAATTGATCCTTGTTGTACCGGGGAGCGGTTTCGGCGGGCCCGGCCACTTTAGAATCGCCTTTTGCGTGGACGATGAAACCATCAAAAAATCTATTCCCGGGTTTAAAAAGGCAATAGAAAGCGTTAAATCCTAAGCCGGATAAACCGGAAAAGTGAGCTTTTTTAAATGTCGAGATGTGAGATTTCAGGAATGAGAGTAAATACCAACATGGTAGGGGGCACGTTGCAACGTGACCCTGCTTTTCCGGTTTAGCCGGGTTAGGAAATAAGGATTCTAAAATGGGTACTACTGCGGATAAAATCAGAGACCTGAAAGATCGGGAGCAAAAGGTCCTTCAGATGGGCGGTAAAAAAGCGGTTGAAAAGCAGCGTGAAAAGGGAAAACTCACCGCCCGTGATCGCTTGGACCTTCTTTTTGATCCGGGGACCTTTCGTGAAACCGACTTGTTTGTCAGTCATCGGTGCGTAAATTTCGGTATGGATAAAGTCGATATACCATCCGATGGGGTTATTACGGGTTACGGTCGTGTGGACGGCCGGCCCGTTTTCGCATTTTCCCAGGATTTTACTTCAAGGGCCGGCAGTCTTGGCGAAATGCACGCAAGAAAAATCTGCAAGGTAATGGATATGGCACTCAAGGCAGGGACTCCTTTTGTCGGCATCAACGATTCCGGAGGGGCCAGAATACAGGAAGGCATTGATTCCCTTGCAGGTTTTGGTGAAATTTTTTACCGCAACTCCAATTGTTCCGGCGTTATTCCACAGATTTCCGCAATAATGGGGCCGACCGCCGGCGGCGCCGTTTATTCCCCGGCAATGACGGACTGGATTTTCATGGTAAAGAACAGCAGTTATATGTTTATTACCGGGCCGGAGGTGATCAAGTCCGTAACGGGAGAAGAGATCAACTTCGAGGATCTCGGCGGTGCCATGGCTCACAATGAAAAAAGCGGGGTGGCACACTTTGCCTGTGAAAGCGATGAAGATGCCATAAGCCGGATTAAAAAACTCCTCTCCTATCTGCCTTCCAATAATATGGAAGATCCGCCCATCGTTGATATGGGGGACGACCCCGGACGTATCGATCTGGGTTTGAACGCAATTATTCCGGACAATCCCGCCAGGTCCTATGATATGAAGGAGATTATCCGCTCAATCGTTGATAAAGGCGATTTTTTTGAGCCCCACGAGTTTTTTGCGCCGAACATCATTATATGTTTTGCCAGGTTTAACGGAAGGAGTGTCGGGATTATCGCAAGTCAGCCCGCCGTCCTTGCCGGCTGTCTTGATATTAACGCGTCGGACAAGGCCACCCGTTTCATAAGGTTTTGCGACTCTTTTAACATTCCCATCCTCACGATAGCGGATGTGCCGGGATATCTTCCCGGAAGCGGGCAGGAATGGGCCGGAATTATCCGTCATGGCGCAAAACTCCTCTGGTGCTATTCAGAGGCAACCGTTCCCAAAATGCTTCTGATTACTCGAAAGGACTATGGGGGAGCATATATTGCAATGAGTTCAAAACATCTTGGCGCAGATGTTGCTTTTGCATGGCCCAGTGCTCAGATTGCCGTAATGGGCGCCGAAGGTGCGGCCAATATCATCCATCGCAAGGAGATCAAAGAGGCGGATGATCCTGTTGAAAAGCGTAAGGAAAAGATCCGTGAATATGAAGATCTCTTTTTAAACCCGTATTGCGCTGCAAGCAGAGGATATATTGACGTCGTTATTATGCCGAGTGAAACACGACCGCGTCTGATTGAAGCCCTTGAAATCATGTGCGGCAAACGGGAAATCAGACCGCCCAAGAAACACGGAAATATTCCGGTATAACGGTTTTCGGTTCTGTTAGACCAGCCTTTATTTTTATGGCAAACGAATATTTCGTTCCGCCACCAAGACACCAAGACACGAAGAAAAAAAATTTAAAAAAAATCACTTTGTGCCTTCGTGACTTTGTGGCAGCCAACTTTGGTTCCGGCTTGTCCGGGTCAGGGAATTTTAAATGGATAATAAAAAGAAAATAACAGCCGCAATATCCGCCGTTATGAATTATATCAAAACGGAGGAAGAGATCGGAGGCGCCCGGCCCATGCTGGTTCCGGCTTCAGTGCCCGAGCCTTCTGCTTCAGTGAACCTTTGGAGAACAAGCGGCCGGCAGGCCCAGATGCAAATGCGTAACCTGATGCAGCTGAAAACTTTTCACGGAGTGAAATTGTCTTAGTTCCTTCACGCTTTTTACAAGGTTTTCAGATGTGTTTTAAGAGGAGAAGCTTAAAATGAGTGAACATAATCAAGTAAAAATGACCGACATGGATTACGGTGAGGACAGGCCGATGGCAAAAAATTCTCTTAAAATAATGGATCTGACGTTTCGCGATGGCCAGCAGTCCTTGTTTGCGACAAGGGGACGAACCGAAGACATGATTCCTGTTGCCGAAATGATGGATGAAATAGGCTTCTGGGCGGTTGAAGCATGGGGCGGCGCCACCTTTGATGCCATGCACCGTTATTTGAATGAGAACCCATGGGAAAGAATCCGGACGTTGAAGCGCTATTTCAAAAAAACCCCTGTTGCAATGCTCCTGAGGGGACAGAACCTGGTGGGATATCGAAATTATGCCGATGACCTTGCCCGTGCCTTTGTTGACAGGGCGGCGGCAAACGGCATTGATATCTTCAGAACCTTTGATGCGTTAAACGACTACCGTAATTTTGAAGTCGTCGTTCCGGTGATCAAGGAGTGTGGAAAGCATTTTCAGGGCTGTATCTGCTATTCGCTGACCGAGCCCCGGATGGGCGGAGATGTCTACAACATCGACTATTATGTAAAAAAGGCCAGGGAATTGCAAAATATGGGAGCCGACAGTATCTGTCTCAAGGATATGGCCGGTCTGATTGCTCCCTATGACGGATATGCCGTTATTAAAGCCTTGAAAAAAGCGGTTTCGGTTCCATTGGTTTTACACAGTCATGCGACGTCGGGAATGGCCCCGATGTCCCATTTAAAGGCCATTGAGGCCGGCGTGGATATTGTCGGCACATGCATGTCCCCTTATGCCTGCCGTAATTCACATCCGGCAATTGAACCCCTTGTTGTTACGTTTCTTGGAACAAACCGGGATACGGGGTTTGATATCAAACAACTTGCAAAGATCAGCCGGATTCTTGAAAAGGAAATTCTTCCCAAGTACAAGCATCTGTTGGATGACAGCAAGGTTTCGATCATAGATATCAATGTCCTTCTCCACCAGACCCCGGGAGGCATGCTTTCCAACCTGGTTAATCAGTTGAAGGAGATTGGCGCTCTTGAAAAGCTGGAAGAGGTTTATGAAGAGCTTCCCAGGGTACGAAAAGACCTGGGGCAGGTTCCCATGGTTACCCCCACGAGTCAGATTGTCGGTACCCAGGCGGTCAACAATGTTCTGTTTGACGATGAAAATAAACGGTATAAAATGATTACCGACCAGGTCAAAGACCTGTGCTACGGTTTGTACGGAAAAACGCCGATGCCTGTTGATCCGGAAGTTCGGAGAAAAGCCCTTAAAGGGTATCCAAGAGGAGAAGTGCCTATTACCTGCAGGCCTGCTGAAATCCTTGAGCCCGAGCTTGAAAATGCCCGGGATGATGTCAAGGGCCTTGCCGTTGACATAGAAGATGAGATTCTCTATGCTCTCTATCCGGTTACCGGTAAAAGGTTTTTGAAATGGAAATACGGCAAGGAAGAGCCGCCTGACCGGGTAAAACCGATAACCATGGAAAAAGCCAGGGCCATGGAAGAGTTGATTGCAAAGGTCAAAGCCGGAGAGATTGTTGAAAAGGCCAAAAAGGAAGTTCCTGAAAAAGGTGATAATCTCCGTACCTTTAACGTATTTGTTGATGAGGAATACTTTGAGGTCGGCGTTGAAGAGATCGGTGGAGGACCTGTTGTCAGCTATGTCCGTCAGGTTCCGGAGCCTGCGCCGCCGCTTGCACCTGTGCCTCCGGCACCGCCGAAAGCGGCCGAACCCGCCGCACCGCCACCACCTGAGGTCCAAAAAGTTCCGGCACCTGAACCTGTCACTGAGCCCTCCGGTGAAACCGAGGGTACGCCGGTTGCCGCTCCAATGCCCGGCATGATTGTAAGCTATGAAAAGCAGGTGGGGGATACCGTCAATAAGGGTGACTGCGTGGTTGTCTTAGAGGCCATGAAGATGGAGAATGCACTTCCCGCACCTGTCAGCGGTACAATAAGGAAGATCAATTTCAACAGCGGTGATTCCGTAGCAAAAAACGACGTGCTTTGTGTAATCGGTTAACTGCCTTAAAAGTTAGCTGGATTTACAGTTCTTAATTGAAACTTAGACTCACTTACGGCACTGTAAACTTCAGACGGCTTTTATTGTGATTTATTTTTTAAAACACCTGTTGACAAAATAGTTGCTTAAGTGATAATTGATGTTACTAATTCTAATTAAAAAAATCTAATTTAAATCAATAAGATAAAACATTTTTGTTGATTTGTCGAGGATTCGTTCCGAAATAAGTTTACGTGCAACGTACTCAGATTCAGGTAAAATTTAGGTATTCCGTAGGCCTGATGATATCTCTAAATAAATTTGGTTAAAAATGACCTGAATCAATGTGAAAACGGGAAGTTATTTTGGAGTGAATCCTTGATTTCCCCACTTAACATTTTACCTTGGATCTTTTGGAATCCGGTGGTTGTAATTGGGGATTATGCATTTACCGTCCTAATAATATTTTTAAAATAAGAATAGTGAGGGGAATGCTTTATTTGAAATGGGGGCCTTTGTTTTTTTGTTGCCTCCTTTGGGGTTAATAGACGGGGGTTGAAAATTAGTATTGTTCAATCAAAAACTTTCTTATCGATAAGGAGGTCAAATTGGGTTTTGACATTGTTAAAGAATCTTATGCCGGCGGTATAAAGGAAATCACTATAGGAAAAGGCGACAAGGCTGTTGTTGTCGGTGGTGAAACCTGTTACTCTTTCTACCAGTTTGAGGGTGATATGCCCCGCAAGCCTGTGGTTGCCATGGAAGTTTGGGACACGGAGCCGGAAGACTGGCCGGAAGCTGCAGTCGCTCCTTTTAAAGACGTAATTTCTGATCCTGTTGCCTGGGCAAAAAAATGTGTGGATGAGTATGGCGCTCAAATGATCGCCCTGCAGCTTATCAGCACCGATCCGAACGATAAGGATACGAGTCCTGAAGATGCGGCTGCTCTGGTTAAGAAAGTATCGGAAGCGATTGATGTTCCCCTGATCGTATGGGGTACGACAAACGTCCAGAAAGATGAAGATGTTTTAAAGACGGTCGCGGAAGAATGCCAGGGTGCCTCTCTGATGTTGGGACCGGTTGAGGACAAGAACCACAAGGGCATCGGAGCGGCTGCCATGGCATACGGCCATACGGTTGTTGCATCTTCTCCCATTGATGTAAACCTTGCCAAACAGGTGAATATTCTTCTTGAAAACCTGGGGCTGTCTCTGGACAAGGTAGTCATCGATCCGAACACCGGCGGTTTGGGTTACGGTATGGAATATACCTATTCGGTAATGGAGCGGATCAGAATGGCGGCTATGGCCCAGGGTGATGACAAGCTGCAGCAGCCTATCATTAACAATCTCGCCAAAGAGATCTGGAAATGTAAAGAAGCGAAACAGACGGTAGAAGATGCCCCGACGCTGGGTGATCCTGAAAAACGCGGGATCATGATGGAGGCCGTGGCAGCTGTCAGTTATCTTATATCCGGTGCGGATATCCTTATCATGAGGCATCCTGAAGCCATTCGTATGGCCAAGGCTTATTTGGATCTGGCTGTAGACGGCGGTTCGGCTGCTGACGTTGCAGGTATTGCAAAGCAGCTGCCCGAAGCTGATATCGACCTGGCATCACTTGCGCCGGAACCGGATTTAACAATAGCGTAAATCAGATAAATCAGTCAGCTACCCAAAGCTAAAGCTTTTGGGCTTGTAAAAGCCCGGCTGATTAGACTCAGCCAATCCATTTATTCAATTGGGTTGGCTACGTTAAGAATATATACAGGATAGCCTCAATGCTCCACAAGTTGAGGGAACTAT
>JAUUWG010000038.1 GCA_030589165.1 Desulfobacterales bacterium
AAAGTCTTCACCGGGAACCGGCGTATTGCAATTGGGACACGATGCCGGGGCGGATGAAAGTTCTACCAGAAGTTCACCCTCTTTAACCGGTACCATTCTTTTGTCCTGCTGATAGTTGGCCGATTTAAGCACCCGGCTTACAAGGCCGTCCGTCTTTGCCAGCACGGCCTTTTCCTGCTTCATTATGGAGATATTGAAAAGCTCATCACCTTTCTTGACGTAGTCACCGGGGTTGACATACATGACCCACAGATCGCCGTTGCTCGGTGACCCCACGTGATAGGGATTGTTCGGATCAACCACTTCCACTAAAGCAGCTGCCTGTGATACAGGCTCTTCGACTTTAACCTGGTGGGTAAAAATCCCGGAATCAAGGAGGTATCGAACCACACTCATGCCGGCTTCATCAGGTTCGGAAATATCAAGGATCATCATAACATGGGGCTTGCCTTTGCTGTCTACAAAGGTGGCTTCCTCACCTTTTTCCAGTCCTTCAAACCAGATATCGAGGGGGAGATGGTTCGGATCTCCGTATTTTGCCTTAAACTCAATGGTTTTTAAGGCATCTCCCGGATGATTGAGATACATGACCAACTCTTCTTCAGTCGGCTGGCGCTTGATTTGATCCATGAGCGCTTTATATTCCGTATCCATATCAACGTCTTCTAAAAATATAAGAGGCGACTCTTCCGTGCGTTTGGCCAGAGCACTCTTGTAATCAGGCCCAAAAGCGCTTTGATAGACCCAATCCGCCGGAAATCCCAAGGGGAGTTTTCCGAATTTTCCGAGAAGAAGGTCCCTGAATGCGTCATTACAATCCCGGTAAAGTTTCAGTCTGTCTTTCTTGATTTCAGAACTCAGGTCGCTTTCGGAAACGCTGGTAACGGTTTCAAGTACCTTGAGCAAGTGTCTGACCTGCTCCTCCCCTCCCCTCTTGTAAACCCCTGTAACTGCCAGAAATGCAGTATTCCAGGTAATCTGAGATCCCGGAGTCACATCATGATAACGGGTAATCTTACGGGTTCCGGCAAGGAATTTCAGCATATACGGAAGGAGGTGGATATACCCCTGTTTCATGGCCCCTTCCTGTGAAGAAGATGTCGCGCCCCCCGGCATGCCGTGTTCCACCACATCATAATCAATGCCCTTGAAATACGGATCACAGTATCTGTCATAATAGGGCATGATCTGCTTTAACACGAATCCGCAGGTACGTATCATCTCTTTATCCAGATTCGTCTTCATGCCGAGTTCTTCTATATAGGCTGCCGTGGAAAGGACTTCCCCCTGCCCGTACCATCGGACGGACGCACCAATGCCGGTATCCACGATATGAGCTCCGGCTTCGGCCGCCGCACCGACCGCAGGTACGAACAATCCGTCCGTGTAGTGACGATGGTAATGCAGAACCAGTTCCGGATATTTTTTACGGATGGCAGAGACAAGTGAACGCATGAACTGGGGAGGGCATACCCCGGCCATGTCCTTTAACCCCAGTATGATCAAGCGGCAGGCCTTGTCAATACTCACGCCGGCGACGTCAGCCACCATGGAGAGGATCTCTTCGGTCACGACCATGTATCGTTTCACATCAAATCCCTTGGCATAAGAGAGGGAAATGGCCGGCTCAAAAATATTTGTCTTGGAGTTTAAGACGACCTCGGCAAAGGGACGCATGTTTTCCACATGATTCAAAAAATCGAAACAGCGTACGACATCGTAATGCTCACAGATCATCTCCCCGGTTCTCTGCATCAGATTTCGCGACTGGGGTTTGTACCCCAAAACGTTTGTCGAGCGAATAAGTATCTGTTTGAGGGTCTGCGGGGCAAATTCATTCCAGACTTTACCTTCCGTAAAGGGGTAGGTCATATTGGCCAGCATGGCCACATGAAAATGAGCGCCACCGCCGTTTTCCAGTGAAAAGAAACCGCATTTATCAAGATAAGGTCCGATCATTTCGTCTTCAGCCAGACGGAATCTGTTACCGCTGTTGGACTGGGTGATATCTCTTGTCGTCGTATCCGTAAAATGTACATATCCACTGTCGCGGATGAAATCGATGGTAGCCCGGCGGTCTCCCCTGGGATACGGATATTCGAATTCGGTTTCAACCTTCGGCGGCTTGACCAGTTCGAACCGGCCGACCCGCTTATCACACGATCCCCGATACTCACCCAACTGAACAAAACTGTTATATCCCACAGCGGATATCTCGGCCACAAGCCTGGAAAGCCGCAACACTTCGGGCGCTTCGTACACGTAGAACATCAACTCGGGGGTCTTTTCGATAAATTTGGTATCGTACTCGCCTGAAATAAATGCAGGATGCTTGACCAGCTGCCTGTGAAACGGAATAGTGGTCTTCAATCCGCCCACCATGTATTCTCTAAGGCCGCGCTGCATCAGTTTAAGGGTTTTTTTCCAACTGTTGCCGTAGGTAATCAGAAGTGATGCCGCCGAATCATACTGGGAGGGAAATTCATAGCCGTTGGTAATGCACGAATCAATACGGACCCCCTGGCCTCCCGGGGTGACATATCGAGTAATACGACCGGCATTGGGTGAAAAATTGTTCTGCGGGTCCTCACAGTTGATCCGCGTCTGCATGGAATGCTGATACGGAAGCGTCTCCTTATCGTTGAACCTGAGGGTTGAACCAAAGGCTACGGCAATCTGTTCTTCCACCAGATCAATACCGTAACGGCACTCGGTAATACCGTGCTCCACCTGAAGCCGCGTGTTGACCTCAATAAGATAGGGAGTACCGTCCTGGTCCACCAGAAATTCCACTGTGGCCAAAGAATAATAGTCCACTGCTTTAACCAGACTGATCGCATACGCCTTCAATTTCTCACGAAGTTCAGCGGACATTCCCGGCCAGGGAGACGGGGTAATCTCAACCAGCTTTTGATGATTTCTCTGCACGGTGCAATCGCGCTCATCAAAAGCAAATACGTTGCCGTGTTTATCCGCTATGACCTGGATCTCTATGTGACGGACAGTGAGCAAAAGCTTTTCAACATAAATGCGCGGGTTGCCGAAAGAAGCCTGAGCCATGGCGGACGCTTTATGAAATGCGGATTCAAGTTCATCTTCCCTGTACACTTCATAAATACCCCGCCCGCCGCCGCCGCCTTCGGCTTTGAGCATAATGGGGAATCCGATTTCCTTGACAAATTCACGCGCTTCCGGAATCGTTACCGCTCCAGGTGAACCGGGAACAACCGGGACACCGATTTTCCGGGCCAGTTTTCTCACTTCAACCTTGTTTCCTAAGATGCGCATGGGTTCGGGCGGTGGGCCTATAAACAGAATTCCGGCTTCTTTACACTTTACGGGGAAACTCTCGTCCTCAGCACCGAATCCCCAGCCTGGATGGATGGCGACGACCCCCCTGTCCCTGGCTTTTTTGATAATTAAATCAATATCAAGATAAGCGGTGGGTTCCTCTCCCAGCAAAAGAAGTTCGTGAGCGCCGATGGTGGACGGAGATGTCTTGTCCACATCAGTAGCAGTCATGATGGCAACGGCCTCAAACATCTCAGAAATGGCCCGGCAAATCCGGCGGGCAGGGATCCCCCTGTTTGCTATGAGAATTGGTTTCCCCTTAATTTCCGTCAAAACCTGTTCAAATGTTTTTGTCTCCATAACTCTTCTCACTTTCCTTATATCCTGATATTCTGTTTTTATAGTTCACCGCAGAAATCGCAAAAACCGGTTAAAATCCGATTTTAATTCACACACAAACCGCAAAGCGGTTATTATTGTTCCGTGTAAACATCTACGGAGTAAAGGCTATACCGGAAGCATTCTGCCAGAGTAAAGGACCTCATCCGTCCCGTTCCGATTCAGAAGCAATCCACCGTCCGGGGCGAGTCCGGCAATTCTGGCCTTATAAACATCTGATCCGTTTCTCTTAACAAGAACCTGCCTGCCAAGCCATGCCAGGCGACCGGTTATAAGTTCAATAAAATCACCTGGGTTTAAATTATTGATTATTTTTTCAAAAGAATTTTGAGCTGATTTTACCAGTTTAATCCAGACACTGAGCGGGGTAAGATGAATGCCTTCTCTGTCAAAAGAGGTGGCCGGCACTGAATAATCATTTTCAAATTCACCGTCCGGCGGTGCTGAAACCGTATTCAATCCGATGCCAAGAACGATCTTCCCTCTCCGTTCCTCAATCAGTATCCCCCCAATTTTACGATCCTTTAAAATCAGGTCGTTGGGCCATTTCAGTTTTACAAAAAGACCGAATTCTTCAAGCGCCCGGGCCACAATATAACCGGTCACCAGTGAAAGCAGACTCCTCCAGGGGCTATCTTCACCTATTTTTTCGGAAAGGCCGGGCCAGGCCCATGAAGCATAAATGTTACCCGGCGGAGACACCCATTCGCGTCTGTGCTGTCCTCTTCCGGCCATCTGCTCAACGGCGATCACCGAATCCCAATCCCTAAAAAAGTTTTGGTCGATCATCTCCCAGGCAACATCCATGCTGGATGCGCATTTGCCGCAAATCATAATCTTTTCAGTCGTTTTTTGGGGGGCTCTCCGCCAAAAAACGTTCCGTTCATCCTGGAAAATGAATTCCTCTACCGTACGCACCCACGGCCCAAAAGAGGCAATCTCTTTTCCCCAAAATTCATGACTGCTTCCAAGAGCGTCAGGGTCAAGCGGAGCGGCAAAACCTTCTTTTCCCGAACCCCATAAAAAAATGTCCGGCACTATCTATTCCTTCATTGTCTTGATAAAAAACACTTTCGGCCTCAAACGGCTGTCTGTTTACAATGTTCAAATCCGTGGGTTTTGCAAAAAGCCTATGGAAACCTCAACAAACACAATTTATAGTACATAGTATCTATTTTTTCAACAATATATCGTGGCAGCTATTTGGGATTCCGATACTTACGAAACCATCAAATTTCGATATGACCCAAAACGGGGAATTTGAGCGCTTGCTTTCTTACAAAGAATTACAAGAAAATTTTTTATTTTACTATAAGGAAAGATAGTTATCAAGACTAAATTGAGATAGCTCATAAAATTGAAGCATCTTTACAAGTTCATCAACTTTTCCAGAGAATTTATTTTGACACACAGGCTTCATTATCCTAATATTTTGTAGTGTGAAGTGACTAAAGTGATCTAAAGTTGAGGCATTCTATCAATTTTTATATATAAAAAGACGGAGCGAAGCGACTCATTAACTTTAGCTCACTTCAGATCACTTTCCCGGTTATCCGGGGTCAGGTATGGATTTTTTAAAGAAACAAAACAGTTGAAAGGAAAAACAGTCAAAATGACAGGATCAAAAGAGACCATTAATGTTAGCGCCAATGTGGAGATGACCGTTTTATCCCTTCAGGCGATTGTTGAAAACGCTAAAAAAATAGCGGGCTGTGATGAAAAGGGCCGTTATCACGTTGACACGGCAGACAAGGTCAGTGAAATGATTTCCCGGTTTCTTCTGGAAAACGATTTTGAAAATTATGTAAAAGACATCGAGAACTATTGAGAATGCCGTATCATTCAGTGTCTGAACGAAAACCAGATAAAGCCGTAGATACAAGCTGTTAAACCGACTTGAGTATTGAGATTTGAGAAAATATTTACTCTCATTCCTCACATCTCAAATCTCAAAAGAAGTTTTATTCAGGAACTATTTATCTACCGCAGATCTCCCCCCGCCGAATCTCGGGAAGTTTTTCAACGATTTCGGTGATCTCGGAGTCATCTTCCAGCCAATGTCTCAGGTTTCCCAAAAGGCTGGCAGCATAGGGAGAATCACTTCCATCCGTAAGGTGGTAGTTGACCCACAAGCCCTCCTTTTTAAAATCAACAAAACCTGCATTTTCAAGAATCTTCAAATGCTTGGAAACACTGGGCTGGGCTATTTGCAGAGCAGCCCGGATTTCACAGACGCACATGTCTTTATGTTGAAGCATCTTGACAATTTTCACCCGGTTGGGATCGGAAAGGGCCTTCATGACATTGATGAAATCTTTGATTTTTTCACCCATAACTACCCCTGATTTAAATTAGATCCATTTGTTTTTTTCTGAATCAAGAAGATTTTACGCAGGTCATGCCGGAGACAGAAATTGTTACTTTTGTTTTTCTCATACTTTGAAACAAAAAAAAAGCCCTGCCGAAGCAGAGCTTGTTTTTTTTAAATAACTGATTAATTTTTAGCCTTGATTATGTGTGGTGCCGAAGGGGAGATTTGAACTCCCACGGACATACATCCACTAGACCCTGAACCTAGCGCGTCTACCAATTCCGCCACTTCGGCACAAAAACCCGGCAACCTGAAACATAATAAAATTAGTTGCTTTCAAAATCTAACTTACTTATATATACTTTTTTAAATGTTCTTGTCAAGCCTAATATTAAGTATTCAGCAATTCTAATTTTGGTAAATGAATATCACGTAGATTGGGTTAATCGATAGCGAAACCCAACCTGGGAAATACCAAAATCAGAATGGCTGTTAAGGATTGCGGACCCATTATTGTCCGCAACCCTAAAGTTTGGAAAAGGTAATAATGTTAACAATGGAACTAATAGAAGGTATTGAAAAAGTTAAACATCCGTATAAAAATGCTGTCGTAACCATCGGAAATTTCGATGGTGTCCATAAAGGGCATCAAGCACTTATCAATGAAATTGTAAAAAAAGCTGCTGCTATTGACGGCACCGCCATCGCCCTCACTTTTGAGCCTCATCCCATCAGGGTTTTGAAAAAAAACAACCATCCACCTCTGATTACCCGGTATGATCAGAAAGTTGAACTGCTTTCCCAGTCCGGCCTCGATGTTTTAATCTGCATCCCTTTTACAAGGGAATTTGCATCCATAACCGCAAAAGAATTTATAGAAGATATACTTGTAAACCGTATCGGCATGAAAGCGATTGTCATAGGCAAAGATTATGCTTTCGGTAAAAACCGGGAAGGAAACATCGATTTTTTAAAAAAATATGCAACGGCTTTTGGGTTTGAAGTGATTGTTCCCGATTGGATACCGGTATCAGGATCCCAACCCAACAGGATCAGCAGCACCAGAATCCGTGAACTGGTCATGGACGGAGCAGTTGAAGAGGTTGTCGATCTGTTGGGCCGCAACTACCAGATCAGGGGCAAGGTTGAAACCGGTCGCAATAGAGGGGGTAAACTCCTTGGATTTCCCACCGCGAATATAAAACTGCATGACGAACTCAGCCCTAAACTCGGGGTCTATGCCGTCACGGTTGAATGTCTCGGGAAAAAATTCAAAGGCGTTGCCAATATCGGGTACAGCCCCACCTTTGATGATCATAAATTTACCGTCGAAGTTCATATACTCGACTTTAATGAAAATATTTACGGACAAAGAATTCGTGTTAATTTTATAAGCCGCCTGAGAGATGAAAAAAAATTTGCCAATATCGAAGACTTATCAGAACAGATCAGGCATGATATAGAAAAAGCGCGTGAGCTCCTGACCGCATACTCTAAATAGCTGTTGTGACAGCTCCCCCACCGAATCAAAGATTCGGAAGGGGACTTCTCGGCATAGGAGTTAAACTTTGAGATCATCTTCGAAGAAAAGGCCCATCAGATTTGGGAGTTCGGACTTTTAGTCTGAATTCAAAACTTCTGCTCAAAATTAAAGTTTGAACTCCGGAATTCAGCACCCTATTCAAATAAAAAGAAAGAGCAAAACGACTCATTCACTTTAGCTCACTTTTTCGGTTTATCCGGGTTATGTTATGAATAAAAAAATGACCATCTCCCTGGTGTCAGGGCTAATATTATCAGTGATCACGCTCTATTTTGCCTTCAAAAACGTCCCCGTTCATGAGCTTATTGATTACCTGAGATCAATCAACTACTTCTGGATAATACCGGCGGTGTTGGTTTCTTTATCAAGCTTCGCATTAAGAGCGATAAGATGGCAGCTAATTCTGGAAACTGCTCAAAAGGTAAGTTTTTGGGAAGCATTTCATCCCATGATGATCGGTTTCATGCTCAACTGCATCCTTCCGGCCCGGGTCGGAGAAATGGCCCGGCCGGGGATTCTGCAAAAAAGAGATGCTCTCCCTTTTTCAACGGGCCTTGCAACCGTTGCTGCTGAACGATTATTTGACATTATCATGCTTGTTGTCCTTTTCACGGTGCTCCTTTCAACCGTTCAGATTGATCCTGCCATCGATATGACTTTCGGTAATCATCATCTGAACAGAAAAACCCTGGAAACCGTCGGTAGAGGGATGTTAAACGTTTGCGCCATTCTGATTTTCGGGATCATCTCGGTCAGCTTTGATAAAACCCGGAAATTTATAACTACGGCTATCATGGGAATACCGTCCATTATTTTCTTTGTCGGCCCGGAAAGTAAAAAAAATATAAGCCAATGGATTTCCACACATCCGGTCCGTATTATAGAAAATTTCGCATCTGGTTTTGCTCTTGTTAAGAACCCGAAAAAAATATATATTTGTATTTGTTTATCCCTTCTTATCTGGAGTCTCCAGGCTTTTTCATTCTACATAATGAGCTTCGGATGCCCCGGTATAAATCTTTCTTTCTTAGAGATAGCCGCTGTTATGATAATCCTCTCTTTTTTTATAGCGCTTCCTTCAGCCCCCGGCTTCTGGGGCCTCTGGGAGGCCGGAGGCGTCTTTGCTCTTTCCCTTTTCGGTGTTTTTTTAAAAGATGCCGCCGGCTTTACGCTGGCCAACCATGCGATTCAGATATTTCCCGTCATAATTATCGGCCTTGTCTCCGCGATGATAACCGGTATAAATATATGGCAAGTTTCATATAATAACAGCTAAAAGATTAGTCTCTTAATTCCGAAATTTGTGCTTTTTATGGCAAAAATTTCAGAATTTAAAAAAGTGTGAAGTGACTAAAGTGATCTAAAGTGCCTAAAGTTGAGGAATTCTATCAATTTTATATATAAAAAGACGGAGCGAAGCGACTCATTAACTTTAGCTCACTTTAAACTTTAGCTCACTTTTCCGGTTTATCCGGCTTAGGAAAGAAAGATGTAAGCCTTGGGGTTTATTTTTTCTTTTGCTTTAAAATCATTATCTTAATATAAAGAAGGTTTTATATGGCACTATTTGATATATTGACATATCCGGACAAATTTCTCACCCGGACTACAAAATCAGTTGATAATATAGACGAAAAAATCCAGAAACTGATTGATAATATGGCAGAGACCATGTATGCAGCACCTGGTATCGGCCTGGCCGCACCCCAGATCGGTTGTGATAAAAGCATCGTCATTTATGATGCTTCGTCAAACAGAGAAAAACAAGATTACCAGGTCCTTATCAATCCAACCATCGTTTCCCTTGAAGGAGAAGTTGTCTCGGAAAATGAAGGATGCCTGAGTGTCCCTGAATTCACAGCCGATGTGCAGCGTGCGGCCTTTGCCCTGGTTGAAGGTTTCGACAGGGAGGGAAACCCCCTGAAAATTGAGGCGGAGGGACTTTTAGCCACGGTACTGCAACACGAAATTGATCATTTAAAAGGCATCCTGTTTATCGACCGAATCAGCTCCTTAAAAAGACAGCTTTATAAACGGCGGGTAAAAAAGAGATTAAGCAAAAAGTGAAAAAAAGATTAAAAATTATATTTATGGGCACCCCGGAGTTTGCCGTTCCGGCTCTGAAAGCGTTAAACCAATACGATTATGATGTTGATCTGGTGGTTACCCAACCGGATCGTCCCAAGGGACGTGGCCGCAAACCGGTCTTTCCACCCGTCAAAAAAGCCGCAATAGAACTGGGTTATGAGGTCATACAGCCGGTATCCATCAAAACCGGAGAATTTTCAGACCGCATAGAAAATCTTAAACCGGACCTTTTTGTGGTTGTTGCTTTCGGCCATATTCTGCCTGAAAATCTACTGGCATTGCCGCGTATGGGGGCGATTAACATACATGCTTCCCTGCTTCCGAAATATCGCGGGCCCTCACCTATCCATCAGGCCATCATCAACGGAGAAAAAGAGTCCGGTGTCACCATCATGTTTATTGACAAAGGCTTGGATACCGGTGATATTCTCTTGTCCGCAAAGGAAAAAATTACATCCGACAACACTTCTTCCACGCTTCACGACCGTTTGACGATTCTTGGCGCAGATCTTCTGATAAAGGCGTTAAACGGACTTGAATCCGGAACCATAAAGCCTGTGCCTCAGGACCATACCCAATCCAGCTACGCCCCCCTGTTAAAAAAGAAAGACGGTCATATCAACTGGAATTTGCCGGCCGGAACCATTGAATCATTCATTCGCGGCATGACCCCATGGCCGGGAGCCTTTACGTTTTTTGATAAGAAGCGCCTCAAGATTTTCAAAGCAGAATCCAAAGAGATGAATTTGGACGATTCCCCCGGCACGGTCATCAAGGGGTTCCCGGATGAACTTTGTGTTGCAACCGGAGACGGAGCGCTCTGCATTCTCGAAATACAGGGAGCATCAGGAAAACGTCTTTCAGTAAAAGATTTTCTCCGAGGGTGCAAAATACCGCAGGGAACGACTTTAACCCGACATTGAGCAGTTGCATTTTTAAAAAAATTGGATAAACTCCTCTTCACTGAATTGGATACCAGATTTGCTGAATTTATTGCTGAGGAGGAGTCATGAATCTTGAAATAAAGCGCTTGGATCATCTCGGAATAGTTGCCGGAGTAATCAAAGATCTCAAACTGACAGAAATGATTGACGAACGTATTAAGCCGGATGAACAAGAAGAGATCAGCACGGGTGAGGCCGTTGCAGGAATGATTCTTAATGGACTCGGGTTTGCTCAAAAACCGCTTTCGTTGACCCCCCAATTTTTCAAAAATAAACCCTTGGAACAATTGTTTCGGAAAGGCGTTGAAGCTGACCATTTTAATCGTTTCAAGCTGGGGCGCAGTCTTGATAAGGTTTTCGATTATGGACTTGATTGTCTTTTCAGTGAACTTTCTCTTTCTGTTTGCGAGGCCGAGGAGGTCGATCTCCGATTCAACCATCTCGATACCACCTCCTTTTCTCTTACAGGAGACTATCTGCCGGATACAGATGAACAGGCCATACGCATCACACAGGGCTATTCCAAGGATCACCGACCAGATCTTAAGCAGGCGGTACTGGAAACGATTGTTTCTCAGGATGGAGGTATTCCTCTGTTTTGTAAATGTCATGACGGCAATGCCTCGGACAACGAAATATTTAAACATCGAGCCAATGAACTGATGCGGCAGTTTGAATCTGGAAGGTTCCCTCATTATCTGATAATGGACTCCAAAGGATACACCGAAAAAAATTCTCCAAATCTGGCGAAAGTGCCCTACATTACCCGGATTCCAGAAACATTTAAAGACGTTAAACTGCTCATTAAGCAAGCTCTGAGCTGGGATGATCAGTGGATCACCATCAACGAAGACTATCGTTTCCAGTGTTTTGAACTGGGACATTATCATATTGATCAGCGTTGGATGGTGGTATATTCCAAAGGCGCTTTTGAACGTGCCGAAAAAACGGTAAACAAACGGAGCGAAAAGGAATACAAGAGCATTGAAAAACAACTCTTTCATCTTCAGGCGCAACGTTTTAAAACTAAAAAAGAGGCCAGCAAAGCCCTGGAAGAGCTCAGTGAAAAATGGAAATATCATGAGATTGATGAATTTCATTTCCACAAGCATGTAAAGTACGCTAAAAAAGGCAAACCTACAGCTGACAGTCCGATAAAAAGTATTAAGTGGCAAATTAAAGGTACCTTTAAACGCGATGAAAAACGTATAGCTCATGACCAACACTGTAAAGCCTGCTTTGTTTTGGGGACTTCAATTCCATCGAATCAACTGAGTAACGAAGATGTTTTTTGGGCTTATAAGAATCAGTCCCAAGTCGAACGAGGTTTTCGGTTCTTGAAAGATCCTGTATTTTTTGTTTCTTCCCTGTTTGTGAAAAAGCCTTCCCGAGTTGAAAGCCTTCTGATGGTTATGACACTGGCTCTTCTGGTTTATTCGATTGCTCAGCGACGGATGCGAAAAAAATTAGACCGAATCGGTGAATCTCTTCCAAATCAGATCGGTCAGCCAACAAAAACGCCTACCCTCAGATGGGTCTTCCAATTGCTGGAAGGCATTGATTATGTAAAAATAAAAATACAAAATGGATATCAGACTGTTATTAATGGAATAACTGACCTTCATAGAAAAATTCTCAGGCTGTTTGGAAACACTGTATGCCGGATATATCAAATTTATTCTACATAAGGCTGCTCAATGTCGGTTTAACCTAAGCCGGAAAAGTGAGCTAAAGTGAATGAGTCGCTTCGCTCTGTCTAAATTGATAGAATGCCTCTTTTAAGACGTGTCATCGACACGTCTCTACTAACCTTTAGATCACTTTAGTCACTTCACACTTTTTTTAAATGCGTAAATCCATAACGAATGATGCGCGGAAGACCGCGCTTTTTATTTTGAATACGCTGGATAAAGGGCGCCTGACTCTGGACAGAATCGTAGAAGATGTTCTGGGCACGGACTCTCTGCTTGCCCGGCGAGACCGAAATCTGACAAATGCTCTGGTTTACGGCGTTATAAGATGGCAGAATCATCTCGACTGGATCATAGGACATTTTTCAAAAACCCGCCTGCATAAAATCGATCCACCGGTTTTAAATATTCTGCGGCTTGGGCTGTTTCAAATAAAATTCTTAAACAGAATCCCCTCTTCCGCCGCCGTGAATACATCCGTTCAAATGGCAAAATCCGTTGCACCGCCATGGGTGGCAAAATTTGTAAACGGCGTTTTACGCAATGCCGCCGGAAATTATAAGGATGTTGTTTTCCCCGACCTTGAAAAAGATCCTGTATCAGCACTGGCAACAATAAAGTCATTTCCCAAATGGCTTATCAAAAGATGGATAAACCGGTTGGGTCTTGAACAGACCGAGGCTTTATGCAATGCGATAAACACCATACCGCCCATCACCATACGGACCAACACCTGCAAGGTGACCAGAAAAAACCTTATGGAATCTCTCGGCAACGCCGTCGATAAGATTGCATCCACCCCTTATTCACCGGACGGGCTTTCTTTCTACAGCCCACGGTTACCCATTCCTGAAACAAAAGCCTTTCAAGCCGGGTGGTTTCAGGTTCAGGATGAGGCTGCGCAGCTGGTAACACTTCTTCTGAACCCCCAATCCGGCCAGAGGGTTTTAGACGCATGTGCCGGTCTTGGGGGTAAAACCGGGCATATTGCTCAGATAATGAAAAATCAGGGCAAAATTACAGCCATGGATAAGGATGAAAAAAAACTTTCGCAGCTGGCATCTGAGATGAACCGGATGGGCTTTTCCAATGTAACCTCCTTGCAGCATGATCTGAATCAGCCCTTGACCCGTAAGCGCATGGGAACGTTTGACCGTATTCTTCTGGATGCCCCCTGTTCGGGCCTGGGTGTTCTGCGAAGAAACCCCGATACAAAATGGTCAACGTCAAAAAAAGATTTGAGCCGATTGAAAGCCGGACAGAAAAAATATTTAGATACACTGGCACACCTTGTGAAACCCTCAGGTACTCTGGTTTATGCCGTCTGCAGCACTGAACCGGAGGAGAATGAAGACGTAATATCGGCCTTTTTGAATAATCATTCGGAATTTGTTATAGAAAAAAACCCGGAAGGGCTTCCCTTCAAAGTCCGTTCACTGGTAAACCCAAACGGATATTTCAGGACATTCCCCCATCTTAACCCCATGGACGGTTTTTTCGCGGTTTGTCTTAAGCGGGTAAGATGATAGAAGAAAGGAACAGATTAAACAATGAAGATTATTGCGCCGTCAATACTTTCGGCAGATTTTTCAAAACTGGGAGATGAGATCAAATCGGTTGAAGAGGCAGGAGCGGACTGGATACATATCGATGTCATGGATGGTCATTTTGTTCCAAACATCACATTCGGACCCATTGCCGTCAAAGCGGCAAAGCGTGTTACCTCACTCCCCCTTGACGTACACCTTATGATTGAAAATCCGGACCAATACATACCGGATTTTGTTAAAGCGGGATCAGACCTGATTTCAGTCCATGTAGAGGCCTGCACGCACTTGAACAGGACGGTCCAGATGATTAAAGAATCAGGATTGCGGACCGGCATCGTTCTGAATCCCTCAACCCCTTTATCTTCAATTGAGTGGACAATAGAATATGTCGATTTTGTGCTTTTAATGAGTGTCAATCCCGGTTTTGGCGGACAGGCCTTTATACCGAACACGCTGGAAAAAATCAGTGCCCTTCGTAAAATGATTGAGGAAAAAGAACTCTCCACCCTGATTCAGGTAGACGGCGGTGTAAATAAAACCAGCATAGAAAAAATTTCTCTTGCAGGTGCAGACGTCTTTGTGGCCGGGTCTGCCATTTTTGGAAGCCAAAACTATAAGGAAACCATTGACAGCTTTCGACAAAAAATTTGAGACGGATAACCATGAAAAATTGCAACGACCACCCAAAAGTTCTCGTAATCCATGGCCCCAACCTGAACATGCTCGGTAAAAGAGAGCCCGGCATATACGGAAAGACGACACTTGACGAAATTAACAAGAGTCTGCAAAGTCAGGGAAAAAACTTAGGGCTTGCGGTTGAAACCTTTCAGTCCAACCATGAAGGTGCCATTGTAGACAAGATTCAGGATGCCGGGGGACTGCAAAGGGGACTGATCATAAATCCCGCAGCTTATACTCACACGAGTATCGCGATCCGGGACGCAATTCTTCTGCTCGACATACCTGTAATCGAGATCCATCTCTCCAATATTTACAAAAGAGAACCCTTCCGCCACAAGTCCATGATAGCCGATGTGGCTACAGGTCAGATTTCAGGTTTTGGCACATACGGCTACAAAATGGCACTGAATGCGATCGCGGAAATGATTCAGCCATCCAACTGATGAATCAATCCGATTTATTCCCCCTTTGAGTTATTCAGGTGAAAGTCAAGGGAAATTTAGGGGGTATGTTATGCCACAAATTATTGGCCTTGTCAGGTGGTCAGAGTGATTTCCGTTGGTCACAACCTGGCCTAAAATTGTTTTTAAAAATGTAACCCCCTAAGATTAAAACAATTTATTTAAATGCTCTTTGAAAATTCGGTAAAACTGTACAAATAATATTGTATCTGTTAATTTAATATTTGAATGGAGGCAATGATCCCGCTTTTAGTGCTTGTTATCCACTATGGGACAGCTTCCGTTCCTTCCTCTTTTTAGTTTGCCGTTTTGATATTGGCGCTTTGGAATCAAAATCCTGGTAACGACGGTTTTTATCCTTGGGGACACTCTTTTGGCATTGAGTCTTCTTTTCCCTATTCATACGGTCGATTTGGGGATCAAAAGCTTTATTGTGTTTGAGTATGCCATAAACAATGCGTAAAATTTTGTGCATGCAGTATCCAATAGCAGCCATCCTTTTCATCCCTTTTTCAATACGATCCTGATAGATGCTCTTGATAAGGGGATTGCATTGTATAGCGCTCAGCGTAACCATGAACAAAATATGCCGGGGTTCTTTGCGACCTTGTTTGCTCATACGGACTTTCTTACTGCCGTCACCGCTCTCTTTAAGTACCGGATGAAGGCCAAAGAATGAAGCCATTTTTTTAACAGTTGAAAAACGTTCCACGGTTTGTATTTCAATCATCAAGCCAATGGCGGAAAAATCGTTTATTCCCTTGAAAGTCTTGAGCAAGCCCACCTCCGGGGTAGAACATTCTTTAGCCATTGTTTGCGTTTGAGATTTAATGATTTGTTTCAAACGCATAATCTGCTTAACGGTTGCAATAATCAATTGTCCGGTGATCTTATCCGTGGCAGAGGCTACACTCTTTTTAGCGCTTGCAACCAGTTCTTTTGCCCGATCGTTTGATACGTAGGGTATTTTGGCCACAGAGGCTACCCGGGCCCTACGCAAATTTAAGGCTGTGGGATAATTTGCCAGTAACTTTAAAACCCAATCTGGTACGCCATCTTTGCAATAAGCGAGCAACTCTGGATTGGCGGTATAAATCAGGGATTCCAGATGGTTTAATAGCTGGGTGCTCTGCTTGGTCAGCATTTTGACAAAAGTCCACTGTTTTCTTAAACTCGCCAAAGGGTCTTGCTGCTGATACAAAATTTTTTCAGGATGTCCGATCATATATTCGGCAACGTTTTGAGCACTGATCTTATCCGTACCATTTCGTTTTAGATCAGCCTTGCTATTATAGTTGACTCCAAGAGGATTCAATCGTGCTGTTTGAAGATTCAAAGTCGCCTGGAATTTGACCAGCGCATTGAACCAATTATTTTCATAACCGCCGGTACTTTCAACGGCGGCAAAAATCATGGAATTCGGATGATTTTCAAAGAACAAATTAAGTCTCTCATAAAGACGATAATGCCCATCAAAGGTATCATCCAGTTGAAAATTATCTTCTATCCGCTGTTTCTTTGTACTAAGAATAACGAAATCAGCATATCCCTTGCTTACGTCAATTCCTAAATAATATGGTTGCATAAACTCTCCTCTTCGATAAAAAGTGAAGTAGAAATTACCAGGAATCATCAGCCTTGTCCAAATC
>JAUUWG010000076.1 GCA_030589165.1 Desulfobacterales bacterium
TTACAGAGCCCTGATAGTTCCCTCAACTTGTGGAGCATTGAGGCTATCCTGTATATATTCTTAACGTAGTTCTCGAAGAACTTAGGCTAATCAACCGCAGGCTTTTGCAAGCCCACCCGCTTCAGCGGTGGGTAGTTGACAACAATACTTTTTCCTAAGCTTTTAAGAACAGCCGTCATATGGTATTTCCAGAACCCACATAACATAAAGCAAGCAGATCCGATCGGTATAGGCTCCATCCACGATTCCCATGAAACGAAAGTTTGCATATTCCCCTCTTTTGCCCGATTTCTGTGTCAAACTCAAATTTTAATTATCGAAATGTTCAATATATTCGATTTGTTAAAACTTTCACCCTTCTTAAACTTGAACAAATTCGAAGGGCCTACAGCAAAGATCTCGAAACCTTGCCTTCAGGAAAAAATCTCCAAGTCCACGACCAGAGGCACAGGGCTTTACAAATCTCTCAGACCGTGAAATGAAAGAATAACTCTCGGACCGTGAAATGAAAAAATAAATTATTTTTCAAGTTGGAACCTAAAACCATATACTATTTCAGCCCCTATGTAAAGAAAAAAAACAACTATTCCACAGCCTCTCAAGGCCGGTACAAAAGACTGCAGAGAGGCGGCACCTTATCAGGCAAAAAACAAAATTAATATATTGACACAAGGCTCTAAATTGATTATTTTTTATGTTTAATTACACTTTGAAGGTGTAGCCATAAACGAATAATCATTTTTCAAATTTCAAAATAAAAGTTTTAAAATAAAAGCCACGAAGGCCTACAGAATTCGATTCTGCAGAATCCTTTGTGGCTTTTTTTATTTGGGATCGAGGACCAAATAAATTGAGCAATCTTGCTTGTCTTTTGCTCCGTCTTCTGCGTTGCGTCAAAGGACACATACGGACAGTATGCGACCTTTGACACGCCTTGAATACGAACCAAAATCCTTCGCAATCTTTGATCAATTTATTTAATCCACAATCCTGAGAATCACGGAGGCCGGTTGAAGAAAACGCATTCCCCAAAACGTATGTTAAACTTAAAAATATCAATGTTCTTTTCGATTTTTACTGCTGTCGCCTGCCTATTTGTAATTGAGACGGCTTTTGCAAAATCAAGGCTTGTTGAAAAGGATTCCGACAATGACGGGAAGATAGACCAAATCGCCTATTTTGATCCAAAAGGAAAAATTTCCAAACTGGAGATAGACAGTGACACGGACGGCATCATGGACCGGTTCCAGTTTTATCGGGATGGAAAATTGATACGGGTTGAGAGAGATACCAATAAGGATCAAAAAATAGACAGCCGGGATTATTTCAAACAGGAAAAAAGAATCCGCAATGAACGGTCATTAAACAACCCCGACCGGGTGGACCAGATCATTTTTTTCGATGAGCAGGAGCGCCCTCTGAAAATAAAAAAAGATACCGCAAACGATGGCCTCTTCGACACCCTTTATCACTTTAAAGAGGGGGAACTGTATCTTTCTACCCAGGACACGTCCGGAGACGGAAAACCAAACGTCCGGCAAACGTACAAGAATGGAAAACCCTTTGAAAGACAAGTTGATGATAACGGTGACGGACGGATGGAAAGAATAATCTTTTATAATACAGAGGGCCTCCCTGTAAAAAGTCGTCATGATCTCAGCGGAGACGGAAAAATGGACTGTTTTCGTATGTATCAAAACGGACGGATCCTGACTCAAAAAAAAGATCAAAATTATGACGGAAAGTTCGAGATTATAACCTCTTTTAAGGAAGGAGAGCCCTTTGAACAGCAAAAAGATTCAAACTTAGACGGTGCATTTGACATCTTAACCCGTTACAAAAGCGGAAAACCTTTTTTACAAAAAAAAGACACCAATTTTGACGGCAAAAATGACTATTTCTGTCATTTTGACACCGATGGATATGCCCGGAAGATTGAAGAAGACACAAGACATACCGGCAGGATCGACAGAATCAGAATTTTCCGGAAGGGAAAACCTGTTAAATCCGAACATGATGCCGATGGTGACGGATTTATGGAGACCGCCTCTTTTTTCAAAAAAGAGAAGCTATCTCTTCAAACCCGGGATGAAAACAAAGACGGCAAACCCGATGTAAAGATCTTCTTCAACCGCAAGGAACAAAAGGAAAGAGTAGAAAGCGATACAAACTTAAATGGTCAATGCGACACCTGGCAATATTATAAGCAGGAACAATTGACAAGACTTGAAAAAGATGAAGACCATGACGGCAAGATAGACCTGAAAGTTTTTTATGGAAAAGGAAAAAAGCTGAAAATCATTCAAGATAAAGACCATGACGGTAAATTTGAGATCACGCAATGGTTCAACCGACCTGAATGGTCGGTCGTCATGGAGGTGGATACCAATTCGAACGACAGACCGGAGGGTCGCTTCTTCTATAAAAAAGGTGTCTTAAGAGTTAAAGAGATTGACGAGGACGAAAACGGAACCCCGGAACTCATGGAAGAATACGACAAGGAGGGAAAGTTGTTCAGGAGCAAAGAGGACCAGGATAACACGGGGCGCCTGGATATTACCTGGTTCTACAATGATGCAGAAGAGGCGGTTCGGGCTGAAAAAGATGACAATGCCGACGGCCGGACCGATATCTGGTATTTTTACAATCAAAATCATCTAACGGCCGTTAAAGAAGACACAAACCAGGACGGCAAGCCGGACGTCTGGGAGAAATACGACATGTCCGAAGCGCTGATAAGTCGCTCAAGGGATCTTGATTTTGACGGAAAGCCGGACCTGGAAGATCGGCAAGAGTAAAATTTGATAGAATTCCTTAACTTTAGGCACCTTAGATCACTTTAGGCACTTCAAACTAAATTGGAGACTTTAAGTTATGATTGATTTTCTTGCAAAAGGCGGCGTCCTTGTGGTCCCGATCCTTTTTTGTTCTGTTTTGGCAATAGCAATTTTCTTAGAACGTCTGATTCGTTTTAAACAGGTTAAGATCAGAGGATACGGATTGGTGAAAAAGACCGCCCGGCTTCTGCAAAATGGTGAATACCAGGAAGCATATGAACTTGCCAATGCCGACAATTCACCCATGGGACGTATCCTGGCACATGCAATTGAGGTCAAGGACCAGGAGAGGGAGACATTGGAAACCGTTATTGTCCATACCACCGATGAAGAAGTCAGAGGTCTTTCACGTTACCTGCAAGCCCTGGCTACAATTGGTAATATATCGCCGATGCTCGGTCTTCTGGGAACCGTCCTCGGGATGATGAAGGCATTTCAGGTTATCCAGCAGATGGGAGGAAAGGTCAATGCCGCAGTTCTTGCCGGTGGTATCTGGGAAGCCATGATGACCACGGCTCTTGGACTGGCCGTTGCTCTGCCTACCATGATCGCCCACAGCTATCTGTCCGCCCGTGTAGAGCAATACGAAGCTCAGCTTCAGGACGGGACCGTAACCTTTATCAAGGCCCTTGGCTTTGGTGATAAGTAAGGAATTTTTTCATGCTTGTTCATCATAGAAAAAAAAACCGTTACGAGGTCAGCATGCCGCTTACCTCCCTGATTGATATCGTGTTTTTACTTTTGATCTATTTTCTTTTGACCACCAATTTTATTGTCGACGAGGGAATCAAGATCAAACTCCCTCAGGCCAAAGCCTCCGCGCCCCAGACACAAAAGGAGATCACGGTTTATGTGGATCAAGACGGAAAGGCTTTTCTGGAAAATAAGGAAGTCCCCTTAGGCAACCTTTTTAAAAAACTCAAAGAGATGATCGGCGGACAGGAAGACAAGCTGGTTGTGATCAAAGCCGATCGTTCCGTTGTCATAAACAAGGCGGTTAAGGTCATGGACATCGCCAAATCAGCCGGTGCCGGGAGGCTTTGTTTGGCAACGGAAAAAGATTTTTAACATTTGATAAAACTCCGGGATAGATCTCATGGAATTTGCTTCCGAGAACAAAAATAGACCCAACTGGCTGCTGCGCGGTCTGACAGGCGTATCTCTCGCTATTCATCTGGTACTCCTTATGCACGTTGCCGGCGTGTACCAGTCAAAGGCAATGACGTATATCGAGTTGACACTCAATGATATTTCAAAGCCTTTCACAAGAAGCATACCCCGACCACGACTGCGGCCTAAAGCGCCTGCGCAACCCAACCAAATCAAAAAGCTGAATATCACAAAGAGGATCATTCCGACTCATAGGCCGATGAAGGTAGCTGCCGTGGAGAAGAATTTACCGGATTCTCTTGTGGAGAGTGTAAGCATGCCGGACATTCCATGTGATCCGGGATTAAAAATCTCGCAATGGAATCCAGGGACTCAGATAGGGACAAGCGACTATGTAACCTCCAACGACTATTTTCAAATGGTCCGGCTTAAAATAGAAAGCCGTAAAAAATATCCGGTTTCCGCCAAAAACAGACAAATTGAGGGACGAACGACCATCCGTTTTGTGATCGCAGCCGACGGTCATGTCACATCACTGGAAGTCGTTAAAAGTGCAAGGCACAAAGAATTGGACCAGGCCGCTCTTAGCGCGGTAAAAAAGGCATCCCCCTTTCCGAGGCCGCCCGGTAATCTGCTCAAGGGATCTATTCCATTAGAGATCACCATTATATTTGAACTGGCTTAAAATCATCTATTTAGAATTTAATCTTAAAGATTTCAGCCTGTTTTAAAACCTTGACTTAAATTTTTTATAAATTAAAATTAAGGCAGGTTCTTGGTACACGATTCTTTTTTGGTAAACGATCCTTAAGCAAAGGAGGTTTTGTGGAATGAAGAAGAGACTGTCCAATAGTTGTGCTGTCCTGCTTGCCGTTATGTTTGTTGTCACGGGCTGTGCCCCGGTCATTTCAAAAAACTTAAGGGAACAGGTTGATAAGGAGATCAGTTTTAAAGAGGTAATCAAAACCCCGGATGCCTATCAGGGTAAAATGGTAATCTGGGGAGGCGTAATCGTTGCTGCAAAGAACACGAAAGAAGGAACCCTGTTGGAAATATTGCAAAAGCCGACAGACGCACAGGGAAGACCGAAAGATGTAGACCGCTCGGATGGCCGATTCCTGGCTCTATACGATGGGTATCTTGATTCGGCCATTTATGCTCAGGGCAGAGAAGTGACGGTAGCCGGTGAAATAAAGGGGAAAAAGGTTTTGCCCATGGGCGAAATCAAATATACGTACCCCATGATCCTGGCAAAAGAGATCCATCTCTGGCCGGTAAGGACCCGGGAACGAATTTATATGCCCCCTTATCCTCACTGGTATTATTATCGGGGATGGTGGCACCACCCGTTACTGGGATCCGTAAGTGACGGCAAGAAAAGCGGGTCGGAATCCACAGACGAACCTTCAAAAAACGTAACAAAAAAATAAATCTAATAAATTCCTATAAATGCAAAGCTGTGCGGACCGATGCATTTTTTGCTGTAGAATCCTACAGCTTGCGCCGAATTAACGGCGGGGGCATCTCCCAAGGCATGACATTTAGTTAAATTTTTTAACCAAAATGCTATGCGTTTTTTACTTGATTTTCATAAAACATGACTGACAGTAATCTCACTGGCTTGGTTCTCGCTACTGGAGATTACTGTCATAGAAAAAAGTATAAAAAATCAAACACGATCTGTCAACCTCCGAACAGACTATATGGCAAAAATGGTTATTCTCCACGCGTAATCTCTTCCGCTATCAATTCAGCTTGTTTCAAAACTGTTTCAGTTGCCAATTTCTGCATATCCGGAGGATAGCCATACTGCCGTAATGTTCTTTTTACAATGACCTTTAATTTTGCCTTTACGCTTTCCTTGATTGTCCAGTCGATGGAAGCATTGGCCTTTACCTTTTCAAACAACACAACTGCCAATTCCCTCAGTTTGTCTTTTTCCATTAACTCACGAGCACTGTCATTATTGGCAATGGCCGTATAAAAAGCATATTCAAAATCAGACAGCCCCATTTCCTGAGGCTCTTTGTCCATCTTCTGAATTTCTTTGCTCAATTGAATGAGTTCATCAATGACTTCCGCTGCCGTTAAAATCTTGTTGTGATATTTCTTGATGGATTTTTCCAGCATTTCCATAAGGGACTTACTTTGTATCAGGTTCTTTTTGGTTCTCGTTTTTATTTCGTCATTCAGCAGTTTTTTCAAAACTTCCAGAGCAATGTTTTTATGCTCCATGTTTTTGACTTCCAAAAGAAAGTCTTCTGAAAGGATGGAAATATCCGGTTTTTTGATCCCGGCGGCATCGAAAACATCGATGACCTGCTCGGCCACCAGTGCTTTATCAATAACCTGTCTGATGGCTGTTTCAACTTCTTCGTCTGTTTTACCTGAGCCGGTGCCGTCGAATTTGGCCAATCGGGATTTTACCGCCTGAAAAAACGAGACCTCATCTTTAACATCCATGGCCTGTTCATGGGGGATGGCAATGGAAAAAGCCTGGGATAAAGCGTTAACCTCATTAATGTATCGCTTTTTTCCGTTTTCCAAGCCAAGAATGTGTTCCTCCGCAGCGAGTATCAGAGAGAGCTTTTTCCCTGTGTCGGCCTCGAAATAATCTTCATAGGCAAACCCGCCCGCCTGCCTAGCTCCACCGCTTTCAATCAGACGTTTCAATCGTTTTCTGCCAAATCCTGTTTTCCATTCCTTTTCTTTTGCTACTGCCTCTTTTCTTGAATTAACTTCTTCGTAATGAGCTATTCTTACCGGTCTAAATCTTTTAGTATAATCCGAAGCAGTACCTGAAAGATGCTGATTCCAACGTTTCATCAAATCTTCGGTTTGACCAATATAATAGGTATTGTTCTCGCATTCTAAAGCATATACACAAAATTGACCTGGTGGAGGCGCGGGCAGGTGAAACATCTGGGAAACGACTTCCAGTTTCTCCAGCATCAGTTGCACCGCTTTTTCCTGTGCAATGGCCGGGTCGCCTTTACCGCCGCTGTCCGAATAAAACGACAACGCTTTTTTAAGGTCTGACGCGATACCAAGGTAATCCACCACAAGCCCGCCGGGCTTATCCTTATAGACACGGTTCACCCGCGCAATGGCCTGCATCAGGCTATGGCCTTTCATGGGTTTGTCTATGTAAAGGGTGTGCATGGAAGGCACATCAAAACCGGTCAGCCACATATCCCGGACAATAACCAGTTTGAGTTCATCTTCCGGGTCTTTCATTCTTTCGGCCAATGCTCTGCGCTGCTCTTTGGTGGTATGGTGTTTGGAAATTTCAGGGCCGTCAGAGGATGCGGATGTCATCACCACCTTAATGACACCTTTTTTCAGGTCGTCATTGTGCCACTCAGGTTTGATGTTTATGATTTCTTTGTATAAATCGGCGGCAATCCGGCGGGACATGGTCACAATCATCGCCTTGCCTTCAAAAACTTCCTGCCGTTGCTCAAAATGACCGATAATATCCCGGGCTACCTGTTTGATCCGGTCTTCACTGCCAATGAGCGCTTCCAGCTGTGTCCACTTGGTCTTGGCTTTTTCTGCCTGTGCGAGCGCCCCGCACGCAGACAGGTGGGTTTCGGTCAGTTCATCCTGTTCAAGTTCATCATCCAGATCAGAAACAAGTTTTTTACCCTCTTCACTTAAGCTTATTTTGGCAAGTCTGCTCTCATAATAAATCCTGACCGTTGCCCCATCTTCAACCGCTTGTGCAATATCGTAAACATCAACGTAGTTACCAAATACGGCGGGTGTGTTGACATCCGTGCTTTCAATGGGTGTTCCGGTAAATCCCAGATAAGTGGCATTGGGCAACGCATCCCGCATATACTTGGCAAAGCCATACACAATTTTTTTGCCGACAACATTGCCGTTTTCATCTTTGGCATCGATGGTTTTAGCTTTAAAACCATACTGGGTCCGGTGGGCTTCATCGGCAATGACAATGATGTTTCTTCTCTCCGACAGGGTTTCATAAACATTGCCTTCATCCGGTTGAAATTTCTGGATGGTGGTAAACACCACACCGCCCGATGCAACCTTGAGCAGCTCCTTCAAATGGCCTCTGTCTTCCGCCTGCACCGGTTCCTGCCTGAGCAGTTGCTTTGAGGCGGCGAAGGTATCAAACAACTGGTCGTCCAGATCGTTTCTGTCGGTAATGACCAGAACCGTGGGGTTATCCATTGCCAGGACAATCTTGCCCGTATAAAAAACCATGGACAGGGATTTGCCGCTTCCCTGGGTATGCCAGACCACGCCGCCTTTTCGGTCGCCCACAGGTTGAGAATCCACTCCGGTAAGACCATAGCTTGCGGGTGATTCTCTCACCATAAGCCTATCTGAATTTTCGGTTCTTGGTTCGGAATAGCCCGATGCCCGCAAGGTCGATTCCACGGCGCGATTCACCGCATAGTATTGATGATAAGAGGCGAGTTTCTTCACAGTATGGATGGTGATAATGCCGGTTTCTTTAGGGCAGGCACGGAGGCCTGCCCCTACGGATTTCGATTTTTCAAAAACAATAAAATGACGGATCAGATCCAGCAGGGTTTTCTTATCCAGCATGCCCTTGATCAGGGTTTCCAATTCAGAAATCTGTAGGGGCAATCCCCTGTGGTTGCCCTTTGTCTGTGGTTGCCCCGCATTTTGGGTACCCACAAGGGGCACCCCTGCTTTGCCGCCTGCCTGTGCGTCGCACGCAGACAGGTCCGCTGTTTTCCAGGCCATAAAACGGCTGAGTCCGGCGGAAATAGAACCGGCTTTGGCTTCAAGGCCATCGGAAATAATCATCAAGCCGTTGTAGGTAAACAGGCTGGGGATGGCCTGTTTGTAGGTCTGGAGCTGTTTGAATGCCGACCTTACGGTAGCGTTTTCATCCGCCGGGTTTTTCAGCTCAATGACCACCAGAGGCAGGCCATTGACAAAAAGAATCACATCCGGGCGTTTGTTGACATTATTTTCGATGAAGGTAAATTGGTTAACAAACATAAAATCGTTATTTTCCGGATTCTTGAAATAAATGATCCAGACCAGATCACCCCGGCTGTGGCCGTCTCTTTGATAGGTGACTTTTATTCCCTCTGTAAGCATCCGGTGAAAGGCTTCATTGTTGGCAATAAGTTCCGGGGAGTTGAGCCTTTGGATCTGCTTGATGGCGTCTTCCCGGATATCCGCCGGAATAGACGGGTTTATCCGGCCGACGGCTGATTGCAGTCGCTCCAGGAGCAGAACATCTTCAAAGGATTGCCTTTCCGGTGTCTCGCTGCCTGCCTGTGCGTTGCACGCAGACAGATCCGGAGCAATGGACGGGGCGTAGATGTATTGATAGCCGGAATTTTCAAGGAGTTCGATGGCAAATTTTTCAATGGCAGATTCTGTAATTTTATGCATAATACTTATCATCCTGCCATTTTAATGGATTGGTTTGTACGTATTCCGATATTTGATAATAGGATTTTTCATCACGGATAATATGTTCGTAATAATTGCGTTGCCATAATTTTTTGTTAAACCGTGGCCAATCATTATTATTAACCCCATCTGTATATCGTTTTGTGGTTAATGTTTTAAACCGATGAACAATATCGGATAATGACATCGTAGGGGCAACCCCCTGTGGTTGCCCTATTGTTGTTTGTTGTGGTTGCCCTATTGTTGTTTGTTGTGGTTGCCCAATTTGTCGTGGTTACCAATTTATTTGTTGCCATTCATTTTTAGGGCAGGCACAGGGGCCTGCCCCTACGGGTTTGGGATTGGATATAATTTGAATGATTCCATGAACATGATTTGGCATAACAACAAATTCATGAATATT
>JAUUWG010000154.1 GCA_030589165.1 Desulfobacterales bacterium
CGGCGGACTCTGCCAACTGAGCTACTGGGGAATGATTAAAAACGGTTATATTTATATAGAGCAGAAAGAATGTCAAGATAAATTTCGATAAATCAACAATTCTCGGTAAATGTTTTTCCCAATAAAATACCAATTCCTTTAAATGGGCATACTGTTTTTTCTGCCTGGCTATGAGAGAATTATAAAATACCGGGTCTGAGACCTCATATTTTCTTTTCCCTTTAAACATAACCGATTTATTTGGGCATCTTGTCTTAAAGGACCAAGTGCCTATATGAAATAAAAATTTCTCATCCAGGCACATAAAGGTCCTTTATACAGGTTGGGTTCTGGATTTAAAAATCCTGAAAATCAGCATCATCCAGAGGAATTACCTGCTGGGGGTTAACTTCTTTTGCCTTGTGAGCCACAATCTGCTTTACTGCTTTGCCTGCTTTAGGAATCTGTGGAGCTATCTTTGCCCTCTTTCCGGCAGGAATCCTTTTTTGCGATTTAGCTGAATCAAAATTACCTTTTTCTCCGTTTGAGCTCCCTGCAACAAGTGTCGCTAAGCTGCCTACAAACCCTTTCATCTCTTCTGCCTGGGCATTCATCTCTTCAGATGCGGAAGCCGTTTCTTCCGCACCGGCAGCATTTGCCTGCACAACCTTATCCATTTCCGCCACTCCTGTATTCACCTGCTCAATACCCTGTGCCTGTTCATTGGATGCGGCAGCGATTTCACCTACCAGCTCGCCCACCTTTGATGTGCTCTGTGACATTTTGCTGAAAATATCGTTGGTCTTATTTACCAGTTCCGAGCCATTATTCACTTTCTTGACAGTACCTTCAATCAGTTCAGCGGTGTTTTTTGCAGCATCGGCAGAACGCATGGCAAGATTACGTACCTCTTCAGCCACAACTGCAAACCCGGCACCGGCCTCACCGGCCCTGGCCGCTTCCACCGCTGCATTTAATGCCAGAAGATTTGTCTGGAAGGCAATCTCATCGATGGTCTTGATGATCTTTGATGTCTCTTCGCTCGCTTTGGAGATATCTTCCATGGAAGAGGTAAGCTCGTCCATGGCATCATTGGCCTGGCCGACAGCCTGATTGGCTTCCTTCATCAGATTATCCGCCTGGTTTGCATTGTCTGCATTCTGTTTGGTCATGGAAGATATCTCTTCAAGTGAAGAAGAGGTTTCCTCTATGGATGCAGCCTGCTCCGATGAACCTTCAGCCTGTGACTGGCTCGAAGATGATATCTGCTCTGAAGCAGATGCCACCTGGTCGGCGCCTTCGTTGAGGCCTTCGATAATCTGGTTCAATGGTATTGTAACGCCACGGACGGTCATGACCAAAGATCCGACAATACTAACCAACAAAATCAGACAAAGAATGGCTACACCCCAACGAACTTTATCTAAAGTGCCGTAAAGATCGGCGGCGTTATAAATATAGGCCATTACGCCGATCTGTTTCCCGCTGAAATCCTTGATAGGAAAGACGGTTACTAAATAGTTTCCCTTTCTGGTTTTATTCACACTCTCTTTGCCCTGGGCTAATAAGGCGGAGGACAAGAGCGGATTAGTAACCTTTTTGTCGGTGGATGAAATAAAAACAAATTGGTCGCCGATCACAGGGTGTTTTTCGGAATCTTGCAATTTTCTTGCAATGGGTAAAAATGCTTTATTCATATACACGGCGATAAATTCGTTTTCATTGGAAATACTGTATCGCACTAAAGGATCATAACTTGAAAGCACTTCCACTGAACCGAGATAACGGTTGCCCTTGTTGAAAACAGGCGCGATACCGCGAATGGCAAAACCGCCCCGACCAATTTCAATGCCCCGGATGGGCTCATGATTTCCCTTGCTGATGGTCAAAACAGTGTTTCTAAAAGACCTCAGGTCATCACTTTTGTTCTGTTTCGACTTCCACAGGCGCAATAAACTCCGGGCAGGGGGAAGATGAAAGTGTATGCGAAAATTCTTGGCTTTCAGGTTTTCCCGGTATCCTTTTTCAATTGAGGCGAAATAGGCGCGCAGCTTACCACGGGCCGATTCGCCATTGGGATTGTTCTCATTATCGATATTTCCCTTATAGGCGGTTAGATACGCCTCTTGAACGGCCTCGGCTCGACTGAACAGGCCCGCCTGGGACAGCATTTTATCGGCTATCCGTTTTTCACTGGTGCTGATATCGGCAATTTTAGCCTGAACCTGATTGTCCAGAGTCATATTTACCATTTTGCTGATGATAGCCCCGCCAACAAAATATAGGGCAAAAGAAAAAATAACTGTGGCGGTCACCACAGGAACCAATATTCGGGTTGAAATCTTTTTACGTTTTAACATGCTCAATTCTCCCATTATTTTTGTTGAGTGGTTTAGTGATTTTACCCTTAAACAACTCAACTACTCATCTACTCAACAACTAAACCGTTATATTCTATGCCGCTTTTTCCAGAGCAGCAATCTCTTCATCATTTAAAACCTTGTCAATATCGAGAAGAATCTTTACGCCACCTTCCATCTTGGCCATTCCAAGTATATATTCCGTATCAAGCTTTGTCCCGAATGACGGTGTTTCTTCTATATCATTGCCACCTACATTTAATACCTCAGACACTGAATCTACTACCGTCCCGATTTGAACCGTTCCTGCCTGACTTAATATTTCTACAACAATTATGCAGGTTCTGTCCGTATAATCGATTGCATCCATACCGAACTTGAGCCTTAAATCCATCACAGGTATCACCTTGCCCCGAAGATTTATAACGCCTTTCACAAACTCCGGCGTACGCGGCACCGATGTGATGGGCATCATCCCTATGATCTCCCTGATTTTTAGAATACTGATACCGTATTCTTCATTCGCAAGGGTAAAGGTTAGGTATTTGCCTTCCTTATCCGTCATTACCTTTACTTCTCGATCTATTTTTTCCGCTGTTTCCGTCATCTGTTCACATCCCCATTTTTTTATTTATATCGGTATATTCTTCAAAAACTTTAGTAAAGAAAGCTGCGCGGCCGGGAAACCGGGACTATTGAATATTGACGATTGATTATTGACTATTTGTTGAATCGCTACGCCCTTTCAATTGAAAATTGACTATTGAAAATTGACTATTTGTTGAATCGCTACGCTTATCAATTGAATATTGACTATTGAATATTGACTATTTGTTGAATCGCTACGCTCTATCTATCTTTTAATTTTTTAATATAATCGATAGAATTCCTTAAATATTCAATCTACAATTGTCACTCTTCATTCTTCAATCTTCATTCTTCAATGGTCCCAGCTTCCCAGCCTTGTATATTTGTGTCTTCGTGCCTTGGTGGCAGAAAGGGCTGTACTAGAAATCCTGAAAATCAGCATCATCCAGAGGAATTACCTGCTGTGGATTAACTTCTTTTGTCTTGTGAGCCACAATCTGCTTTACTGCTTTGCCTGCTTTAGGAATCTGTGGAGCTATCTTTGCCCTTTTCCCGGCCGGAAGCCTTTTTTTCGACTTAGCTGAATCGCCTCCTGAACCGTTTGTACTTCTGCCAACCATTTTCATCAGCTCATTTACCATGCCCTTCATCTCTTCTGCCTGGGCATTAAGCTCTTCAGAAGCTGACGCGGATTCCTCTGCACCGGCGGCATTCGACTGTGTCACCTTATCCATTTCAGTAACAGCTATGTTTACCTGCTCGATCCCCTGGGCCTGCTCAGTGGAAGCTGCGGCAATCTCACCTACTAACTCTGCAACCTTGGCAGAGCTTGTAGCCACT
>JAUUWG010000105.1 GCA_030589165.1 Desulfobacterales bacterium
GGGGATATACAGCAGCTCTGTGAGGCCCTATGGGAAGTCACTTCAAAAGGAGATACCGTTTCATCGGACAAACTAAAAGTGGCTATTGAGTTAATATTTTCCAGGGAACAAAAGTCATACGAAACCTTTGTCAGCCTTCTAACGGACTTTCAACTCAAGTGCCTTACGGCCTTAGCAAAAAAAGGCGGTAGAAAGGTTTACTCGATGAATTTTGTGAAGGCTGTGGGGCACCATAGTTCTGCATCGGTGAACCGGGCAATAACACGGATGATCAACATCAATATTCTGTTCAAAAGCGGGAAAGAAATCAGATTCGTTAACCCCTTTTTTAAGGCATGGCTTTTTCCCAGAGGACGATAACTATGAAATTTGAAGACAATGTATATACTTTCCTGAAAGAACTGAATTACTTTGCATATAGTCTGTCCTGTACGGACCATGTATGGAATCTTATCTTTTCCGATCACAATGACAAGTGGAACCACCTGCATGTCAATAAGTATAGGCAGACCTTCTATATCCTTCATATTGACGGCAATTTGGGAAGCCTGGAAGTTGAGCCAAAGAAGAGCGTAAAAGCTATGGAATCATTCGGCTTATCTTCTTACACACTTGACAGCGAGAATCTGTCAAGAACATGGGAACCATTGATAACATCAGCACGCAAGTGGCTGAAGGCAGCCGGAAAGAACTGGATAAAGGCAAATAAGCAGGTACTGGAGAAGTACCCGTTGAATCGCCGATATGGAACCGCTCCCAATTCTCTCATAACGGTATCTCTCCCCGATATCTATCGATTAGACAGGGAGCTGGGTAAAACCGGAACCGGAAAACTGGTTCGTCTTGTGGAAGATGGCTTTTTTATGAAAAGCGAGAACACGGAAGTTACATCCATGACAGCGGTAACCTACTTCGACTACTGTAAGATTGCCTATATTGCCGGCAAGCGAAAGGAGGAAACAGTAGATGAGTCATTATCCGGGCGGGAAATGTACATCCGATATGCAGATGGAAGACATGAGGGGCTTCTGGACATAGACGAGACATCCGAACAGGAGTTTGCCGATTGGATCGATGGAGCACACCCCAAGAGAGTAACGGGAGGACATCCCTGGGAGATAAAACGAGGAGGCAATACAACGCACATAGATCTCTATGTCACACGCCCATACTTCAAGAAAGAGGGATTCAAAATTGAACTGCGCGGTGAATCCATAGGCAGAATGGTGGAGACGATGAAAATGTTACTGGCAATCCATGAGGCTTCTCTTCCCATCTCAATTGCCAATCCTGAAGGTATTCGAAAAAGATTGCTTGCGCAGGACAATATTGGGATTGTTCCGTGTTACTCCTCTTTGCACAGAGCTAATCAGCATTTCAGAAAAGAAGATGATGTCTATGATGTCATGCATTACGATGAATTGGGCAGGTTCAAACGCAGAATCGCACCATTCATTACATGGGAACCCCTGCCAATCCTCAAACCGAGAAACGTCTAAGCTGATATGGACTTTTTGGGGGACATTAGTTTATAAGTTAACAGGATGCTTGAACTATGATATCCGGTTTGTATGCCACGCCAACCAAGACCAATCAAGACCAATCGAGAATAGACGCGCCGGGTGCGCTTCACCATATTCTTGCTGGAGGTATAGAACACAAAAGGTTATTTACAAAACCCAAACCCAAACAGCATGTGATTGAATTGAGGTGACTTATGGGAAACAAAGTTCATGCTTGCAAAACGTGTGGTAAAGTATCACTGGATCATGCCCATCTGCGATCCTGAACCGGTTAAAGAAGCCTTTGTCTGTGGGGATTGTGGGAGAGCGACAAAGAACGCCACGCATATCTGTAAACCCCAGTTGAAAAAACTGAATTACACCTGCTCCTCCTGCGGCAGGGTTACAACGCTTGCAGAAAAACTTTGCAAGCCGGAGGAAATCGTTTAAAGCGTGTAGTACATGAGAGACAACTGTGTGTTTTCTGTGTCTCATTAACATAAATTTTAAATCGACAGGAACGGGCATATAAGCGTGTTGCAATTTGAAACCGCTATATGCCTGTTTTTGTTTTGCCTTGACTTATCTTCCTGATTCCTTTAGTGATATTTTAATACTACCCTTTTTGAAATCTTTAATAAAACAGAGAATTTCTGATGTTATACCGGTTAACAAAAAAGAAAATTACTTTTTATATCAGTATTGCCACACTGATTGTGATGATCGTGTGTGTACTCACGGGGCTGCATCTCTGGAACAGCCACCGGGCAAGTTCCAGGGCTGCCATGAATATGGCAGACAGGTTATTTGATGAGATTACCGGGAGAGTTGTCGGGCGCTTTTATTTAATGCTCGGTTCGGTCTCTGTTCTTACCGATTCCGGGGCAAATATGCCGAACATGACTGAAGAACCGGAATATGATGGTCTTTCGCATGACAGCCTTGAGTTTATGATTAAATCCGTCGAAAATTTTGATTATATATTCTCCATCTATATCGGTTATTCTTCCGGAAATTTTCTGCAGGTCATTGCCTCCAGGGGCAGCCATGAAATTCTCGCAACTTATGGAGCACCGGAAGACACATCGTTTATTGTGAGGTCGATTACCCGGGACAGTGATGGAAACAGAAAACAGTACTGGCGTTACCTGGATAAAAACCGCCGTGTTACGGGGGCAAGAACCGGAGAGAGCCCCTCCTATGACCCCAGAAAAAGATCCTGGTACCTGGAAGGTTTGAACCATGATAACAGCATTTTTACTGATCCCTATGTTTTCAGCTCATCCAGAAAACCCGGTATTACCTGCGCACATTATCTAATCAACCGTGGCGGAGTTTTTGGTGTGGATGTCACCTTGGACAATTTTTCCCGGTTTCTGAAAGAACAAAAGGTTTCGGATAACGGAACCCTGTTCCTATTTGATCACAGCGCCCGTATAATTGCTCATCCGAGTGAGTCACAGGTCTTAGTGCAACCTTCCGGAAGCCCGCAAGACGAAATCCACCTGTTAACAGCAGAAGAATCCGGTGATCCTACTGTAAAGGGGATAACTGAATTTTACTTTAGAAATTCCGAAGGCCGGTTTGACACGAACCTGAATCTCACAATTGAAAATAAGCCGTGGCTGGTCCGGATGTCGAATATGGGTGCCAAATACGGGCTTGACCAGATCATTGCTGTTGCAGCCCCGATTACTGATTTTACAGGCCATATCAGGCGTATGGAGGCGAACATATTTCTCTTTTCCCTGCTGATGCTTCTCTTGGTTGTTCCCCTGGTTTTCTGGATATCACGGAAAATATCACGCACGCTGATGCTTCTGTCCAGCGAAGCGCTAAAAATACAGAATTTTGATTTTTCAGATTCGGAACCCTTTGATTCCGTTATTAAAGAGATTCATATTCTTATTGAAGCTTTTTCGTTAATGAAAGTGACGATCAGAAAAAGGACCGACGCCCTGTATGCCACCCAGCAGAAACTGGAAAAACTGGTTGAACAGGGAATTGCCCTTGCCGCGGAACGGGATATAAAAAGATTGGTGGAGATGATTTTCCTTGCTGCAAAAGAGCTTGCACATGCAGACGGCGGTATCCTTTACATTGCCGATACGAAGAATGACAGTCTTCAAATAGAAATCATAAGGACGGATTCCCTGGGCATTTCTCTTGGTGGCACGACTGGTGAAAAGATCACATTTAAGCCGATTCCACTTTATGATCCTGAAACAGGTGAGAAAAACAAAAAGCATGTTGCAAGCTTTTCGACCCTGACAGGACAGAGTGTGAACATCGATGATATTTCCACTTCCCGGGATTTTGATTTTGAATATGTCAGAAAGTTTGATAAAAAGAACAGGTATCATACCCGATCTGTTCTGACCGTTCCCCTGAAACCCAGGCAGGGAGATGTGGTAGGGGTTTTGCAGCTTTTCAATGCTAAAAATGAGGGATCTGAAGATGTGGCTCCGTTTACCGGGGAAGTTGCCGGCTTTGTTGAGGCTCTGGCTGCGCAGGCTGCCATCGCGCTTGACAACCAGCACCTTGTTGCAGCACAAAGAGAACTCTTTAACTCGTTTATTCAGCTTCTTGCCGGTGCCATTGATGCGAAATCTCCCTATACGGGAGGGCATTGTACGCGTGTACCGGAACTTGCCGCAATGCTAGCACAGGCAGCACATGACACAAAAGGGGGACAGTTTCAGGATTTCTGGTTGAAAACCGATGACGATTGGAGAGAATTCCGGGTTGCTGCCTGGCTTCATGATTGCGGAAAGATAACAACACCGGAATTTGTGGTGGATAAATCCACAAAACTTCAGACAATTTACAACCGTATTCATGAGATAAGAACCCGGTTTGAGGTTCTTCTTCGTGATACCGAACTCGATTATTACAAGAAACTGGTAACCGGTGAACATGACCGTGAAGTGCTGGAAAAAGAACTGGATTCTGCCCGGAGGCAGCTTATAGATGATTTTCAGTTTCTTGCCGGGTGCAATATCGGGGGTGAGTTCATGTCCGATGAAAAAGTGCAGCGCGTCAGGGAGATTGCATCACGGAAATGGCTCAGGTATTTTGATAACAGGCTTGGATTGTCCAACGAAGAGCTTTTAAATCATGATAATGCTGGAACTCCGGAAGATCTCCCGGTGGAAGAGTCCCTTCTTTCCGATAAGCCGGAACATGTGACCAGAAGGGATCTGAACGGGTTTTATGAAAACACGGATTTCGGTTTCAGGATGGATATTCCCGATGTGTTGTATAACAGTGGTGAAATCTACAATCTTTGTATCCGGAAGGGTACACTGACCGAAGAGGAACGGTTTAAAATAAATGAGCATGTCATTCAGACCATTGTCATGCTGAACAAGCTCCCCTTTCCGAAGAGTATGTCCAATGTTTCAGAAATTGCCGGATCGCATCACGAAACCATGATTGGAAGCGGATATCCCAGGCGTCTTAAAAAGGAAGATATGTCGGTTCCGGCACGAATTATGGTGATTGCCGATATTTTTGAAGCCCTGACCGCATCCGACCGACCCTACAGAAAGGCCAAGACCTTGAGTGAAGCTCTCCGGATCATGAGTTTTATGAGAAATGATCAGCATATCGACCATGAACTCTTTGATCTGTTTCTCACAAGCAACGTCTACAGGCAGTATGCCGAGAAACACCTGGAACCGGAACAGATTGATGAGGTGGATATCGATCAGTACCTGAGTGTGCAATGATATAATATTTACCGGAAACCGCTTTATAAACGAGATGGATTATGAATAAAGGTTACATAAATTTGATGGTCGCTTTAATCTTGCCGGCCATGATTGCAACTGGTCAGGCATCCGAATTACGGGTGGGATTTTCCTCTGAACCCCTGACCCTGGATCCCGGTCGTCATCGGAACCGTGAAACGGAAACCATACTCCGGAACATGCACGACGGGCTTGTTACTCGAAAAGATGGAATCAACATAGTTCCGCAGCTTGCCAAGTCATGGCGCATTGTGGATCCGCTGACCTATGAGTTCGTTCTCCATGATGAGATCTATTTTCATAATGGAAAAAAAATGCATGCAAATGATGTTAAGTTCACATTTGACAGACTGATCAGAACCGGTGCCATAGCAGGAAAAACAAGTCCCAGGAAAAATCTGCTGGGACCGTTGAAAGAAGTTCGGGTTGTGGACGAAAGAAGAATTCACTTTATTCTGGATGAACCGTGGCCCCCGTTTCTTTATATGCTCCCATTTCAGCAAGTTGTTTGCCGGGATTCTTTTCTTGAAAATGATGATGAGAGGATGGCTTTTCAGGTAAATGGAACAGGACCTTTCAGGTTTGTTGAGTGGCGCAAGGGGGATTCTGTGATCATGGAACGGTTTGACCGTTATTACGGGGGGTCCCATTACATTCCACCCGTGGCGAGCGCCTGTGTAGACCGGCTTATTTTTAAAATCATACCATATACAGAATCTCGTGTGGCAGGACTTCTCGCAGGGGATGTTGATATCATAAATGAAGTGCCATACCATGCCGTCAGGGTGATAGAGAGAACGCCTGGTGTCAGGATTGTCAGGGTAAACGGGACACGCTCTTTTTTTATTGCCCTGAATAACCAGGGCAGCCATTTCCAGGATATCCGCCTCCGGAAAGCCGTGGCCCATGCCATTGATAAAACCGCAGTCATAGACTCTGTTCTTGGGGGAAACGCAACTC
>JAUUWG010000147.1 GCA_030589165.1 Desulfobacterales bacterium
GGCTCTCAAAAAGGGCAAACCCGGCTCGGCGGTGGTGACCAACAACACCGCCGATGGAATATTAAATAGCGATCCGATGGAGATCAAGGTGGACATCGGCTACATGAACAACTTTGCCTTTTCTTGCGGGCAGCCGGAACGCTGGGAACGGGCGTTATCGAAAATTCCATTCCTCGTTCACATCACCACCAATGCTTCCGAGTTCTCATGGTTTTCCGACATCTTGCTGCCTGACACCCATCACATGTTTGAAAAATGGGGCTATGTAAAGTCCATCGGAAACGGTTACCGGCACGTAACCCTCATGCAACCGCTTTTAAAGCCGGTCTGGGATTATAAGATCGACGAAACCGAAATCCCATGGCTGATCGCCGAAAAGCTGGCGGAACGCGGATTTGACAACCTGCTGCGTCATTACAAGGAGTATAAGGATCCAGAAACCGGTAAGGCCCCCACCAATGAGAAAGAATTTGCCCTGTACGCCCTCAAATATGCCACCCAGAACCTCTGGAATCCGTCCCAATACAAAGGCGGTGATAAGTTCAACGGTTGGGAGGAATTTCTCAAAATCGGCGTATGGAACTCCGACCCCTACCATTACCGTGAGCACTGGGGGAACATGAAGACCAAAACCAAAAAATTCGAATTCTACAGTGAAACGCTGAAAGCCGCCCTTGAAATGCATGCTGAAAAGCACAACACGACAGTCGATCACGTCCTGGAGGTGTGCCAGTACCAGGCCCGGGGTGAAAGGGCTTTTGTGCCGCACTATGAAGAACCCTTCATTGCGGGAGATGAAAAGGAGTTTCAATTTATCTTTGTCGATCACAAATCCCGTTTGAACCGGGAGGGTCGTACCCCCAACTGTTCCTGGTACTATGAATTCAAGGATGTCGACCCCGGCGATGAAATTTGGGAGGACGTGGCCAAGATCAATCCGCTTGACGCCCAGAAACTGGGGATCGAAAGCGGTGATGAGATCAAAATCTCCTCAGAAACCGGCAGTCTGACCTGTAAGGCCAAGCTGTGGGAAGGTGTACGACCCGGTACCGTGGCAAAATGCTACGGCCAGGGGCACTGGGCCTATGGTACCCTGGCGGCTAAGGAATTCGGCAAAGTTCCCCGGGGCGGTAGCAATAATGATGTCATCCCGGCGGTTTACGATCGTTTAAGCGGCAGCACGGTCCGGCACGCCGGTACGCGCGTTAAAATCGAAAAAGTTTAGGAGGTGAACTCATGCCAAGATATGCAATGGTAATCGACTTGCAACGCTGCGTCGGGTGTGGCGCCTGCAGTATCGCCTGCAGAAATGAAAACAACGTGCCTGAAGGCATTTACTGGTCTAATAAAATTACGGAGACCGTCGGTACGTTTCCCAATGTCAGGTATCACTACATCCCTACCCTGTGCAACCACTGCGAGTATGCGCCCTGTGTACGAGGTTGTCCGACAAAAGCCATGCACAAGCTGGATAACGGCATCACCATGCACGACCCTAAAAAGTGCATCGGTTGCAAGTACTGTGAATTTAACTGTCCGTATGGGGTGATTTACTTTAACTGGAAAGAACCGCACCAGTTTTGGAAGAACAATAAGGTGCTGTTCAAAGGCGGCACATCTTCACCCCGAGAAGAGGTTGAAAAGGTTGGCGCCGAGAAAACACCTTACTTCAACCCGGAAAGGGGCGCAACCCTGCCGGCCAACCGGCCCAAGGGTGTCGTGGAAAAGTGTACCTTCTGTGATCACCGGGTAAGCAAAGGTTTGCTGCCTACCTGCGTGGAAGCCTGTCCGGCCAATGCCCGAATTTTCGGAGACATCAAGGACCCTGACAGCGACGTAGCCAAACTGCTCGGCAAGTTCCGCCCCTTCAGGTTGCGGGAGCAACTCGGAACCAACCCCCATATATTTTACATCCGGGATTTCAACCCGGCCCAGTACAGGCCAACTAAAGGAGGTATTTAAATGAGTGAGAAAAAAGGATTATACGGCATATGGCTTGTGGTGCTCGGTATTGCGATCCTCATTGGACTGTATACCGCCTTGAAGATTTTTATCCAGGGCCACGGGCTTTTCAATACTAATGATGTCATCATTTGGTCTTTGCCTTTAGGGGTTTACATATTTTTGGCGCTCACAAGTTCCGGTCTGACCCTTCTGGCCGGAGTGCCTTTAGTGCTCATGGTCAAAAAATACGAACCATTTGCCAAACGTTTGGTATTTCTGGCCATCGCAACCCTTCTGGGTGCGTTTGTAGCCATCGGACTGGAGCTCGGCTCGGTCGAAAATATGTTCTGGATTTTGTTCTCGCCGAATTTTTCATCACCCATATGGTGGATGGCTTTTATCTACAACGTGGAACTGTTAGTGCTAATCGTCAAATTCTGGAGAATGCATAAAGGTGACTGGCACAGCGGATTCAGCAACGCCTTAGGCGTAATATCTTTTCTGCTTGCCCTGATAGCGCCGTTAATGATCGGCTCGGTTTTTGGCATCACCGAATCGCGCGTCACCTACTTCGGCTCAATGATGTCGGTTTACAGTCTTGTGCTGGGACTGCTAAGCGGCACAGCCCTGTTTTTGCTGTATAGCACGATCTTTCATCGAGTCACCGGCAACGGCGCCGTTGAACGCCAAACCCCTTTGTACAATGAGTTTACCGTCATCTTTGCGTACGTTGCGGGTATTGCGGTTGTCCTTTCGCTTGTCAAATTCGCCATCGAATCGGCCTCAACGGTCCCGGAATTTCTGGTTTACCATAAATTTGAGCATGCTTTCGGCGCATGGCGGGGTTTTCACTTTGAAGTCTTGCTTGGGCTTTTTCTGCCGTTTGTGTTGTTGCTGATACCTTCAGTGCGTAAGAACATTGGCGGCAAAATCGTCATCTCAGCTTTAATATTGGTCGGTACGCTGATGATGCATATGGAAATTCTGTTGGCCGGACAGAGCCATCCCGTTGGACCTAAGGCAGAGCAATACCCTGCGTTTATCAGCTATTTTCCAAGCATTTGGGAATGGATGGTGTTTGTGTTTACCCTTGCCGTCATGCTGCTGTTGTATACCCTGGGAGAACGTTATCTGAAACTGGCGGAAGCACCTCAATAAACAACGAACAAAAGACATTCAATGCCGGCTGAAAAGGGGTCGGCATCGTATCAACTCAAAACTCAAAGCTTTTAAGGATAGATATGGAAACAAAAAACCTGTTGAACCATGAATTGTCGAGAATGGAGGCATTTCGACTGTTGAGCGAATGCTACTTTCTGCCGAATCCGGACTTATCTGACACATTGGATAATTTAGAGCTCCACTTGGCAAATGTGAGTGAGACTGCGGCTAATTGTGTGCGGCGCATGCGCAAAGAAATTCAAAACGGCCAAAATTTTGAGGCACTTAAAGTTGATTTTGCAAGACTATTCGTTGGTCCGTATAAACTGCTGGCCCCTCCGTACGGGTCGGTGTATTTGGATGACGGACGGACCATTATGGGTGACTCCACCCTTGACGTAAAAAACAGATACCGGGAAGAGGGCCTGGACACTGCAAAGAATTTTAAAGATGCCCCCGATCACATCACCGCTGAACTTGAATTCATGTATTATTTAATTTTCAAAGAAATCAAAGCCTTCTCCAACTCAGACATAGAAACAGCCATCGGTTTTATTCAAAAACAGAAATATTTTTTAGAAAGTCATCTAATAGCCTGGATACCGGAATTTACCGGTAACATCATTGAAGAAGCTGAAACCTTATTTTATCAGAATATAGCAAAAGCGACCGAAACGTTTCTAAAAGAAAATTACCAGGTCGTTTGTGCGGCTCTTGATTTCGGGCAGCTTAATTCAGAAAAACTCGTTGAAATAAATTCGCTCTGAATGTCATAAGGATTTTGTTTCGAATCTGCCTGTCATCAAAAG
>JAUUWG010000108.1 GCA_030589165.1 Desulfobacterales bacterium
AAAAAATTCTTCATTTTTGATTTTGGACGCAATTTTAACAAAATTTCCATCTCTGGCTTCAACAACGATCTTGCATCCATCACCGCAGCGGTTGCAGTACGATTCGGTCAATCGGTTCTCGAACGGACCCGGTTTGCCTAACGGTAATCTTTCGGTAATAGCACCGACCGGGCATGCCGATACACAGGAACCACAGGCAATACAATTGGTTTCATCCAGGGCCTGATAGACATAAGGAACCGGTGTTGCCTCAAACCCGCGTTTGTCAAAGGCAAAGACGCTCTGTTTCTGCACCTCGGCACATATCCGGATACACTGTCCGCAGTTAACGCATTTTTCAGTATTCACATCGATATACCGATGGGCGGATTCGTAAAGATTGCGACGGTATTCGCCGCCGATATACTTTTCTTTTTCCACTTCATACTGCTGGGAATATTTTTTAAGCTTGCACTCATGGATGTCCTGGCATCCGCACTCCATGCACCGTGAGGCTTCCTTTAAAACATCCTCTACGGTAAATCCTTTTTCCACCTCAATAAAGGACGTGGTCCTTGTATCCGCGGATTCTTTTGGTATTTGATTTCTCGGAATTCTCTCTTTATCCTCAAAATCTTTTGGCGTTAATTCTTCGAAGTCTTCTTTTCGGATATGAAAGCCGAGCCGGTTTTCAGGTTCGAGTTTTTCACCCTTAAGATATTGGTCGATCACATGGGCGGCCTTTCTGCCCTGGGCCACGGCGCCGATAATAATCCAGGGACCCGTCACCGCATCTCCACCGGCAAAGACACCATCCCGGCTGGTGAGGAAAAGATTCTCATCGGCCATGATTGCCCCCCGATTCGTCAACTCGATGCCGCCCAGAAAGCTGGTATCTATTTTCTGTCCGATGGCCTCGATAACAAAAGCCGCTGTCTCTTCATACTCACTTCCCTCGATGGCCTCGGGTCTTCTTCTGCCGCTGGCATCAGGCTCGCCAAGCTGCATCTTAATGAGTTTGATTGAAGCTAATTTTCCATTTTCTCCGATATATTCAACCGGATTATTCAGAATTTTCAGTTCAATGCCTTCCGCCTTGGCATCCTCGATCTCTTCATGGTGGGCCGGCATCTCCGCTTCCGATCTTCTGTATACGATAGAGACCTTGTCCGCACCCAGACGAAGGGCCGACCTTGCGGCATCTATGGCTGCATTGCCACCGCCGACAACGAAAACATTTCCATTGAGTTTAATATCTTTGCCCAGATTCACATCACGCAGAAAATCAACGCCCTGCATCACCCCTTCAAGGTCATGACCGGTAGTGCCCGTCTTGCTGCCGAGCTGAGCACCGATTCCCAGGAAAACACTGTCGTAACCGGAATCAAAAAGACCATCAATGGTTATATCTTCCCCCAGCGCCTGGTTATATTTTATCTCAACGCCCATGCTCAGGATGGAGTCGATCTCCTTTTGAAGATCGGCCTTGGGAAGCCGGTATTCGGGAATGCCGTAACGCATCATGCCGCCGCCTTTCGGCAGTTTCTCAAAGATGGTTACCCCATGCCCTTTTATTCGCAGGTAATAGGCAGCGGAAAGACCTGCAGGGCCGCTTCCGATTACGGCAACTTTTTTACCTGTATCCGGCCCGGTCTCGGGTACATACATCTGTTCAGATTCAAGATCCGAATCGGATAAAAACCGTTTGATATTTTTTATGTCTACAGGTTCGTCAATATATTGCCTTCTGCAAGCATCCTCGCAGGGCTTTGCGCAGACCCGGCCGCAGACCATCGTCAGGGGATTGGTCTCCTTCATCAGTTTCTGCCCCTCTTTATAGAGGCCCCTTGCGGTCAGCGCTATATAACCCTGGATATCGACGTTTGCCGGACAGTTCAGACGGCAGGGAGGATAACAGTCTGCATGATGGTTTGACAAAAGCAGCTCCAGGTTTGTCTTTCTCGATTCCCTTACCCTTTCGCTGTTGGTACTGACCACCATTCCGTCCGTAACCGTGGTTGCGCAGGCCGGCCGAAGGCTGCGGGCTCCCTCTATTTCAACGGCACATAAAAAGCAGGAAGTAAACGGCTCCAAAAATTTATTGTTGCATAGCGTTGGAACCTCATCAATGTTGTTTTCTTTTATCACCTCAAGCAGATTCTGATTATCCTCTGCAATGATTTCTTTTCCGTTTATAACTAATTTAGCCATTATAAGCTCCACAATATATTATAAATATTTATTGCTCAAATTTAATCCACAATAACGGCGTCAAACTTACATGCAGAATAACAATTGCCGCACTTGATGCATTTATCCTGATCGATGGTATGCGGCTCTTTCTTTTCGCCGCTGATAGCCTCAACCGGACATCTTTTTGCACATGCCCTGCATCCGGTACATGCATCAGGGTCAATCGTATATGTCAACAGCGGCTTGCATACCTTGGCCGGGCACTTCTTGTTTTGGATATGCTCAAGATACTCATCCCTGAAATATTGTATGGTTGTAAGAACGGGATTCCCGGCGGTCTGTCCCAACCCGCATAAGGACCCGTCTTTGACCTTTGCAGCCAACTCTTCAAGCTTCTCTATATCGGCCTCTTGACCTTCACCGTTGGTTATGCTTTCCAGTATCTCATGCATCCGCTTGGTTCCGATTCTGCAAAAGGTACATTTACCGCAGGATTCTTCCTTGATAAAATTCATGAAAAACTTGGCGACATCCACCATACAGGTATCTTCATCCATGACCACCATGCCGCCGGAACCCATGATGGCACCGGTTTGATTCAAGGACTCATAGTCAACGGAAGTATCGAGAAGATGTTCGGGAATACAGCCGCCGGAAGGACCACCGAGCTGAACCGCCTTGAATTTTTTGTCATTTTTGATACCGCCGCCGATATCGAAGATGATCTCCCTTAAGGTTATACCCATGGGAACTTCAACCAGACCCGGTTTTTTTATTTTGCCGGTAAGCGCAAATACCTTTGTCCCCTTGCACTTTTCCGTTCCAATAGAAGCAAATCCTTCCCAGCCGTGATAAATGATGTAGGGTACATTGGCCAGTGACTCGACATTATTAATGATGGTAGGTTTACCCCACACACCGCTCACGGCCGGAAAAGGCGGCCTGATACTGGGCATGCCTCTTTTCCCCTCGATAGAAGCAATCAATGCCGTCTCTTCGCCGCAGACAAATGCACCGGCACCGATCTTCAGATGAATATCAAAAGAAAAATCGGTCCCAAAGATATTTTTCCCTAAAAAGCCTTTTTCCCCTGCCTTTTCAATGGCCAACTTCAGTCTTTCGATGGCAAGGGGATATTCGGCCCGAACATAGATAAAGCCTTCATCGGAACCTATGCCGTATGCCGCAATAGCAAGACCTTCCAGAACGGAATGGGGATCGCCTTCCAAAACCGATCGGTCCATGAATGCGCCGGGATCACCTTCATCCGCATTGCATATGACATACTTTTTGTCCGACTCCACCTTTGCGGCAAAACTCCACTTGAGTCCCGTGGGAAATCCTGCGCCGCCTCTTCCCCTGAGTCCGGATTTCAGTACCGTATCCCTGACCTCTTCAGGGGACATGGAGGTTAACACCTTTTCTATACTTTTATATCCGTCTCTTTCTATATATTCATCGATATCTTCAGGGTCTATCAGACCGGTATTCCTTAAAACAATTCTCTTCTGCTTATCAAAAAAGGAATGTTCATGATTGATTTCAGGCGTTTTCAGAATATAATCTTCAACCACCTCGCCGTTAACGACATGTTTTTCGATAATTTCCTGAGCCGTTTCAGGGGTAACGTCTGCATAGGTATAGGTCCCCTTTTCATCGATAAGATCAACCAGGACCTCTCGGAAACAGGAACCGATACACCCTGTTTTGGACAACTCAACACCGGCATCCGGATTTTTTTCAATAAATTCTTCAAACACCTTATAGACAATATCGCCGCCGGCAGATATGCCGCAGCTTGCAAGCCCAACCACTATCTTTTTGATAGTCATGTGTAGATTCTCCCTAAATTTTCATGTCAGCCGTAACATATTAATAGGCTTTCAGAACTTTTCTTACCTTTTTCTCATCCAAATTTGCATAGACCTTTTCATTGATCATGACAACCGGTGCAAGGCTGCAACACCCCAGGCAGGCCAGATTTTCAATGGAAAATTTGCCGTCCGGAGTCGTCTCTCCCGCGTTTATCTCAAGCGCATCCTCCACGGTACTGGAAATCCTGACCGCACCGTTGATGTGACAGGCGGTTCCATGGCATACTTTGACTTGATAATCCCCCGGTTTAGTGAATTTGAACTGAGAATAAAAGGTTGCAACCCCGTAAATCTCGGATAAGGAAATGTGATAATATTCCGACAAGTGAGTTAATGCCTCTTCAGGGAGATATTGATACAGATTCTGTATATCTTGAAGAACCACGATCGTATTCCCTCTTTTACCCTTATGTCTGTCCAAAATTTCCTTTAACTGATTGTCCATAGTCAAATACCTTCTAAAATTTTAAAGTTATATAAAAAAGACCCCTTTTTAAAAATCCGGTTAAGTATAAAATTAAATTAATTTACACATCCTGTTCCACAATACAATAAAAATCCGATCCCTCTAACTATTTGAAACCTTGTCATAATTAAACAAATTTTAGAGTATTAAGATTTTTTTACGGCATGAACAATTTACAAATCCCGAACTCAAAAAACGTTATCAATATCAAACAATCGGCAGGTGTTATCCCATAGTGCGGCAGAGAGATATTCGGGATCTTCACCTCTTTCTTTTGCAAGTTTTATCAGCACGGACTTAACAAAGGCGGGTTCATTACGGCGGGTGCGATTTTTTTCCGGGGCCGGTGTCAGATAAGGCGCATCCGTTTCAATAAGGATACGTTCCGTGGGAATAAAAGGAGCAAGTTCACGCAAATACGCCCCCCTGCTCTTTATGGTCAAGATACCGGTTATCCCGATATACAGTCCAAGCTCAAGATATCGCTCCAATTCCTTTTTATTCCCGCTGAAACAGTGAACCACCCCTTTTCTGCCTTTTTTATGATGTACTTTCAGGATTTCAAGAAACCGGCCATGGCTCTCTCTTTCATGGAAAATAAGGGGAAGCTCCAGTTCATCTGCGATCTCTATCTGCCTGATAAACCATTTTTCCTGGGATTCCTGCGAAGAGTACATGCGGTTAAAGTCAAGGCCTGTCTCCCCCCATGCCCGAACTTTAGGATTTTTGGCAAGTTTTTTTAAAACATCCAGAGCCGCTTGGGTGCAATCTTTAGCATCGTGGGGGTGTATGCCCACCGACGCATATAATCCCGGTCGGAATTCCGCGATAGAAACAGCTTGAATCGAAGTCTTTTCCGTTATTCCCACGATCATGAGCGCATCAACATTTGCTTCATGTGCGTGTTTTATGACTTCATCCAAGTCGTTGTCATATGATTTATCATTAAGATGGCAGTGGCTGTCGAATAATTTCATTATATTAAGCTCCCAAACGGCGGTTATGCAAACTTCTTGTTTTCGATAAGAAAGTTGCCGACACCTTCAACTAATTTAAGTTTAAATAAAAATCAAGGCTATCTATTAAGTTTAAATAAAAACAAATCGAAATTATCAATCTTTTGCTTGATTTAACATTTTCTAATTTATATTAATAATATGTTACTCAATTTTAAAGAGTGTGAATTACCTGAAGTTCCCGGATAGAGCCGAGTACCGATACATCATTAACCGACCGAATCAAAAAGATATTACCCTTTTAAAAAAATG